>JBKDQC010000836.1:0-3929 GCA_046342295.1 Deltaproteobacteria bacterium | reverse complement strand
GGCTCAAGGGGACGGCCTCGTGCCCCTGCTCGAGGAGCGCGGCGAGCCCTTCGCGCGCGAGCCGCCCTTCGGTCGCGCCTGGGTGCGCGAGGTCGATCGCCCGGAACGCCGCTGCGGCCTCCGCGTGTCGCCCCCGGCGCGCGAGGGAACGCGCCTGCTCGAGGCGGAGCGCGACCTCGTCGGGTAGCTCGGGATAGCGGCGCAGCAGCGCCTCGAGGCTCTCCGGCGCGGAGGGGTCGTCGACGAGCAGGAGGCAGCGCACCTGCATCACCCGGGCGCGCGCTGCGACCGCGGAGCTCGGGCTCGCGAGCGCCGCTTCGAGGGCACAGAGCGAGGGGTTGGGATGCACTGCGCCCGCCTCGTGGCGGAGACGCTCGAGCTCTCTCTCGACATGGAGCAGCTCGAAGCGGTCGGCGAGCAGCGGATGCGAGGCCGCGAGATCGAGCGGGCTCGGCGCGGGATCCGCGGGCGGAACCACGCCTTCCTCCGAGGACGCCGCTTCGTAGAAGCACATCGAGGCGGCGCTCGCAGGCGTCGTGCTCCACAGCGGCTCTTGCTGCGCGCGCGCGACGTTCGGGACGACGGGGGCGAGCAGCACCGCGGCGAGCGCGCCCCCGGCCCACCGCACGAGCGACCCCGCGCTCCTCTCGGGCGGCGCGCTGCGGATGCGCGAGGGTGGCAGGCTGGTCATCGTCGCCTCGTTCTCCAGCATGCGGCCCCGCGGGCGGGCGATCAAAGAAACAGCCCGCTCGAATGGGTCGGCCCGCGCGCAGCTCGGCCCGATCGACGCTTGCCGGCGCCGTGTTATTCGGCCGGTGTGTCGACGCCGTCGGTCGCCCGCTCCGTGCCCGCCGAAGCCCCGCGGTTCGCGCCATGGTTCGCCCCGTGGTTCGCGCTGTGCCTCTCGGCGCTGTGTCTCTCGGGGTGTGGCGTTCCGGCGCTTCCGGCGGCGACGCGCGCCGAGGCCGCTGGCTTCGAGCGGCACCCGTCCGCGGCTCCGCTCTGGGCTCGGTGGGGACGCGCGGGCGAGCTCCGCTTCCTCGAGGTCGTCGTCGGAACCGACGAAGTGGAGCTGCCTCTACCGCTCGTCATCGCGCTCCACGGCTTCGGCGACGCTCCCCGCGTGCCCGAACGCCCGTACCTCGGCCGCGCCCGCCCCTACCGACTCGTGCTGCCGGAGGGACCGGTACGGCTCGAGGCCGGTCGCGCCTGGTCCCCGCTGCGGGTGCGCGATGGTCGCCCGGCCGAGCTCGCGACCGACCTCGACGCCCGCGCCGCGCAGCTCGCGACACTTCTCGAAGTGCTCGTGCGCGCACGCCCGACCCGAGGTGGCCCCGTGCTCGTGGGCTTCTCGCAGGGCGGACACCTCGCGCTCGCGCTCGCCACCAAGCGGCCGGAGCTGGTCACGCTCGCGCTGCCCATGGCTGCGTGGCTCCCGCCCCCGCTCGAGCCTTCCGGTCCTCCACCGAGCCGCGTGAGCATCCGGGGGGTGCACGCGCGGGAGGACGAGCGTGTCCCCTTCGAGCCCACGTTCGCGCTCTACGAGCGCCTGTCGGCGCACGGGTGGGACGCGCGGCTGGAAGTCGTCGAAGGACAACACGCTCCGGGCCCGGCGATCGACGCGTTCATCGCCCGCGAGCTCGACCGCGCGCTCCTCGCCCGGGACCCCTGAGCGCGCGAGAAGGCTCTGTGGCTTCTCTTGTTGGCTCGGCAGGCACGGCACGCTACACACAGGGCGCATGCCCAGCCAGGGTCGCTCGCTCGAGCTCCGCGTCGGCATCTTCGTGTCGCTCGCGCTCATCGTGGGAACCGTGCTGGTCTTCTCGCTGGGCAACCGGAGCGCGCTCTTCAGTGCGAAGCGGAGCTACATCGCGGTCTTCTCGAACGTCGACGGTCTGCGGCCCGGCTCGCCGATCCGGATGTCGGGCCTCGACGTCGGTACCGTCGGCGATGTCCGCTTTCGGGACGACGGGCGCTGCGAGGTCGTGCTCGAGATCGGCGAGGACAACGCGCGCTTCATCACAGCGACGAGCCTCGCCTCGATCGGCAGCAAGGGCCTGCTCGGCGACAAGCTCGTGGAGGTCACCCCAGGCACGGGACAGGCGCTGCCTGACGGCGGGACGGTCACCTCGCAGGAGGGAGGTGGCCTCTTCGGTGCCCTCGCGACGGCTGGTCAGGCCATCGACGAAGCGCGCCCCGCGATCGCGAACGTCCGCCTGCTCACCGAGACCCTCGCCGACGAGCAGTTCCGACAGGATCTCCGCGACATCGGCCACAACATCGCCGAGCTCACGCGCATGGCCCGCGAAGAAGACGGAACGGTCCGCCGCCTCCTGACGGATCCCGCGCTCGCGGACCGGATCACCTCGACCCTCGGTTCCGTACAGCTCGCCTCCTCGGAGCTCGCGCGCACCTCGCGCAACGTGCGCCTGATCACCGACGAGATCGCGACGGGCGACGGTACGGTCCATCGCCTCATCTACGATCAGGACGGCGTACGCCTCGTCCAGAGCCTCGCGGACACGGCGGGCGAGGCTGCCTCGATCCTCCGGGATGTGCGGACCGGCGAGGGCAACATGCACGAGCTGCTCTACGGAGACGAGGCCGGTGACCTCGTCTCGAACCTGACCGCGATCAGCGCGGACGTCCGCGCCATCGTCGCCGACGTCCGCGCGGGACGCGGAACGATCGGCGGGCTCCTCGTGGACCCCTCCATCTACGAGGATGTGCGCCGCATCGTCGGGAACGTCGAGCGCAACGACATCCTGCGCTCGCTCGTGCGCTACTCGATCCGCGAGGATCAGCCGACCCCCCCGGCGCCGAGACCGAGCCCCGATTCCCCGTGATGATTCGAGGGGCGTCCGACACACGGCCGCCCGAGCTCCGTACGGGCATGGCCAGCCCAGTCGCCAAGAACCCGAACATGTTCTTCGTGAGCGGCCCGGGCTCCGGCCCGAGTACCCTCGCCGGGGAGATGTCGCCATTCCGAGGGAACGAGATGAACGCGCACACGCGGCCTCCGGTGTACCCCGGCATTCTTGCCGTCTGCCTCTCCTTCATCTTCGCGTCGACGACCGGCGCGCAGTCGGCGGAGGAGCTCCAGGCTGCAGGACAGGCCTTCCAGCAGGGTCAACGCGCGCAGGTGCGGGGCGATGTGGCCCCGGCCGCAGAGTTCTTCGACCTCGCGAACCAAACGGCCCCCAGCGCACCGGCGCTGCGCTCTGCCATGCGGATGCATCAGGCGGCAGGCCACCACGCGATCGCAGCCACCCGCGCCATGCAGGCGCGGTCGCTCTATCCCTCCGACCCTGCGAGCCTGGAGCTCGCGAGCCAGGTGCTCGCGCAATGTGGCCCGCTCGTGGTGCACGTCGTCGTCACGTGCACGCCTGGGTGTGGGCTCACCGTCGACGGCCGGGTGGCGTCGGTCAGCACGGGCCGCGCCGAGCTGTACCTCGAGCCTGGCAGCCACGTCGTGAGGGCGAACTGGGGTGGCCATCGGGTGCTCGAGCGAAGCCTCGACTCGACCCCTGGCTCGAGCCTCGAGCTGGTGCTCGACGAGTCGGACCCGGACGCGGTTGCCCCGGAGCCGGCTCGGGTGGAGACGGAGGCGACGCGGATGCTCGCAGAGCGGACCTCGGAGGATGCGAGCTCATCGACCGGCATCTCACCTGCTTTCTTCGGGGTGACACTGAGTCTCACCGTGCTGGCCGTCGCGGGGACGATCGGGCTCGGCGTCTCCGTGCTCGACGCGCAGGCGCAGTACATCCGCATGCCGACGGAACGGAGGTGGCGAGACGGCGTCGCGCTCGAGAGCGCGACGAACTGGCTCCTCGGCGGTCGCATCGCCGCCGCTGCCTTGACCGTCGTCTTTGCGGTGTTCACCGACTGGGATGGCGAGCCCTCCGGGGGGCGGCGCGCGCGCTTGCCCG
>JBKDQC010000835.1:0-3469 GCA_046342295.1 Deltaproteobacteria bacterium | reverse complement strand
GCCGAGAGCTGCGCACGCTCGATCGAGCTCTCCAGCTCGAGGAGCGTCGTACCAGCCTCGACGCGCTGGCCCTCGACCACGTGTATGCGCACGATGCGACCGGGCACGGCAGGAGAGAGTCGGGACTCCGGCTCGCGGGGCTCGACCACGCCGAGGCCTCCGACGAACTCACCCTCTGGCCGCTCGAGGATCGTGTCGACGTGCTGACCGGGGGGCACCTCGGAGCGCGCCGCCGCGAGGCGGTCGACTTCGCGCGGCGTGGTCTGCGGCCCCGCGACCGCCGTGCGCGTCACGACGACACCGAGGCCCATCACGAGCAGCACCAAGATCAGCGAGCCGGCGTTCTTCTTCAGGGTCGACATGGCTTCTCCGTACCCCGCCCTCAGACGGGGTGATCGACGATGTGGCCGTCCTCGATGTGAACGATGCGATCGGCCAGGTGGAAGATGCGGTTGTCATGCGTGACCACGACGACCGTGTGCCCGCCTTCGCGGGCCATGTCCTTGAGGAGATTGGTGACGGTGGCACCGGTCTCGGCATCGAGGCTCGCCGTCGGTTCGTCGGCGAGGATGATCGGGGGGCTGCCCGCGAGCGCTCGCGCGATGGCGACACGCTGCCGCTGACCCCCGGAGAGCTCGCGGGGCTGTCGGTCGAGCTTGTCGCCGAGACCGACCCGTACGAGGAGGCGCTCGGCCTCTCGGTTGGCGTCTCGGACCGCATGGCCGCGCATGCGCATCGGCAAGGCCACGTTGTCGCGGGCGTCGAGAGACGCGACGAGGTTGTGGCCCTGAAAGATGAACCCGATGTACGCGAGGCGGAGACGCGGGAGCGCCGACTCACGCTTTCCCGAGACCCTCTCGTCGAAGATGCGCACCTCGCCGCTCGTGGGCGTCAACACGCAGCCCAGGATGGAGAGCAGGGGCGTCTTTCCGCTCCCGGAGGGGCCATTGAGCATCACGAATTCACCCGCATGCGCTTCGAAGTCGACGCCGCGCAGCGCCTGGTACGCGACGGCGCCGCTGCCGTACGTCTTCGTGACGTTGCGCGCGAAGAGTGTCGTCTCGGCCTCGAGGACGCTCGCGCCGCTCATCGGAACACCATCCCAGGCTCGACCGAGCGCACGCGGACGAGCGCGAGCGAGGAGGCCACGACGCAGAGCAGCACCATGAAGACGAAGGTCCCCGCGAACATCCACCACGGCAGCACGAGCACGAGGTTCGCGCTGCGGATGCCCTCGGCCATCCTCGTGACGAGGAAGAGCCCGAGCGTGCATCCGATTGTCGCGTATGCGACCGCCTGCACGAAGAGCAGCTTCGCGTGATCGAAGGTCGTCGCCCCCCTCGCCTTGAGCGTCCCGACCTCGCGACTGTTGTCGACCACCGCGGAGAACATCGAGAGCGCTACGATGACGAAGCCCACGATCACCCCGAAGAAGGTCGAGGTCGCGAACGAGATTCCGAGCTGATCCCGGAGCAGCGCGGCGACCGTCGCGCTCGAGTACTCCTGCCGCGTCATCACGCGCGTCTCGGGCAAGAGCGCGGCGAGGCGCCGCGAGACGGCGCCGGGATCCTCGCCGCGGCTCACGCCGACGAGGATGAAGTTCGCCTCGTCGGGGCCCACGCGGAGGATCTCCCTCGCCGTGTCGTATTCCGCGAACGCATAGGGGGGGCCGAAGGGCCCGAGGCCCCAGGTGAAGCCGCCCGCCACCACCCGATGGCCACCGAGCTCGCGCACCGCGCCGAGGTTCAGGCCTCCGAGATCGTCCCGCTGCGAGTCCTCGAAGACGAGCGTGTCGGCCTCGCGGATCGAGAGCTGATCGCCGGCGACCATGTTCCATGGGCCTCCCGCGAAACGTGGCGCGCGCGTGCCGATGAGCGTCACCGACTCACCGCCACCCGTGGGGAGCTGCATGGTCGTGCCCCCGATCAGCAGCGGCTCGGCCCAGGCCACGCCCGGCGCCACGCGCGCCTGCTGGAGCGCGTAGATCGAGATGCGTCTGCCGGGCTGGAACTGCTCGGTCGACGGCGGGCAGATCCAGATGTCCGCGCTCGCGTTGTCCACGAACATCGTGTTCTTCTGGAGAAGGCCCATCAGGATGCCGAGCTGCTGGTTGATCAGCACGGCCGCGAAGATCACTCCGAGCAGCGTCCCGATCAGCTTGGCCCGGTCGTAGAACATCATGCGCCACGCAAGGAGCGACATCAGCCGCAACCTCCCGCCGTGGCTCTTGATCGCGCTGCGCGCGACGCGCGGGGGGCTCATCGGCCACCTCCGTCGCTTGCGTCGATCGCGCCGGTCGTGCGGACCCGATACGCGAGCCGCGCGACGACCAGATCGCCCTCGGCCTGGATCCGCGCGCCCTCGGCCGAGACGAGCTCGCGCTCGGCCGTCAACACGTCGAGCTGGGTGGCGAGCTCGCTCTCGTGCCGTGCCACGGCCACGTCCCGCGCCCTCTGCGCCGCGTGCTCCTGGGCGCGCGCGGCGCGTGTGCGCGCGATGCTCCCCACGAGACGGGCGCGGGCCTCGAGCGCGCGCGTCCGCGCATTCTCCAGAGAGCGCTCCCGGCGCAGCGCCGCGAGCTCGAGCTGCCGCTCGCGCGTACCGACCTGCGCGGGCCTGGCGAAGTCGAGCGTGAGACTCGCCTGAATGCCGATCGCCCAGATCGCGCCCGGCCCGAAGCCCGCCGCGTTGGTGATCCGCTCACGCGCGAACGCGGACACGGTCGGCGCGAGCGCGGCCAGCGAGGCGTCGCGTGCGAGGCGTGCGGCACGTACATCTTCGTCCGCAGCCCCAACCTCCGCGAGCGTGTCGAGCTCGCCGCTCCGAGCCAGCGCAACAGGCTCGACGAGATCGTCGGGCGGCACCGAGGCGCGCTCGGCACCGACGACCAGCCCGGTCAGGGCCTCGAGCGCGCGCTCGGCGAGCGCGACCTGCAGCTCGGCGTCGGCGATCTGCTGCTCGGTGCGGGCGAGCTCGGCTTCGGCGCGGGCCACCTCGAGATCCGAGGCGAGCTGGCTCTCGACGCGCGCACGGGCCCGCACGAGCGCAGCGTCCGCGGCCGCGCGGCCTCGCCTCGCCGCCTCGCGCAGCGCGCGCGTGGACACCACCTGCTGGTAGGCCGTCGCCACGGCGAGATCGGTCTCGCTGCGCGCCGCCCGCACGCGGCGCTCCCCCGCGTCCGCGCCGGCCTCGGCCGAGGCGAACGACAACCACGCACCGACGTCGATCAGCGGCACGTTGACCTGCAGCGTGAGGTCGGCTTGATCGAGCGGCGTGATCGTCGCCTGCGAGCCCCCCGGGATCGTGACGACGACGGAAACCTCATTGCGCGTGTACCCCCCGGTCGCGGTGAACGAAGGCAACCACCGCGCGCGCGCCTCGTCGATCTGGCTGCGCGCGATCTCGCGGTTCAGCTCCGCCTCGCGCAGATCGAGCGCACGCACGCGGCCTGCCGCCAGGAATTCCTCGA
>JBKDQC010000834.1:0-3094 GCA_046342295.1 Deltaproteobacteria bacterium | reverse complement strand
GATCCCGCTCTGGCGCTCGATGCGGTAGTCGAACGAGCCGCGCGTGACCGCGCCGTCGTAGAAGCGGACCTCGTAGCTCATGCGGCGCATCCCCGAGGGCAACGACTGAACGGAGATCTCGACGTCGCCGGTCCCGGCATCGAACGTGTAGTTGCCGAACTCCGGGCCGGAACAACCGGTCACCGACACGGCGGCCTCGCCGTCGTAGACCCCGGTCGTGAAGGTGCGCCGCGTGCCCGGAGCGAAGGCGGGGCCGGCGAGGTCGCCCGAGATGTTGATCGCGCTCATCACCCACCAGCCATCCCCGATGGAGTCGAGGCGGACGCTCGCATAGGTCGGGTCGTAGCTCCCAGCGGCGTGATTGGTCGCTGCGCCCGAGAAGCCTCGGATGTCCCCCATGTCGCCGCTCTGTGACCCGTTCTCCACCACCAGGACCCACGGGCTGGCGTCGGGCTCTTCGGTCGTCGAAGGTGGATCCCGGTCCGCGTCGGGAGCAGGAACGTCGGGAGCGTCGCGCCGCGCAACGTCGCGAGCGTCGCGACGCGTCGGTTCGGGTGGAAGGGGAGCCTCTTCGTGGAGGCAACCCGCCCCCAGCCACACTGTCGCCAAGGCCACCGTCGAGATCGTCGTCCATCGAGACATGGTCTCCTCCTGGGGCATGGGAAACGTATCCTTCACACTCGCACGGTTCGGCGATCGCCGACAACAGCGCTGGGCTCGCGCGGCGTTTCGCGACGTGACCGGTACCGCGGTGCCCCCAGAGGTGCAGGGCCTCGTGCCCTCGACATCGGCCTCGCCCTCGAGATCGGTTGCGGCTCAGCCGCGCCCGGGGCCTCTCGCTTCGACGTGGCGGCAGAGCGCGTCGACGAGGCCCTCGGCGGTGTACGTCGTGGCCGTGACGTCCACGCGGACGCCGAGCTTGGTCGCGGCCTCCGTGGTGACGGGCCCGATGGACGCGACCAGCACGCCCCGGAGCGCGGTCGTGGGATCGACCGGCGGGCTCGCGACGGCGAGCGCCTCGAGCAGGCGCTCGATCGACGAGGGCGAGGTCAGCGTGACGACGTCGACCTCACCCTGCGAGATCGCACGCGCGATCGCTCGCTGGGTCTCTTCGCTCGGCCCCTCGGTCCTGTAGGACGCGACCACCTCGACGGGCACGCCGCGCGCGGTGAGCAAGCGGGGCAGCGCTTCGCGTGCGATCTCCGCCCTCGGCAGGAGGACGCGTGTGGTGCTCTCCCGCCCGGCGATGCGCTCGAGGATGGCGTCCGCCACGCCCTCGCCGCGGAACTCGGAGGGGATCAGATCGGCGATGATCCCGCGCTCGCGCAGACGCGAGGCCGTCGCGGGCCCGATCGCGCAGACCCGCGCCTCGCCGAACGCGCGCGCGTCGCGCCCGCGGCGGGTCAGTTCGGCAAAGACCGCATCGACGCCGTTGGCGCTCGTCAGCACGACCCACTCGTAGCTGCGCAGCGAGGCGACCGCGCGCTCGAACGGACCCGGATCCGTCGGCGCGACGATGCGCAGGATCGGTCGCACGACAGGCTCGGCGCCCTCGTCGCGGAGCAGCTCGACCATGGAGTCCGCCTGCCCTTCGGGTCGCAGCACGAGCACGCGCGCCCCGAAGAGCGGAAGGGTGTCGAACCAGCGCAACCGCTCGCGCAGGCGGACGATCTCGCCGACGATCACGAGCGCCGGGGTGCCGAGCGCGGCTTGCTCGACCAACGCGGCGATCGTGCCCACCGTGCCCACGACCGTCCGCTGCGCGGGAAGCGACGCGCGCTCGACGACCGCCGCGGGCGTCTCGGCGCTGCGGCCGTTCGCGATGAGCGTCTCCATGAGCGAGGCCAAGCGCCGCAGCCCCATGAAGAAGACGATCGTCTGCGTCGCGGTCGCGAGCCGGGACCAGTCGTGTGTCTCCTGGCTCTTCTGCGGCGACTCGGTCGCCGTCACGTACGCGAGGCTGCTCGAGCTGTCTCGGTGGGTGAGCGACAGCCCCGCGTACGCGGCCGCGGCGAGCGGGGAGGGCACGCCGGGCACGACCTCGAACGCGATCCCCCGCGACGCGAGCCACTCGGCCTCCTCGCTCCCGCGGCCGAAGAGGTAGGGGTCGCCGCCCTTCAGCCTCGCGACCGTCTTGCCGGCGGTGATCGCGTGCTCCATCCGTCGGTGGATCTCGTCCTGCCGCTCGGACACACGTCCCGCCCGCTTGCCGACGCAGATCTTCTCCGCCGTGGGCTTGGCGAGGGCGAGCAGGTCGGGATGAACGAGGGCGTCGTAGAGGACGACGTCCGCGGTCGCGAGCCGCCGCGCCGCGCGGCGCGTGATGAGCTCGGGGTCGCCTGGGCCGGCGCCCAGCAAGAACACACGCGGCTTCATGGGCGTCGAAGTTATTGCCACCGCGCCGGCATGTCGATCGAGGGCCCGGGCGCTCGTGGCCGCGGAGAGGCCATTCCACCCCGTGAGAGCGCGTCGAAGTCGATGCCCACGGACCGGCCCCCGGTCGGTGTCTGTGGTATCGACTCCTGCATGCGCGTTTCCGCCCACCGACGTCCGATGCCAGCGCTCGCCGCGGTCGCGATCGCGCTCGCTGCGTGTTCGGGCGGCGAGGGCGAGCGCGGCAGCGGCGGCGAGCGGCACAGCACGCGCGGCTCCGAGCGCGACCGGCCGACGCCTGCCCGATCCGTCGACCGGCAGGGAGACGAGGCGATCGGGGCCCGAGAAGAGGATCCGCGGGCGCGCGTCGTGCTCGAGCCTCCGGGGGCGCCGCCGGTGGTTGTCGACGTCGAGGTCGCGCGCACCTCCGCCGAGACCCAGCGCGGCCTGATGTTTCGGCGCCACATGGACCCGAATGCCGGGATGATCTTCCTCTTTCCGAGGTCGCGTCAGCTGACCTTCTGGATGCACAACACGTACATCCCCCTCGACATGATCTTCATCACGAGCGAGATGCGCGTGCTCGGGGTCGTCGAGAACGCCACCCCCGAGACCGATGACGGGCGCGAGGTGCCTGGCGTCAGCCAGTTCGTCCTCGAGGTCAACGCGGGCTTCGCCCGGGAGCACGGGATCTCCGAGGGAACGGTCGTTCGCTTCGAGG
>JBKDQC010000833.1:0-2249 GCA_046342295.1 Deltaproteobacteria bacterium | reverse complement strand
ATCTCCGGCAGGGGGCACGCTGAGCATGGGCCTGCTCTCGCCCCTCTCGCTCGCCTGGCTCGGCCTGCTCGCGCCTCTGATCGCGCTCTACGTGCTGCGCCGCAAGCGCGAGGCGCGGATCGTCGGCTCCACGCTGCTCTGGGATCGCGCGGTGCGCGACATGCGCGCGGAGAGGCCTTGGCAGAGGCTCGTGCCGTACGTCTCGCTCCTCCTCCAGGCGCTCGCCATCGCGCTCGCCGCCCTGGCCCTCGCGCGCCCTTCCGGCATCGGCGAGGTCCCGAGCGGCGCGCGGCTCGCCGTGGTCGTCGACGCCTCTGCCTCCATGGGCGCCCGCGACGTGGGCGGCCGAGACCGCATGGACGCAGCGCGCGCGCACGTGCTCGCCGTCGCGGACGCGCTCCCCGCCGGCGGCACGTTGATGCTCGTCGAGGCGGCGAGCGAGCCCGCCGTGCTCCTCGCGCCGACCAGCGACGGCGCGGAGATCCGCCGTGCGATCGGCCAGCTCCGCGTGCGCGGTGCCGAGGCCTCGCTCGAGCGCGCCGTCGCCGTGGCCGCCGAGCGCATGCGCGACGCGCCGCCGGGCTCGCGCATCGTCGTGATCACGGACGCCGCGAGCGACGGCGAGCAGTCCCTGGCCGCCTCGGTGCCCGTGGAGGTGCAGCGCGTCGGCAGCGACGCGACGCACGACGCGATCGTCGCCGTGGACGTCCGCGCGCGTCCGACCGAGGGCGCCCCCGACCGCGCCGAGATCTTCGTGCGCGCCGTGCGCTTCGCGGCGACCCCGGCCACGCGCTGGGTCACGGCGAGCATCGAAGGTCGGGGGATCGTGGCTTCCCGACGTGTCGAGCTCGCGCCAGAGGAGCCCGAGAGCGTGCTCATGCTGGCAGAGCTCCCGCCGGACGCCGACGGCCGCGCCGCGCTCGTGAGGGTGGAGCTCGCGAGCGACGACCCCGACCGAGGCGCCCCGGCAGCCAGCGACGCGCTCTCGCTCGACGATCTCGTCGTCGCCCCGAGCCCGGGCGCGCGGCGCATCCCCGTCTTCCTCGTCGGGGCCGCCCCCGCCTCCGTCCGCCGCGTGCTCCTCGCGGATCGGGACGTCGAGCTCTTCCAGACCTCGCTCGCCTCGCTCGCCGAGCGCCAGGCGGCCCCGGGAGAGAGCGAGCTCGACGGCGTTTTCGTGTACGCCGGCGAGGCGCCCGCCGAGCCTCCTCCGGGCGATGCGATCGTCGTCGCGCCCACGGCGAGCACCGTCTTCGGCGTCTCGCTCGCCGCGGCCGCCTCGAGCCCCCGCATCCTCAGCTGGGAGGACGACGACCCGCGCCTCCGCTTCGTCTCGTTCGCGGGCGTGCACATCGCCTCCATGCGCACGATCACGGGCGCGGAGGCGCGCCCACTCGTTCAGACCGATCACGGCGCGGTGCTCTCCTCGCTCACCCACCCCGGCGGCGAGGTCACGATCCTGGGCTTCGACCCGGACCAGTCGGACCTGCCGGACCAGCCGGGCTTCGTGATCCTGTTCCGCAACGTTCTCGAGCGCGCCCGTGCGCGCCGCGCCGAGGGCGGCATCCGCGCCGACCGCATCGGCGAGCCCCTTCGCGTGCCCGCGCCCGACGGCGCGACGGTCGATGTGCGCTGCCCCGACGGCTCGAGCGCGCGCGGCCTCTCGCGCGGCGGCGTCGCCATCGTCGAGGTGCCGGCGCTCGCCGGCGTGTTCGAGGCGACCGTCGGTCGTCGCCACCTCTTCGCCCTCCGCAACCTGCTGTCACCAGCCGAGTCGGATCCGCGCGCGCGTGCCCGCTTCGTGACGCGCGCGGGCGGCGCCGAAGTCGCGGTGCAGGATGCCGCCGAGCCGCGCGAGGCGTGGGCCTGGCTCGCGGGCATGCTCCTCGTGGTCCTCACGCTCGAGGCCCTGTGGGCGACGCGCAAGGGTGCGAGCTGATGCGGAGCTTCGCCGCCCCGCTCTGGCTCGCGCTGGGCATCCCGTTCGTGCTCGTCGTGGCCTTGCGCTTGCGCGCGCTCCCCGCCGCGCACGCGGGCGTCCGCCGACGCTTCGTCCAGGGCACGATGCTCCTCGCGACTCTCTGCGCGGCGCTCGCGATCGCGCGCCTCGAGCTCGCGAGCCGCATCGATCGCGTCGCGACGATCTTCGTGCTCGACCGCAGCCGCTCGGTCGAGAACGCGGGCGATGATCGCCGCGACGAGAGCCTCGCCGCGATCCGCGAGGCGGTCGAAGGGATGCACGACGACGA
>JBKDQC010000832.1:0-4337 GCA_046342295.1 Deltaproteobacteria bacterium | reverse complement strand
CTACGAGAGCTCGCGGGGATCGAAGCTGCACGCGGGCGCCGCGACGCGTTCGAGGAGAGGATCGCGGCCTTCGCGGCGCTCGCGTCGAGCCCGGAGGCTTCGGCGCCGGGGGAGGTCTGGCGAGATCTCGCGCTCGTGGCGATGAGCCTGGGCGCTTCCGGCGCGCTCGGCGCCCTCGGGCCACATCTGCTCGACGGCCTCTCCTCCGATCACGCCTCGGCGCCCGAGCGGTCGGCCTGGCGCCTCACGGCCATCCACGCCGCGCCCGAGGCGAGCCGCGTCGCGCTCGCGCTCGAGGCGCTCGCCCATCCGGCCTGCGCCTCCTGGGCGCCCGCGGGGGCCCGCGCCGTCGCGTCGAGCGCGGGCGATCACGCGCTGCTCGCGCGGGCTCACGGGCTGCTCGCGGGCTCGGCCGGGGCGCCCGAGCTGGCCGCCGCGCATCGAGCCGCGCAGGCCCGCGCGCTCGTCCGGGGCGGGGAGCTCGACGCGGCCCAGGCCGTCCTCATCGAGGCGCTCGAGGCAGGCCCGGGGAGCCTCTACCTGCGCGCGCTCCTCGCCGAGGTCGGCCGCGCGCTCGGCGACGTGGAGATGCGGCGCCGTGCGCTCGAGGAGTCCACGCGAGGGCAGCCGCCGGAGGCCGTCGCGGCGCAGCTCTCCTCGGCGGCCCATCT
Source organism: Deltaproteobacteria bacterium (assembly GCA_046342295.1). Taxonomy (GTDB): domain Bacteria; phylum Myxococcota_A; class Polyangia; order Polyangiales; family Sandaracinaceae; genus JAFLCL01. The sequence goes on along the minus strand of JBKDQC010000832.1, from coordinate 3,666 downwards.
CGCCGAGCTCGAGGGCAACGCGCCGCTCCTCGAGCGCTGCGCGACCGAGGCGGGCCTCCTCGCGCCGGACGCAGCCGACGTCCTGCACCTCCGCGCCCGCGCCGCGCTCCGCGCGGGCGACTTCGCGCGGGCCGACGAGGCGCGAAGGACCCTCGCGCCGGTTTGGCGGCTGCTCGCGGCCTTGAGGAGCGCCGACGCCGGGCCGCGCATCGCGGCCCTCGAAGGCCTCCTCGACGAGCCCACCGCGGGCCTCGAGGCCGCCCTCGCGTTGGCGAGCATGCCGGGCGCGGAGCCCGGGGTGCGCGCCCGGGCGAGGCACCGTCTCGGGGACGCGTTCGCGCTGCGCGCCGATCCCCTCGAGGGCGTGCGGACGGGGCGCGCCGGTGCATGGCTGTCGCTCAGCGATGCGATGGTGAACGAGGATGGCGCCGGCAGCTCGGCCGACGCGCTCGTGGCCCACTCTCTGAGGATCGCCCTCCTCCATGGCGAGATGGATGACGATGCCTTTCTGCGCGTCGCAGAGCTCGAGAATCTCGAGCCCGACCTGCGACCGGATCCGGCCCTCGTCTCCGCAGAGATCCATCTCGACGCGATGCTCCGGGGCGAGAGCAGCGACATGGCCGAGCTCGCGACGGCACATGCGCGTCACGTCTCCCGCGGCGCTCCCGCCGACGTGCTCGCGACGCAGGCTCGCTGGGCGCTCGCCGCAGGCCGCGGCGATCAGGCCGTGACGGCGCTGTCTGCGATCGTCCTCGCGCGCCCCGACGACGTCGCGTCGCTCGACGCCCTCCGGGTCGCCGCGCGCGAGGCGCGCCGGTGGTCGGAGGTCGTGCGGGCCTGCGACAGCCTCGCGTGCCACGTCGAAGGCGAGCTGCAGGCGCAGTTGCTCGAGGAGGCGGCGGCGGTCCTCATGGACGAGCTCGAGGACCTCGAGGGTGCCGAGGACCGATGCCGGCGCGCGCTCGCGATCGACCCGCAGCGCGACATCGCGTACGCGCGTCTCCATGACCTCCTCGCGGAGCGAGGCGACGACGCGGCGCTCCTCGACCTCGTGAACGCGCGCTCGGAGGTCTTCGACGAGCCCGAGTTGCTCGCGCCTCTGCTCTACGAGCAGGCGCGGCTCTTTCGCGGCCTCGGGCAGGTCGACGACGCCCTCGCTGCGCTCGACAACCTCCTCCTCCTCGAAGACGAGCATGTCGGCGGCCTCGCGCTCCAGGTCGAGCTCCACGTTCAGCGCGAGGCCTTCGACGACGCCGTCGCGTCCCTGCGAGCCCTCGCCGCCGCGCGCAGCGCGCCCGCGAGCCAGCGTCGCATCGCGCGCCTCGGGGCGGCAGAGTTCCTCGAGAAGAAGCTGGGAGATCCGGCGGGCGCGCTCGCGGAGCTGAGCGCCATCGAGACCGAGCTCGGCATGGCGGACCGCGCGGTGTACGAGCGCATCGCCGCGCTCGCCCAACGGACGGGCCGCCTCGAGGACGCCGCGCGCGCGCATACGGAGGCCGCCGCTCGCGCGGGCGATCCGGACGAGCGTGCCGCGGCCTATCGGAGGCTCGGTGATCTCGCACGTCGAGAGGGGCGTCTCGAGGACGCCGCGGGCGCGTATCGGAACGCGCTCGAGGCCAAGCCCGACGACGTCGACGCCGTCGAGTCGCTCGCGGAGATTCCCGTGGCCGGTGACGTCGAGCCGCGCGTCGAGGCCGTGCTGAGAGCCCTGCGGCGGTCCGTGGATCCCGTCTCGAGCGCGTACCTGACCCGTCTCGAGCGGGTCGCGAGGCTGGCGGGCGATTGGGGCGCGTCGGGCGCGACCCTCGAGCTCCTCAGGGCCCTCGAAGGCGCCCCCAGCGGTGCGCCTGCGCTCGATCCGTCGCGGCTACGGAGCCTCGAGGGCGCTGCGCTCCGGGTCGTGATGGACCCGCCGAGCGGGGCCGTCGCCGATCTGGCGAAGCTCGTCTGCGAAGTGCTCAAGGAGGGTGATCCGCTCGAGCCAGGAGTCCTTGGCGCGAGCCGCAAGGACCTCCGGATGCGCGGGAGCGGAGAGAGCGCGGTGGAGCTGGTGCACGCGATCTCCGCGCAGATGGGCAGCCCGGGCGACGTCTACGTCGCGGGCGAAGCGAAGGGCGTCCTCGGGGGCGCCCATCTCGGCCGTCCGTTCTACGTGCTCGGTCGCGCCGCCCGAAGCCCGCAGACGATCGCGTACGACGCCGCGTTCTCTGCGGCGGCCGCCCGCACGGGGGTTGCGCCGCTGGCGTCGCGCTGCGCCCGGGGCGGCGCCTCCGCCGTCGAGACCGCGATCTTCGCGATCGCGGCGGCGGCCGGAGCCCCGATTTCCGGCGCGGTCGGGGGAGACGGCTTCGCCGAGCTGGCGCGCGCGGTCGCCAGGCCCGCCGCGAAGCGCCAGAAGCGCCTCGCCGAGCTCGCCGCCGCGGTCGATCGCGCGTCCGTGTCGGCCTGGGCCGGTCAGCTTCAGGCGTCGCTCGTACGATCGGCGGTCCTCGTCTCGGGTGACCTCGCCCGCGGCCTCTCCGCGCTCGTGGGCAGCCCCAAGCCGGAGGCTGTCGCGGCGAGCCCAGCGGCCGCGTCCCTCGCGCGCGAGTGGCTCGACAGCGACACGATCGCTGCCCGCGCCGCCTTCGGGTGGCGCCCGCTCGGCTGAACGATCCGGTTCCGAACTCTTCGTCGAAGGTTTCCCGATTGACCGACCCCACAGACAAGGACGCATTCGAGCTGGACTGGGACGAAGCCCTGTCGGACTGGGAGCGCGACCTCGACGGTTCCGCGGAGGCGCGATCTCGCCCGATGCCGCAGAGGCCGCCACCCAAGCCGCCCGCGCCCCCCGCGCGCGCGCTCTACCAGCCTCCGGACCCGGCGGAGGTCGCTCGACTCCGTCAGAGGCGCCAGGGCGGGGCTGGGCAAGAGGGCGAGCCCTCGCACGCCACGGCGCCCGCGATGCCGCGACCGACGACTCCCCCGCCGGGTGCCCTCCCGAACGCGACCGCCAGCCGACCGCCAGTGCGCAGGTCCGAGCGGGCCCCTTCACCCACCACCCATCGCCCGATGAGCCCGGAGCTCGATCTCGACGATCTCCTCGCAAACCTCGATGAGGAGACGCGTCTCTACTCCGAGAACGCTCCCGCCGCTCCGCTGAAGTCCCCGGCGTTGCCGCGCGCGGCTCCGCCGCGCCGGCGCCCCCTGCTCAAGCAGGGACCGCCCCGCGCCATGCCGCCGGCGGACCTCGGGCCGGGGGCGCCTCGGGTCGAGCTCGATCCGAGCCTCGACGATCTCGACCGGGAGATCGAGGCAGCGCTCGACGCGATGGAGTCGAAGCCCCCGCCGCTGCCTCCGCGACCGGGGGCAGAGGTGCTCCCCGAGGTTCTCCCGCGGGTGGGCCCCACGGGATCGGAGCTGACGCAGTCGAAGGCGGCGCCGGAGATCGAGCCTGTGCTTTCGGAGCCTGTGCTTTCGGAGCCTGTGTTTTCCGAGCCTGTGCTTTCGGAGCCCATGCTTTCGGAGGTGTTTTCCGAGCCTGTGCTTTCGGAGCCTATGCTTTCGGAGCCTGTGCTTTCGGAGCCTGTGCTTTCGGAGCCTGTGTTTTCGGAGCCTGTGTTTTCGGAGCCTGTGTTTTCGGAGCCTGTGTTTTCGGAGCCTGTGTTTTCGGAGCCTGTGTTTTCC
>JBKDQC010000831.1:0-12770 GCA_046342295.1 Deltaproteobacteria bacterium | reverse complement strand
CCTCGGCTGCCGGAGTGGCGGCGGCCTGGCGGCGGTGCACGCCAGGTGAGCGAGCCCCATCGTTCGAGTCGCTACGACGTGGCCGTCCTCATCGACGGCACCGAGTGGTCGGCGAACATGCCCGAGGCCGGTCAGCGCGAGCCGCGCAGTTGATCGCGTGGAAGGGCCCCTTGGCGCGTCCCGAGAGCGTGTGGATCGCGCGCGCCACGAGCTCCTTGCCGACCCCGCTCTCGCCCCGCACGAGCACCGTCGCATCGCGCAGCGCGGCACGTTTCATCACGCGAAACAGCTGTTTCATGCGCGGGCTTCGCGTGGCGATCCCGGCGAGCACCTCGGGGGCGTCGCCGGTGATGCTCGGATCGACCTCCTCGAGCGTCAGCACGTAGCCCGGGCTCGGCCCCGCGTCCCAGGGCTCGATCGGGTGCGCCCGCACGAAGAGGTGCTGGAGCGTGCCATCGACGCGCGGCCGGAGGACGGTCGCCGTGATCGGCTCGCCCCGCGCGAGCGCCTGCGCCACGGGGCGATCGAGCCGATCGCCGCAGAGCAGGTCCACGGCGCGCATGCCCAGCGCGACGGGTGCGCCGAGGAGGGCATCGGCCTCGCGGGAGCCCGCGCGCACCGCCAGGCCCGCATCGAGCACCAGCACCGCACCACCGAGCTTCGAGAGCGCCCCCGAGAGCAGGCTCGCGCTCAGCGAGATGGGGGGCGCTGCAACGCTGTTCCTCGTTGTTTCACGTCGGGGCATGCCCGACCGTAACAGGTCCTGGCTGCCCTGCATCCGTGGGGCTCATGCCTCGCGCGGCGCGGGGCCGCCCACGAGCCCGAGGTGTCGGAGCAGCTGTCCGATCCCGGCGACCAGCGCGACACCCAAAGCGGAGCCGACGATCACCCAGATCATCGGCGGCTCGAAGCCGAGCGCGCGCGGGATCTCCTGTCCGAGGATGAAGAAGGCCATCGCGATGACGAACCACGCGAAGCCCTTGCGTAGACCCTCGGGCGGGATCCGGCTGGCAAGCGCGCTGCCGCCGAAGCTGCCGAGCACCGCCGCGCTGGTCACGACACCCGCGATCGTCCAGTCGATGTGCGCGTGACCCATGTAGCCGGCGAGGCCCGCGAACGACTTCATCGCGATGACCACGAGGGAGGTGCCGACCGCGACCTCCATCGAGAGGCCGCCGAGCAAGACCAGCGCAGGCACGACGAGGAAGCCGCCACCGGCGCCCACGAGGCCCGTGACCGCACCCACGACCAAGCCCTCCGCGATCACCTTCGCGATGGGCAGCTCGCTTTCTTCCGTGCCTTCGAGGCGATCTGCGGGCGTGGGTGCCACACCAGCCGCGCTCGTGGCCGCCGCGCTCGCAGGTGCCTTGCGGCCGCGCATCATGGCGAGCGCGGTGACCATCATCATCACGCCGAAGAGGCCGAGGAGGATCGAGCTCGGGATGAAGTGCGCGATGCGCCCTGCTCCGAAGGCGCCGAGCATACCGGCCAGGCCGAACACGATGCCCGTCCGCCAGCGGACGTTGCCCTTGCGAGCGTGCGGCACGACCGCGGCAACGCTCGTCGTCCCGACGACCAGGAGCGAGACGGCGATGGCGTCGTGCGCGTCCATCCCCAGCACGTAGCGGAGGATGGGCAGCGTGAGGATGGAGCCTCCTCCCCCGAGCAAGCCGAGGGCGAGACCGATGAACAGCGCGAGGATGGCGGCGATGGCGATCACGAGCCCTCGTGTATCAAGCACTGGGCCAACGCCTTCCGCAAGGTCGCCTTCGGTCTCTCGGGGGCGTTCCGCGCGGAGACTGCGCCGAGCGCATCTTGGTGCGGCCGTCGTGAAACCGAGAGAAACATACGTTTCATCTCCCTTGAAACAGCGGTCCGTGCCGGCGCGCTCGCCGTGCGCGCTGCGTGCTCTCACAGGGCAGAACGCACCGTCCGATCCCTGGCATGGAGCCTGCTAAGCGGCCGGTATGGATGTCACCTGGATGATGCGAGGCACTGTCGGAGGCGCGCTGATCGGGCTGAGCGCGTCTCTGATCCTCGTGCTCAATGGTCGGGTCACCGGGATCAGCGGTGTTCTCAACGCGCTCATGCAAGCCGTCCCCGGCGTCGAGCGCGCCTGGCGCGCGCTCTTCATCGCGGGGCTCATCGGCGGAGGTCTGCTCGCGATGGCCTTCGTCCCTGCGACGGCGACGGTGGCACCGAGCCTCGTGCCCACCGTCGTCGCGGGCGTGCTCGTCGGGGTCGGGACCCGCCTCGGCAACGGCTGCACGAGCGGCCACGGCGTCTGTGGCTTGAGCCGCATGTCGGGCCGCTCGCTCGTCGCGACGCTCATCTTCATCGCGACCGGCGCGCTCGCCGTGCTCGCGATGCGAGGTCTCGCGGCCGGAGGTGGGCAGTGAGCCCATCGAACGGCATCAAGAGCCCCCGCGCCTTTGCGCTCGTGGGGCTCGTCGCTGGTCTGCTGTTCGGCGCGGGCCTGGTGATCGGCGGGATGACCCTGCCCGAGAAGGTCCGCGGCTTTCTCGACTTCACGGGCAGCTGGGATCCGACGCTCGCCTTCGTGATGGGTGGCGCGGTCGTGGTGCACAGCGTGGCGTACTGGCTGGTCAAGCGTCGCCCCTCGCCGATGCTCGCCGACGCGTTCCAGATCCCCACCCGCAAGGACATCGACGCCAAGCTCGTGCTGGGCGCCGCGGTCTTCGGCCTCGGCTGGGGCGTCGGCGGCTACTGTCCGGGGCCCGCCATCACGAGCCTGCCGGTGGGCGGCACGAGCGTCGCCGTCTTCGTCGTCGCGATGCTCGCGAGCTCCTGGGCCACTGGACTGATCGAGGCGCGCCTCGGCACATCCGGTGCTCCACCCGTGGCGCGACCCACTCGAAAGCCCACTGATCCCGAGCCCACGCGCTGAGCGGGGCCTTCGACCGGAGAAACACCATGTTGTTCCGCCAGCTCTACGACCTCGAGTCCTCGACCTACACCTACCTGCTCGCCGATGCGTCGAGCCGCGACGCCGTGATCATCGATCCGGTGCTCGAGAACGTGGAGCGCGACCTCGGCCTGGTTCGCGACCTCGGCCTCACGCTGCGCTTCGCGCTCGACACCCACGTGCACGCCGATCACGTCACGGCCCTGGGCACGCTCCGCGACAAGACCGGCTGCAAGACCGTGCTCTCGGAGCGCGCCGGCGTCGGCATCGCGGACGTGTACGTGAAAGACGGCGACCGCATCGCGTTCGGCGGGCACGAGCTCGAGGCGCGCGAGACGCCGGGGCACACGAGCGGCTGCGTCACGTTCGTGCTCGGCGACCACTCGATGGCCTTCACCGGCGACGCGCTGCTCATCCGCGGCTCGGGTCGCACGGACTTCCAGCAAGGCGACGCGTCCACGCTCTACCGCTCGGTGCATGAGAAGATCCTGTCGCTGCCGAGCACGTGCCTGCTCTACCCCGGCCACGACTACAAGGGCCGCACGGTCACGAGCGTCGAGGAAGAAGCGCGCCTCAATCCACGCCTCGGTGGCGGCAAGACCGTGGCGGAGTTCGTCGAGCTCATGAGCAAGCTCCAGCTCGCCTACCCGAAGAAGATCGACGTCGCCGTCCCTGCGAATCTGCACCTCGGCCTCAAGGACCTGCCTGTCACCGCCGAGCCGCCCGAGGGCCCGCGCTGGGCGCCGGTCGAGCGCAGCGCCGCGGGCATCCCCGAGGTGGCGCCCGAGTGGGTCGCCGCGCACCGCGAGGTGGGCCGCTTGGTCGATGTGCGCGAGGCCGACGAGCTCGTCTCGGAGCTCGGCCGCGTCGAGGGCATCGAGCACGTACCGCTCGCGACCGTGACGAGCGCCGCGGCCGCGTGGAACCGCGACACGCCCGTGATCGTCGTGTGCCGCTCTGGCGGGCGCTCGGGCAAGGCCGCCCTCCAGCTCGAAGCGATGGGCTTCACCAAAGTGGTCTCGATGCGCGGCGGGATGAGCGAGTGGAATCGTGTGCGTCTGCCGATCACCCGCGCATCGCTCGCCACGGCCCGTCAGCTCGGAGTGAGCTGATGGAGACCATCGCCTCCACCACCGGTCTCGATCCTGCCGAGAGGCCCGTGCTCGCGACGGCCGCCGCGCTCGCCGTGGCCACCCGCGCGAAGCTCGTCACGGTCCACGCCACCACGGGCGGCCCGCCGAGCAGCGAGCTGCCGCACCCGGAGGAGGTCGCGCGCGGCTGGGGCAAGACGATCGCGTGCGACTCGCTCGTGCACACCTGCTGCGAGGACGTCACCGACACGCTGCTCGACGCGCTGCGACGCGTCGCGCCGGATCTGGTCGTCGCCGGCACCCACCAGCGCGGCAGCCTCGCGCAGCTCCTGTCGGGCAGCGTCGCGGAGGCGGTCGCGCGCAACATGTCGGTGCCCACGCTCGTGGTGCCGCTCGACGGCCGTGGCCTCGCGAACGAAGCGGACGGGGCCCTCGATCTGCGCCGCATCGTGGTGCCCGCGGGCGATGCCGAGGCCACGCGCATCGCCCTGCTTGCCGCCGCTTGGCTCGTACGCCACACCCACTCTCCGCGCGCCGAGGTGATCCTCCTCCACGTCGACGCCGGCACGCCGGCGCCCTCTCTCGACATCGTGCCCGAAGGGCTGCGCATCACGCGCCAGACGCTCAAGGGCGGTATCGAGGCCCAGATCGAGCGGGCAACGAACGAGCTCGACGCGTGCCTCGTCGTGATGGCGTCGCGCGGCCATGACGGCCTCGTCGACACGCTGCTCGGCTCGCACACCGAGCGGGTCCTGCGCGCGGTGCGCTGTCCGCTTCTCGTCGTGCCCGTTCATGCTGACGTGGAAGCGCGCCTTCGGGCGGGAGCCGCGTCATGACGGCGGGCGTCTCCGAGGCGAGCGTACCGACCGCCGGCGTCAAGGGTGCAGCGGGCCTCCGCCCCGGCGTGCTGTTCGCGGCCGTGCCTGTCTCTGCGCTCGTGGGCGCGGCGATCACCTTCGCGGTCACCGGCGGCCCCGCGGCGAGCCCTTCGTCCACGCCCCCGACGCCCACGCCACCTGCGGCCGCGATCTCGCCGACCGCGAGCCCCGGAGCGAGCGAGCGCTTCCCGCTCCACGTGCCCGAGCGATCGACCATCCCGGAAGGACCCCTCGGCGATGCCATCCGGCGCGGCGAGCAGCTCGTCACGCGTACGTCCGAGGAGCTCCCCGAGCACGTCGGCAACGACCTCCACTGCACCAGCTGTCATCTCCAGGGTGGAACCGTGGCCGGCGCAGGACCGTGGGTCGGCATCGTCGGCGTCTTTCCCGAGTACCGACCGCGCAACGCACGCGTGAACACGCTCGATCGGCGCGTCAACGACTGCTTCGAGCGCAGCATGAACGGCACCGCGCTCGACCCCGAGAGCCCAGAGATGGCCGCGATCATCGCGTACATGACCTGGCTCTCCCGCGACGTGCCCGCAGGCCACGAGATCGAGGGCCGCGGCTTCGTGCGCATTGCCAATCCACCGACCCCGAACCGCGAGCACGGCCGCGAGGTCTACGTCGCGCGCTGCGCCGCCTGCCATGGCGAAGACGGCCTGGGCCGCCGCGCGCCGGACGGTGGCTATCTCTTCCCCGCCCTCTGGGGCCCGCGCTCGTACAACCTCGGCGCAGGCATGGCGCGCCTCGACACGGCCGCGGCCTTCGTGCACGCCAACATGCCGCTCGGCGCCGGCAACACGCTGAGCGAGCAAGAGGCCTACGACGTGGCCGACTACTTCATCCACGGTGAGCGCCCCGACTGGGCCCACGCTGCCGAGGACTGGCCCCAGGGCGGCAGGCCGCGCGACGCGCGGTATTGACTGAGAGACCGAGAAACAATCGTTTCTCGGGATCGAATGGCTGTACGGGGTCTGGGGGCAACGCCCCCAGCGCGCGGCGCCTGCGCCGCGGAAAACTGGGTTCCCGAGGGACCCCATCGGTCCATCGTTCGACTGGCACCCTCGAAAGTGAGCCTCATGGAACGCGCTCGCCTGGCTCTCTGCGCATTGGGTCTCTGCGCATTGGCACTCTCCCCCGCGACCTCTCGAGCGCAGAGCACCGAGCCGATCTCCGTGTCCGACGCTGCGTCTGCATCGGAGACGGAGACAGATTCAGAGACGGAGACAGAGTCGGAGACGGAGACGCAGACGGAGTCCGACGCGGAGTCCGATACGGAGTCCGATACGGAGTCCGAGACGGATTCGGCGCCTGCCCCCGTATCGATGCCAGTCGCTGCAGCTGTCCCGGCTCCTGCGGCGAGCCCGCTCGCCACGGTGATCGGTCTCGATCTCACTGCCGCGCTGCCGGCGCCAGTCGATCCGGGCGCGTTTCCGCCACCCCCGCCGACTGGGGCCGGGCCCACACGGCCTTACTTCGAGCTCCACGGCTTCCTCTCGACGTGGCTCACGCTCGTCCAAGGCCCCGTCCCGGGGGTCGAGGAGCGCGACTCCTTCCGCCTGCGCTTCGCCGTGCTGCGCCTCGACGCGCGTCTCTCGGATCAGGTGCGCATGCTCGTGCGCCTCGGTTTCATGGTGCCTGGCAATCCCCTACTCGACTTCGCGGCGACCTGGGAGCCTGTGAGTGAGATTGCACTCTCCGTCGGACAGCTGCGCGTGCCGTTCGGTGCCTCTGCGACCACGCTTGCGCCCCAGCTCGTCTTTCTGGATCGGCCACGCTACGTGCAGGCGATGCTCAAGACCACGTTCCGCGACGTCGGCGTCCTCGTGCACAGCGGTGCCCGAGGAGTCTTCGATGGTGTCCTCCACTATCGGCTCGCGGTGATGAACGGCGGCGGGCGTCTCGGCGTGGGCACGCCACGTGGCCTGAACGAGCCCGAGCGCTTTCTCTACGTCGGTCGCGTGATGGTGGACGTCGGGCGCCTCGTCACCGGCGGGCCGCGCGATCGCTTCGTGATCGGAGGCAGCTACGCCCGCTCACGCGATCCGGGCATCGACACGGGCGATGTCGCGGTCGACCGCGTTCTGGCCGACTCGATCCTCGGTCGCCGCCTCACCCCCATCGCTCTCGAGCGCGAGACCCAGGTCGGTGGTGTCGATCTGACCTTCTCCGCCGCCGGCTTCTGGGCCCAGGCCGAGTGGATGTACCTCGACTCCACCGCCATCGATGGCTCTGCCCACAGCCGCGCCCAAGGTGCCAGTCTGGAGCTGGCCTACACGCCGGACTGGCATCCTTACGACACCGCCAGTCTGCGCGTCGCGCTGCGCGGTGAGTACTTCGACCCGAGCCTCGACCGGAGCGGCGACGAGACCGGCACCGCGCTCGCCGGTGTGGACTTCGACGCCACGCACGGCGTGCGCGTCGGGGTCTTCGGCGGTGCCACCATCTTCCGCGACGCGATGCAGAACCGCGAGCGTCCCGCGGCCGAGCTCACGCTGCGCGCGCAGTACGGCTTCTGAACGAGCCTGGTCCGCTCGCGGGAGCTTCGCTCGAGACCGGGACGGTCCTGCATTGTTGCATTGCGCGCTGCATTCCAGACCGGGACGGTCCTGCATTGTTGCATTGCGCGTTGCGCGAACCTGTGTCGGATTTTCGGACGCACGGGCCGGGCGGCCCGCGCGCGTCGATGGGGGCTTCAGTCTTCCGCGGCGCAGGCGCCGCGAGCTGGGGGCGTTGCCCCCTTGCCCCCAGACCCCGGACTGCCATTCGATCCCGAGAAACGACTGTTTCTCGGTCTCTCAGTAGCTCCGGCAGCCGAGCGAAGCATTGGGACCGCTCACGACCGGGAGCAGCTGGTCGACGTCGCCTCCCGGCGCACGCATGTGCACTTCGTACACGGGGAGCTCGCGCGCCAGGTGGCGGAGCGTGGCGCGGATCTGGCGGTCGGCGAGCGCGGCGAGCTCGTGATCGAGCGCCCGACGATCGAGCGGTCGGCGACGCCGGGACTGCGCGGCGAGCTCAAGCGTGGGCTCGTGCTCGACCAGAAAGCTCCCGAGCTCGGCGCGCAGATAGGCGCTGACCTCGGGGTGCGAGACGAAGAACGCCGCAGGGTCGCCCTCGCGATAGGGGAACGTCGGCACGCGCGAGTACGCATGCACGGGGCGATCGAGAAAGACCTGCACCACGGCGCGCTCCTCGTGCTCGCCCTCGAGCACCTCGTAGTCCACCAGCTCGGGACGGCGGAAGCGGAGCAAGTGCGTCTCCCGGATCACTGCCTCGGTGAGCTCGCGGCGCACCCCATACTCCTCGGGGTGCTCGAGCAAGTGGCGCAAATGACCGCAGCCGACGTGCTCGGGCTGCGCGAGAAGCGAGGCGAGCGCGCCCTCGAGCTCGCGCGGTGGATGCTGCACGAGCGCGGCGACGGGCACGGCGTCCCGAATCGAGGCGAAGCGTGGGTCCGTGCTGAGCGTCGCCTCGAGCCGGCCGAGCGCGCTCTCGTCGGTGTGGAGATAGAAGCGGCCGAAGCTCGTCGCGTAGCGCGCGACCAGGTCGTCGACAGCTTCGAGCGCCACCTCCGCGCGTGCCGTGTGCTCCACGGCGCCGAGGGCGAGCGCGAGCTCTCCGGCATCGCCACCCGGGGTTCCGACGACGGGCCCGCCGGCCCGGCCGTCGATGCAGTGCTCGGCGCCGGGACCGATCATCGACGCGACCGAGATCCACTCGATGCGCGCAGGATCCTCGAGGCGCTCGCGCACGGGATCGCCACCCGCGCGTGCCGGCGAGCTCGCGGTCGAGCCCGTGCTCGGCACGAGGGTGATCGGAGCTTCCGGGGGCACGGTCTGCTCGACGGGCCATCCCGCTGCGGTCCATGCGAGCATCCCCCCCGTGAGGCTGGCGACCTCGTGGATGCCCAGGGCCTCGAGCCTCGCGGCGCCCGTGGTCGCGCGACGTCCCGAACGATCGACGAGCACCACGGGCTGCTCGCTCGCCCAGCTCGCGGCCTGGGCCTCGAGCCGATCGAGGGGCACCCACTCCGCGCCGGCGACGTGACCGAGCGGCGGACCGAGCTCTTCGCGCGCGCGGACATCGACGATGTGGACCTCGCAGCGATGCGCCGCGAGCCAGGCAGCGTCGACCTCGCGCGCCCCGCTCGGCGCGCGCGTGAACGCGATGGAGGTCGTGCTTGGCGCGCAGGCGGGCAGAGAGGCGCCCGCCCCCGGGTCGTTTGCCGTGCTGGCCGACCGCGGCTCGCTTCCACCACAGCCGACCGCATGGGTCGCGAGGGCGTGAGCCAAGAGTGCAGTCGAGATCCGACGGGCTGTGCGACGTTGCATGAAACGCTCAGCGTTGCGAGCCACGTGCCACATCACTTCTTCGGAGCCGGAGCCTCTTCGAGGAACGACGTGACCGCGCGCCCCAGCTCCTCGGTGCGCTCGTTCGCGAGCGAGTGCGAGGCCTTCGCGAATACGTGCAGACGCGCGTTCGCGAGTGTCTGATGGAGCTTCTTGACGCCATCGCCCATGCCGAGCGCGTGATCCCGATCGCCCCAGCCGAGGAACACGGGCTGCTGGATGGCGTGCACGACGTCGAACAGCGAGGTCCGCGCCTGATCGTGGCCCACGTCCCAGTACATACGGAAAAAGCCTGGGCTCCACACCTCGCGGTAGTAGCGAAACGCGTCGGCGAGCGCCTCGTCGCGACCGCCCCATTCGCGCGAGTACCAGAAGCGCGACTGGATCCAGATCGCGGGCCAGAAGAGCGCGGGCACAGTGCGCATGATCTTGGACACGAGCTGCCAGCGCTTCATCGGCTGCCACGCACCCGCGGGTGCCCACGCAGCGAGGCGCCGGAATCGGTCGGGCTCGCGGGCCCCGAGACGCAAAGTGAGGTTTCCGCCCAGCGAGCCCCCCGCGACGTCTGCCCGCTCGATGCCGAGCTGGTCGAGCAGGGCCAGCGCCGTGTCCTGGTAGAGCTCGAGCGTGTACTCGGTGTCGGCCGGCTTGTCGGCGAGCCCGCAGCCCGGGAGATCGAGCACGATCACGCGCCGACCATGGAAGTGCGGCACCAGAGCGTCGTACTCCTCGATGCGCGAGGCGTGCCCGTGCAAGAGCAAGAGCGGCGGCGCGTCCACCTCGGACTTGCTCGGCTGGACATCGATGAAACGCGTACGGAGGCCGAGGAGCTCGGTGCTCCTGGCCTCGTAAGCGGTTCGGCGCGCGCGTGGTGGGCTCGTCATCGTGCTCCGTGTTAGCGCTCGCCGAGCTCGTCCGCTGGGCGAAACAGATTGATCGGGGTCATCAGATAGCGCTTGCCGTTCGTGAGCGGGGGCATGCGGCCTGCGTCGATGTTGACCTGAACGCTCGGAAAGAGCAGCCGAGGCGCGGCGAGCGTCTTGTCGCGCGCTTGTCGCATCGACACGAAGTCCGCCTTCGCGGTCTCGGCGCGCAGCTGCGGGTTGTGAACCTTCGAGGCTCCGATCGTCGTCTCGTGGCGCCAGCTGCGGCTCCCGCCCCCGGGGAGCGACTCGGGGTAGTCGTGGCCGGGATAGACCTTCGTGTCGTCGGGGAAGCCGTAGAGCTTCTGGATCGAGTCGTACATGTCGGCGGCGCTTCCCTTCGGAAAGTCACAGCGGCCGGTGCCGTAGTCGTCCAGGAAGAGCACATCGCCGGTGAAGAGCGCGTTCCCGATCTGGTAGGTGACGCAGGCGGGGGTGTGGCCCGGTGTGGCGAGCGTCGTGATCTTCAGCGAGCCAGCGGTGATCGACTCACCGTCCGCGAGTAGCTTGTCGAACTGGCTGCCGTCGACCGCGAGATGCGTGAGGGAGAACACGTCCTTGAAGGTCGACTGCACCTCCGTGATCGCCGCGCCGATCGCGACGCGGGCCTCGAAGCGCCGCCGGAGGATCTGCGCGCCCGTCAGGTGATCGGCGTGCGCGTGCGTCTCGAGCACCCAGTGCACGCGGAGCTTCTCCGCTCGGATGAAGCTCGAGACCACATCGACGGACTCGGTATGCGTGTATGAGCCGACGGGCTCGTAGTCGAGCACGGGATCGATCACGACGGCGTCGCGGGTGGCCTCGTCGAACACGACGTAGGTCAGTGTGTAGGTGCGGGCATCGAAGAAGGGCTGAACGCGCATGGGATTCTCTCTTTCTCAGCTTTCTCGGTCTCTCAGTACGCAGACATCGGACCGACATCGAGCACTTCGTGCCCGCGCGCCCGCAGCATCTGGGCCGCCGTCGCGCTGCGAGCGCCACTGCGGCAGTACACGACCACGCTGACCCCGCGCGGCAGCTCGGCGACGCGATGCGCGAGCTCCTGCACAGGGATGTTCTTCGCTCCGTTCACGTGTCCATCGGCGAACTCGCCCGGCGTGCGCACGTCCAAGAGCACCGCACCTTCGGCCACGCGGCGACGACCATCGTGAGAGCTCTGCTTGTTGCTGAAGAACGAGAACATGGAGGCCTCCTCGGCGGGCCGACGTGGCCGCCGTTTGGTGGTTTTGCGAGCGGCGTGCCAATGGCGTCTCGAGGCTTCACCGCGTCAGCAGGCGCGGTTTCGCGTCGTTTCATGGCCCGGTGAAACAACGTGAAACAAGGCGCCCGCCCAGGGTGCGACCCGCCGTTTCGAACGTGGCGCCGAAGCCGGCGCTCGCGTGTGGACACGCCGCCCCGTGTGAGGCACGGCTGTTGCGATGACCGATGCTTGCGGCGACCCGTCGCTCGCCTGGAGGTTCCCTTGTCACGACGAACGATTCCGACCGTCTCCCCGCTTCTCGTTGCCCTGATGCTGGGCCTCCTGGGCCTGGCCACGGCGGGATGTGGCTCCGAAACGTCCGGAGCCGTCGCGCAGACCGAGACCCGCGACCCGCACCAGCTCGTCACCGCAGGCGCGACGCTGCTCGACGTGCGAACGCCCGAGGAGTTCGCGGAAGGGCACCTCGAGGGCGCCGTGCTCATCCCCGTCGCGGAGCTGTCCACCCGTCTGAGCGAGATCCCGCGCGATCGCCCCGTCGTCGCGTACTGCCGCTCCGGCGCTCGCAGCGAGCGCGCGACCGAGCTGCTGCGCGAGGCTGGCTACGACGTCTTCGACCTCGGGGCCATGCGCAACTGGTGAGCCTGCGGGTTGCGTCAGGGGTTTCGGAAGGTCGTCCACGGAGCCGTGACGGTCGCGTCGTCCTGACCGCGTAGCTCCACGGTCTCGCTCATGGCGTCCGCGGCCGCCGCGTACACGTAGCGCGTGCCCACGAGCTCGGTGGTGCGCAACAGCGTGCCGGCCGAGGTGTAGGTCGTCACGCCCAGTGAGAAGCGGTTGTCGAAGTACGAGAAGGGCCAGCTCTGCAGCGTTCCGCACTCGATCACGGGGCAATCGCTGTCCACGAAGGACGAAGGGCCATCGAAGCAACGCACGTTCAGCCCTCCCGGTCGCGGCGGCGCGCTTGCGCCAGGGATCCGAACGACCCGCGGAACGCAGGGGAGGCATGCGCCAGTCACGCAGTCCTCGTCCTCGGCGCAGCCACCCGGGCAGCTCGTGCACGGGCCCAATGTCTCGCAGCCGTCGTCGGCGCCGTTGCAGTCGCTCGTACCAGGCGCGCACAAGATCGGTCGACACGCCCCCGCGCGACACGCCTGCTCGCGCCCACCCGCGGGAAGACACATCTCGGCGGCCGGCGACTCGTCGACGCCCGCGTCGCAGTCGTCGTCGATGCCGTCGCAGGTCTCGAGCGCGAACGGATCGTAGTCGTCTGTAGCAAGCATGGGGACGCCTCGAGATCCCGACGAGAATCGGGGCGAAGGAGGTCGTCCCCATGGCCAAGAAGGTATCGTACCGAGCGGTTCCGATCGAGAGGCTGACGAGCGCGTTGCTCGCGGCG
>JBKDQC010000830.1:0-20341 GCA_046342295.1 Deltaproteobacteria bacterium | reverse complement strand
CCGGTCGAGCTCCTCCTGACGGTGCTCCGTGGCGACGCCCCGGGCTTCACCGAAGCCCGCCTGTTCTCCGCGCTCGACGAGCTCGGTCGCGAGGGCATCGTGATGGGCGACGGCCTCGGATACCGCTTCCGCCACGATGGTCTTCGCGAGGCCGTGCTCCGCTCGCTCGCGCTCGCGCGAAGGAAGCGTCTGAGCCTCTCGCTCGCGGAGGAGATGGCCCGCCACCTGGTCGACGACCCGGGCCGAGAGGCCGAGGTCGGCTGGCACTTCGTGCAGTCGGGCGAGCTCGATCGGGGCGCCTATCACCTCGCGCGCGCTGGACACCGACTCTACGAGGCGCAGGCCCTCTCGGACTGCATCGCGCCGCTCGAAAAGGCCCTCGAAATCCGGCTCGCGCGCGGGGCGCCGGCAGCCGAGACGATGGGCCTCCGCGGCATGCTGCTCGCCGCAGGCTGGGTGTCGGACCGCGCCGTCGGCTCTCGCCACGCGCTCGCCGCGGTCGAAGCCTACCGGCGGCACTGTGGTCTCGACACGGCGAGCCGCCTCGCCGGCTGGTTCGGTCCGCTGCTCGGCG
Organism: Deltaproteobacteria bacterium; assembly: GCA_046342295.1. GTDB lineage: Bacteria > Myxococcota_A > Polyangia > Polyangiales > Sandaracinaceae > JAFLCL01. Next base: position 19,767 of record JBKDQC010000830.1, on the reverse strand, counting down.
CCGTGCTCGGCGTGGCCTGGGGCACCCTGCGCTGGCTCTTTCGCTTCGAGGCCCTCCACGGCCGTGGCGCACGCGGCCCCACGCCCGATCGCGCCGCGTACCTCTTCGCGATGGCACACGCCTACGCCTGTGGGCTGGCCAACGCCGAAAATCGGGCCGACGACCTCCTCGAGCTCGTGCGCGTGGTCGAGCCGCTGCGGGCCTTCCAGGGACGCATGCCCGAGGCCGTGCACGCGATCGTCAACGCGATGCCCGACATCCTCTTCGGCCGTCTGCATCGGGCGAGCGAACGGCTCGGGCTCGCGATCGAGGTCTTCCGCACCGACCGGCTCGCGCCCATCTCCCCGGTCGAGCGAACGTTCGCGGAGGCCGCGGCGCGAGGGCTCCGCGTGCTCGTGGACGTGAACCAATTCGACGCACGCCTCGACGAGGACCTCGCGCAGCTCGACGCGCTCGGCTTTCGCTACTACCGGCTCGTCGCGCAGGCGACACGCGCCGTGAAGCACCGCTACCGTGGCGAAGAGAGCCTCGCGCGGGCGATCGAGCGCGCGATGGAGCCCGAGAGCCTCGCGCTCGGCTCGTGGTCCACCGACGTCCAGGTCCTCTATTTCGCGCATCCTGCGTACGCGCTGACAGGCGACGTCGACGGGCTCAAGCGGTCGCTCGAGGAGCTCGAGAGGCTCGTCGCGCAGGGCTTCCGCATCGAGGCTCGCGTCACGTGCACGCGCGCGGACCTCCTCCGTTCGCGGGGCGAGCCAGAGCGTGCGTGCGAGCTCCTGCGCGAGGCCGTCCGCGACATCTCGCCCCGCGACTTTCTCATGCGGCAATGGATGACCAGCTCGCTCGCCGAAGCCGAGCTCGCCGCCGGTCGCCCCGATCCCGCGCTCGACGCGTGCGCCAGTGTTCTGGCGGTGGGGGACGCCGAGCCCGAGGCCTCGATCGTGATCCCTCGGCTCCGCGTCGCCCGCATCCGGGGGCTCGCGCTCCTCGCCCTCGGACGAACGAAGGAGGCGACCTCGGTGCTGATGTCTGCCCTGGCGCTCGCGGAGTCGCTCGACATCCCCAGCCTCGCGGGGCTCCTGCACGAGGCGCGCGCCCGTGTCGCGCTCACGGAGCAGGACTCGATGTCCTACTTGCTCCACTGCGCCGAGGCGGACCGCCACCTCCGGCCGACACAGAACCCGAGCCTGATCGCGAGCCTCGAACGACTCGTCGCAAGCGCCGAGACCTCCGCGCCCGCGGAGCCGCCGACGTCCGCTGGCACGTCCCGCGACGACGTGACCCTGGCCCAGGGCTCGCGCTCGCATGCGCCCCGGTGAGGCCCGCGCCGCGCGCTCTCCGCACCCCGCGCCCGACGATGTCAGCGGCCGACGTGCACCTTCTTCAGCGAGACGCGCGCACCGATGGGAGCCTCGAGCGACGCAGGGTCGTCCAGGGTGATCGCGCCCGCGGCGCCCAAGGTTCCGTGTACGATCGCGCTCTCGCCGACGAAATCCGCCACGAACGCGCTCGCCGGCGAGGTGAGCAGCGCGGCGGGGGTTCCGTCCTGGTGAATCCGGCCCTCGTGGATCACGAGCACACGGTCGGCGATCTCGAACGCCTCTTCCTGGTCGTGCGTCACGAGCACCGTGGTGACGTGCAGCTCGTCGTGCAGGCGCCGCAGCCAACCGCGGAGCTCCTTGCGCACCTTCGCATCGAGCGCGCCGAAGGGCTCGTCGAGGAGGAGGATCTTCGGCTCGACCGCGAGCGCGCGCGCGAGGGCGACTCGCTGCCGCTGCCCGCCCGAGAGTTGATCGGGATGGCGCCCCGAGAGCCCCTCGAGCTGCACGAGCGAGAGCAGCTCGTGCACCCGCCGCTGCACCGTGGCTTCGTCGGGACGGCGCGCGCGCGGCTTGACGCGCAGACCGAACGCGACGTTCTCGAACACCGTCATCTCCCGAAAGAGCGCGTAGTGCTGGAAGACGAAGCCCACACCGCGCGCATGCGGTCCGCTGCGCGTCACCTCCTGACCGCGGATGCGAACGTCGCCCGAGTCCGGCGACTCGAGCCCCGCCAGGACCCGCAAGAGCGTGGTCTTGCCTCCACCGCTCGGGCCGAGGAGCGCGACGAGCTCGCCCTCGTCGATCTTCACGCTCACGCCATCGAGCGCCTTGTGCTTGCCGAAGGTCTTGGAGACTGCGCTGGCTTCGAGGGTCACGAGAGCGCTCCATTCGTTGGGAAGGAGACCGAGGGCCCGACCGCGAGCGCTGCGCTCGCCTCCGCCGCCGAGCTCGCGCGCGCCTTGCTCGCGCGCACACGGCGCTCGAGCAAGCCCCGGAGGACGAGCGTGACGAGGCCGCTCGCGGCGAGCAGCGCGGCGACGGAGAACGCAGCCGCCGTGTGGTACTCGCCCCAGAGGATCTCGACGTGCAGGGGAAGCGTGTTGGTCTCTCCGCGCACGTGCCCGGACACGACGCTCACGGCGCCGAATTCGCCGGCCGCCCTCGCCGCGCAGAGCACGCAGCCGTAGAAGAGCGCCCAGCGAACCCTCGGCAGCGTCACGCGCCAGAGGATCTGCCAGCCGGAAGCCCCGAGGCTCGCGGCCGCTTCTTCCTCGTCGCGCCCGATGGCCTCGAGGGTCGGCACGAGCTCGCGCACCACGAACGGGAGCGTGACGAAGAGCGTCGCGAGCACCACGCCTGGCACGGCATAGACGACGCGCAGGTCGTGCTCGCGCAGCCACGGGCCGAGCCAACCCCGGGCGCCGAAGAGGAGCACGAAGAGGAGCCCGGAGACCACCGGCGACACCGTGAACGGCAGGTCGATCAAGGTGCCGAGCAGCGCCTTGCCGCGGAAGTCGTGTCGGGTGAGGAGCCACGCGGCCGCGACCCCGAAGACCGTGTGGAACGGGACGACGACGATGACGACGAGCAGGGTGAGGCCGAGCGCCGAGACCGTCTCTTCGTCCACGATGGCGTCGACGAACGTCGCGACGCCCTCCGCGAAGGCCTCGACGAGCACGATCGCGAGGGGGGCCAGCACGAGCAGCGCGAGCAGCGCGAGTGACGCGAGCGCCACCGCGAGCCCGATCCCGCGCGGGCGCTCTCTTCTGTGGCGGTCGCGTGCTTCGCTCGCCTCAGCCATGCCGCACCCCCTTGGCGCGGGACGCGAGGATCGCGAGGATGGCCGCCGAGGCTGCCAGCATGCCGGTCGCGATCGCGGCTGCGCCCGCGTAGTCGTACTCCTCGAGGCGCACGAGCACGAGGAGCGGCGCGATCTCGGTGCGGAAGGGGACGTTGCCCGCGATGAAGACGACCGAGCCGTACTCGCCGATCGCGCGCGCGAAGCCGAGGGTGGCGCCGGCCAGCAGCGCGGGGCGCAGCGCCGGGAGGATCACGCGGAGAAACGTCGTCGTGCGGTCGGCGCCGAGGGAGGCCGCCGCCTCCTCGGTCTCGCGCGGGAACGACTCGAGGACGGGCTGCACGGTCCTCACCACAAAGGGCAGCGAGACGAAGATCAACGCGAGCACCACGCCCGCGCGCGTGAACGCGATCTCGAGCCCGAGGGGCGCGAGCAGCGCGCCGAACGCCCCGCGCGGCCCCCAGAGCTGGGTTAGCGCGATGCCGGAGACGGCCGTGGGCATCGCGAAGGGCAGGTCCACGAGGGCGTCCCAGAGACGACGTCCCGGGACCTCGTAGCGCACCAGCGTCCACGCGATGCCGAGCCCGAGCGGTGCGCTGAGGACCGCCGCGAGCAGCGCCGCGCCGAAGGACAACGCGTAGGCGGCGAGCGTACGATCCGACAAGAGCACTTCGCGCACGTGGGAGGGGTCCGCGCGCGCGACGACCATCACGAGCGCGAGGAGGGGCAGCACGACGAGCGCGAGCACCACGGCCAGCGTCACCGCGAGCGAAGCGTGAAAGCCCGGAAGCCGAGGCGTCGGGAGCGGCCTCGCAAGCGCCAGAATCGCGGACTTCGGGGCGCTCATCGCGGCGCCGCCTCCGCGCGTCCCTCGCTGATGCGGTCGAAGAGTGCGCCATCGGCGAAGTGCCGCGCCTGGGCCGCCGACCAGCTCTGCGCGACCTCCTCGATCGTGAACAGCGTGAGCGCAGGCAACTCCCCCGCATGCCTCGAGGCGACCGCCTCGCTCCGCGGACGGAGGTGATGTGCAGCCGCGATCTCCTGCGCCTCGTCCTCGTAGAGAAAGCGCACATAGGCCTCCGCGATGTCTCGCGTGCCGTGCCGATCCGCGTTGCGATCGACCACCGTGATGGGCGGCTCCGTGAGGATGCTGCTCGGAGGCGTGACGATCTCGAGGCCGTCGGCCGCGTGCTCGGCAAGGAGCATGTGCGCTTCGTTCTCCCACGTGAGGAGGACGTCTCCGATGCCGTTGCGGGCGAAGGTGGTGCTCGCGCCCCGCGCCCCCGAGTCGAGCACCGGCACCCTCCGGTACAGCTCCCGCAGCGCCTGCTCGGCGGTCGCGTCGCTGCCGGCCGGCTGCCGGAGGGCCCAGCCCCAGAGCGCGAGGTACGTCCAGCGCGCGCCCCCCGAGGTTCGCGGGTTGGGCGTGACGACCGACACGTCGCCTCGAAGAAGATCGCCCCAGTCGCGCACCGCCTTCGGGTTCCCGCGTCGCGTCACGAAGACGATCGTCGAGTACCAGGGGCTCGAACGGTGGGGGAACCGGCTCGCCCAGTCCTCGGGGAGGAGCTGTCCCTCCCGCACCAACGCCTCGATGTCCCACGCGAGCGCGAGGCTCGTGACGTCGGCCTCGAGGCCGTCGATGATCGCGCGCGCCTGACGCCCGGAGCCCCCGTGCGACATTCGGATCGAGACGTCTACGTTCGCTTGCCTCTGCCGCGCGATGAAGCGCTCGTTGACCGCCTCGAACAGCTCCCGCGTCGGGTCGTAGGAGACGTGCAAGAGCTCGACCTCACGACGCCCGCCGACCGCGGCTGTCTCGCGTCCCGAACATCCCCACACCGAGGCCAACGCGAGGAACAACGAGAACAGCGGCGCGCGGGCGAGGTACGCGCGAGGTGGGGGGGCCGGGGACCAGTCCATGGGCGCTCGGACAGCACTCGACGTGCCGCACGGCAGACCCCGTGAGAAGCAACGGAATCCTGCAGGAGCCGTGATATCCGACGGTTTGCCTGGGATATTCGACGGTCGCGGTCCGTGCTATTTCACGGATGTGAGCCCGAAGACGCCGAAGACACGACGCAGCACGGCTCCGCAACGGCGAGGCACGGGCCCTGCTGGACGCCGCCGCGTGAACGACCCCGAACACGCCGGGCCGCAAGACCAGCTCGAGCTCGCGATCTGGCGCGAGGCTGGACGGCACCTCGACGTGGGCGAGTCGCTCGAGCGGATGTTGCCGCTCCTGCGGCAGGGTCTCCGCGTCGAGGCCATCGCCGTGCTTCGGCTCGAGCTCGAGGCTGGCCGGGGCCGCGCCGAAACGATGGGGCGCGCAGGCAAGACGATGACCGGCCTGCCCGCCGGGCGGGTCGAGCTCGAGCGCGAAGCGCTCACGACGCTGCGCGCGCTCGCGTCGGCGGGCCACCCCACGGCGTGGGCCACCGCGGACGTCGCGCATCCGCCGAGGCGGGCGGCCAGCGAAGGGCGCATCGCAGCGGCCGTGCTCTTCGACGAGGCGGAGATCTCCGGCCTCGTGCTGCTCGAGCTGCGCGACACCGTGGACGACGACGCGCGCGAGGCGCTCGCACGCCTCACCGAGCCCCTGGCGGCCGCGCTCACCAACGACCGACGCCTGCACACGATCGAGCGCCTGCGCGCTGCCGCGGAGGCCGACAACCGCGCCCTGCTCTCACGCCTCTCGCGGCGCTCGATCGTCGACGGCATCGTCGGCGAGGAGGCGGGACTTCGGCTGGTCATGGAGCGCGTCGCACAGGTCGCCGAGACCGACGTCCCGGTGCTGCTCCTCGGAGAGACCGGCTCGGGCAAGGAGGTCATCGCGCGCGCCATCCACGAGCGTTCGGCGCGGCGCGGCGGCCCGATGGTCCGTGTCAATTGCGGCGCCATCCCGGCCGAGCTCATCGACTCCGAGCTCTTCGGGCACGAGAAGGGTGCGTTCACGGGTGCGATCGCGACCAAGCAGGGCTGGTTCGAGCGGGCCGACGGCGGAACGCTGCTGCTCGACGAGGTGGGCGAGCTCTCGCTGCCTGCCCAGGTGCGCCTGCTCCGCATCCTGCAGGAGGGAACGCTCGAGCGCGTCGGAGGCGCGCGCACCTTGCACGTCGACGTGCGCATCGTGGCCGCGACGCTCCGCGACCTCCACCAGATGGTCGAGGACGGCTCTTTCCGCGAGGACCTCTGGTACCGCCTCAGCGTCTTCCCGCTGCGCCTCCCCCCCCTGCGCGAGCGCCTCGAGGACCTGCCGCCGCTCGTCGCCCATTTCGCCGCGCGCGCGGGCGTGCGCCTCGGAGGCGCTCCGCTCGTGCCGACCGACGAGGATCTCGCGCTGCTCGGCGCCTACGACTGGCCTGGCAACGTGCGCGAGCTCGGCGCGGTGATCGAGCGCGCCGCGATCCTGGGGCACGGCAAGCGGCTCGAGACCGCCGCAGCGCTCGGCGCGGTCTCACGCCCGTCCACGACGCGCGCGAGCCTCGCGCCACCGGCGCCCGCCGTCATCCCCGCACCTCGCGACGAGGGCGCGGGCGCGATCGGCACGCTCGACGAGGCGATGAAGAAGCACATCGCGCTCGCGCTGCGTGCGACCCGCGGCCGCATCGAGGGGCCGCGAGGCACGGCCGCGGTGCTCGGCATCAACCCCCACACGCTCCGCTCGCGCATGCGCAAGCTCGGCCTCGACTGGAGCCAGTTCCGCGAGCGGTGAGCGACTGCGGTCCGCCCGAGGCACGAACCTCCCGCATGAGTCACTTGGATTGACTCATGCTCTGACGTTTCTCGCCGGAGGGTCTGGCCGCAGACCCTCCCTCTCGCGGAGTGAATCGGCGAGAGCCTCCCTCCCGCCGATTCGAGCCCCGCATCGATCCATCCGAGCGCCACGTGCTCTCAGAGGCACATGTTCGGCACGCAAGCCGAGCCGGCCGTCTGCATCACGCAGGTCGTGTTCTCTCCGCAGTCGGCGTCGCTGTCGCATCCGATGAAGCTGCAGAAGTTCGACGCGCTGTCGAACGGCGCGAGGCAGAACGTCGCCCGGCCGTTGCCGCGACAGTCTCCCGAGGTCTCGCAGTAACGCCCGACGCCCAGCGAGTTGCCCGTGTCCGTCGGAGACGCGCACCCCATGCCCGGCTCTCGGCCCTGCGGCGTCTCGTCTCCGCTGTCGCAGGTCAGCCAGCCGCGGCCAGGGCCGTAGTACATGAGCGCCACGCACATCTCGTCGGGCCACTCGAGCACGTCATCGGTGCGGTTGTCCCATCCGCAGCGCATCCGCAGGACGTCGCCGGCCTCGAAGCGGAGTGGCGTTTCCCACGTGAGGATCTGCGGGTTGTCGCGCAAGAGCGGCCCATCGGTCGCGTGGTAGAGCAGCTCGGGAGCGCCGCTCCCGCCGGCCATACGCTCCACCTCGAAGAGCATGCCGGACTCGTGCGTGTGCCCGAGCAGGAGATAGATGTCCATCGCCTCCTCGATGCGGCACGTCTTCTCGAGGATGTAGTTGCGCGCGCGCGCGGGGATCGAGAACTCCGAGTTGATCATCGCGAACGAGTCCACGACCGTCGGGCTCTCCTCGATCGTCGTGCGCTCGATGTCGACCATGTCCATCACGGTGCGGGGCTGGTCGCTCGTGTTGATGTAGTGCGACTGGATCACGATCTGGCGCCCCGCCTCGATCCGGAGCGCGACGCCTGGCGGCATGTTGGTGTCCTGCCCGCCCTCGCCGCCTGCGCCCGCGGCGAACATGTAGTTCGACATCTCCTCGTTCGTGCAGACATGCGGCTCGAGGTTCTCGCTCGGCATGTTCGCGTAGAAGACCGCGATGTGGTGGCCGCCGCGCATCTGCCGCCCGCGCGTCGCCCGGAAGTAGAGCGTCTCCTCGGTGGTCACGTCGAGGTACGTGCAGAACGTCGCGTCCTCCCCAGGCGGAACCGTGATGGGCGGGGTGAAGTACCGCACGTAGAGGTCAGGGTTCGTGTTCTCCGGGAAGCACCCGCGCATGCCCGCCTCGTCCGTCGCGCTGCAATCGATGTAGCTGGACGCCGACGGCCGCGTGTCGACCTCGAAGCCCTCGAGCCCGCGGTAGGGCGCACCGGCCGCGATCCACGCGCGGACCGCCTCCACCAGCATCGGCCCCGCGAGCGCGTCGGCCGCGAGCGGCATCGCCGCGCCGTAGCCTTCCTCCCCGAGCTCGGTGTTCGAGTGGTTGAGCTTCCAGAGCAAGAACGAATTCGTCGCGTCCCCAGGCGCGACGCGGACGAGCCCGTCGGAGTTGGCGGCCCCGTTGACGGCCGCGACGTTCACGAGCTGCGTGTAGGCCGTTCGCGGATCGGCGAAAGACAGCCCCGCGATGCCGCGCTCACCGTCGTGACACGCGGAGGCGGTGCACGTCGGCTGGACGTAGCGATCGTAGAGCTGCACGAAGCCCGGGGCGGTCGTCGAGGTCGGCCCCGGGTCCGACGGCGCCGGCGGGCTCGAACAGCCGGTGAGCAAGGTGGCGAGCAGGGCGACGCGGGCGATCGTGTGGCGCATGGGGCTCTCCAGAGGGCGTGAGCTTCCTGGAGGAGCGCGGAGCGGGTCAATCGCCGAACGGGCCGACGCCGTGAGCGGACGCACGAGCCGTGGCGCCGCCGACCGACGCGCTCACGACGCGATGCATGGCATGTCAGGGGGCCCTGGCTGCGAGGTGCTGCTCGAGGAACATCGCCGACAGCTCGGTGAAGCGGTCGCGGTTGCTCTTGCGAAGGAAGCCGTGCCCCTCGTTGCGAGCGAGCATGTACCAGACGTCGTGACCGCCCGCGCGCACCGCCGACACGATCTGCTCGGCCTCGGCTGCGGGCACCCGGGGATCGTTGGCGCCGTGCGCGACGAAGAGGGCGCTGCGGACGCGATCGACGTGGGCCACGGGCGAGATCCCCGCGAGGAACGTGCGCATCTCCGGATCCGACTCGTCGCCGTACTCCACGCGGCGCAGGTCGCGCCGGTAAGGGGCCGTGTTCTCGAGGAAGGTCACGAAGTTCGCGATCCCCACGACGTCGACCCCTGCCCGGATCCTCTCTCCGAAATGCACGAGCGAGGCGAGCACCATGTAGCCTCCGTAGCTCCCCCCGAAGACAGCCACGCGATCCGCGTCGAGCTCTTCGCGCGCGCCGATCCAGTCGAGGAGCGCGCCGATGTCGCGCACGCTGTCCTCGCGTCGACGGCCATCGTCGAGCGCGAGGTAGCTCTTGCCGTAGCCGTCCGAGCCGCGGACGTTCGGGGTGAGCACCGCGACACCGGCCTCGGCGACGAGGTATTGCGTCAACGGCGCGAACCACGGCCGAGCCTGCGCCTCCGGCCCGCCGTGGATGTTGATCACCACCGGGACCCGACCGCTCGCACCCGCCGGGCGGCGAGGCCGGTAGAGGAAAGCCGGGATCGACCGCCCATCGAAGCTCGGGAAGTGCACCAGCTCGGGCTCGACGAAGCCAGACGGGTCCAGCCCCCCCATCTCGCTCTCGGTCCAGCGCGAGACGCGACGCGTACGCAGGTCGTAGGTGAACGCATCGCCCGAGAGGCCGGACGCGCTGATCGAGAACGCGACGACGGGCGCCGCGCGCGCGAAGCGCAGGCCCGTCATCACCCCGCGCGGCAGCCCCGCGATCGGGGTCACGCGACGGCTGCGCGTGTCGAGCACACGGAGCTCCGAGATGCCGTCGACGTTGACCGCGAACGCGAGCGCGCGCCCATCGTGCGAGAGCGCGACCTCCTCCACGTTCCAGGGGATAGCGCGGGTCAGAGGGCGCCACGTCGAGACGTCCGAGAGCCGCGCTGCGTCGGTGAGCGAGACCTCGTAGAGCTCGGCGAACTCGCTCGCGCGGTCGCTGACCACGTAGAGCGAGCGACCGTCGGCGGAGAACGCGGCCGCGCGGTCGGCGCCCACCTGTCCCTCGGGCGAGACCCTGGTCACCGCACGCGTCGCGACGTCGACCAGGTAGAGGCGCGTGTCGGTGATCGACACGAACTCGGAGATCAAGAGGCGCGCCCCGTCGCGCGAGATGTCCACGAGATGCCAATCTCCCGTGCGCTCGAGGAAGATCTCGCCAGGGCTCGTCCCGTCGCTCGTCCAGAGGTCCATGTCGCGGCCGTTGCGGGCGTTCGACACGTAGAGCAACCGCGAGCCGTCGCGGCTGAAGAGGACCTCGATGTTCCGACTGCGCCCGTCGGTGACGAGCGCGCGGCGGCCCGTGCGCAGGTCGAGGCGATAGAGCTGGTAGTTCTCGCTGCCGCCGACGTCCTCGTGCACGAGGATTGCGCGCGCGTCGTTGGGATAGAACGCCGCCCCGTAGACCGGCTCGCTCGAGAAGGTGAGCTGACGCCTGGCGCCCATCGGGCTCGTGACCAGATGGAGCTGGGCGGTGTCGGCGAAGCGCGTCGTGAGGAGCATCGCGCTGCCGTCGTCGCTCATGTCCTGCACCGTCGCGCTGCGGGTCTCGAGGTACTGCTGCAGGCGCGCGTGGAGCGCGGCAGGGACCTCGGGAGTCCCGTCGAGGCGAACGACCCCGTCGTCGACCACACCGGGCGGCGACGCATCCGCGCCGCTCTCGTTCGCGACGGGCGCCTCGGATGGGCACTCGACCGCGGGCGTCGTCGGAGGACACGCGGGGCAAGGCTCGGAGCCGCAGCCGACGAAAGCCACCAAGAGGAGGGAGCACATCGAGGCGGAGCGGGTCATCACGCGCATCCTACACGCGCGCGAACCATGGGCAGAGCCCGTTCACCGCTGCGCGCGCTGCTGCATCATCTGGAGGAGCGCGGCGGCACCGAGCCCGCGCCGGACCTCTTCTGCTGTCATGTTCGTCTGGAGGTCGACGACGCTGCCCTGCCGCGTACCGGTCAGGCTCTCGAGCGGGCGGCTCAGTCCGGCGCCGCGCACGAGGAACTCGCCCGCATACTGCCGAGCGCTCGCGAGCGACCAGTCGAGCGCGGTCTGCGCATCCGACTCGCTGGCGAACTCACCATGCACGTAGAGAAAGAGCTGGTGGCTCGCGTCGTCCTCCATCGCGTGGAGGCGATACGCCTGAGGCGGGGCCGGGTATCCCGCGCGGGCTTGCATCGCTTCGCTCGAGATCATCGTCGCGAGCTCGCCCGGGGCGAACGCCAACTGCGGCTCGAGGACCGCGTCGGGCCCGAGGGTCGCGCGTCGCGCCGCGTGATCGCGCGCGACCCCGGCGACGCGGGCGACGTCGTCGCTCGGGCAGATCACGATCTCGTGCGCGGCCGTGAGGACCACCGAGTGGGGAACGCTCAGCGCGACGGGCAAGCTCGAGACCGCGAAGCCCTCGGCTTCGGTCCAGGTGAGAGGCAGTGAGCGAGCGACCGAGAGCGCGAGCAATCGCTCGCGCACGTACGCCTCGGTGCCCACGTAGCGCAGCACCGCGACGCGGCGCGTCGCGTACAGGCCGTCGGCACCGATCACCATCGTGTCGAGGTCCTGCACCGGCCGGATCCCCGAGCCTCCGGCGAGGCTCTGCCACGTGGTGGTGGCGACCATCGCGGACTCGATGTCGGCCGCGACGGGCGAGCGCCGCACGCGGGCCATGTCGAGCCGCGCGAGCACCGGTTGGCCTTCGGGCAGGAACGACGCCGGCGGTCCCGTCGGTGCCGGCGTCTCCGCGCCCGCCGTCGGGCTCTCTCGCCCCTCTTCGGGCTCCGTGCGCGGCGCCGGACCGCAGGCGACGGCGAGCATCGAACAGAGCGCAACGAGCCACGTGGAGCGCAAGGAGCGAGCGGGGTGGGTCATGTCGTCGAACCTACGCGACCCGAGACGTGCCGGCGAACGCGGGCATTCAAGCGCCTGCGGGGCTCCGTTCGGGCGTGGACGCCGGGCCCGCGCGGCTCCAGAGTTGGCGCGGATGAGCGCGTTCAAGCGGTCGCTGCCTTCCCTCGGCGCCCGGGCTGTGTCGGGCACACCCCCGACGATCGACGAGGCACGCATCGCGCTCGGCGGTCGCATCGACGCCCACGACGCGGCGCATGTCGGAAGCCTCGCCCGCTTCCGCGACGCGCGCGGGCAAGACGTGGAGGGTGTCGTCGTCTGCGACGCGGGGGGCGCGCTCGACGTGTGGATCGGCGAAGGCCGTTTCCAGCGCCTCGCGCGCCATCGCGTGGAGCTCGCGCCGATGCGCGTCGAGCACGCCCTCGCGGACGTCGCCGCCGACGCCCGCCTCCACGCGGGCCTGCGCGAGGGCCAGCGCATCCGGTTCCTCACCCGCGACGGCGCAAGCCGAGAAGGCATCCTCGCGGAGCGTTGCCGCTACGGAGCGCTCGTCTCGCACGAGGGTCGCGTGATCGCCGTCTCGTTCCGTCGCCTCTGGCCCCTCGGGCACGACGACGCTTGAGCGGGGCCGTGGGCCCACGGGGCAGCGACCGCGTGGTAAACAGGCCGGGCATGACCCGCAAGCTCTTTGGCACCGACGGCGTCCGCGGCCTCGCGAACGCGGGCTCGATGACGCCCGAGACAGCCTTCCGCATCGGCGCAGGGATCGTCTACCAGCTCCGCAAGAAGACCAAGCACGCGCCTCGCGTCGTGATCGGCAAGGACACGCGCCTCTCGGGCTACCTGCTCGAGACCGCGCTCTCCGCGGGCGTCTGCACCTGGGGCGGGCGCGTGATGTTGAGCGGTCCGCTGCCGACGCCAGCGGTCGCGCACCTCACGGTCTCGATGCGTGCCGACGCGGGCGTCGTGATCAGCGCGAGCCACAACCCGTACTTCGACACCGGCATCAAGATCTTCGGGCGTGACGGGTTCAAGCTCCCGGACGACTCGGAGGCGGAGCTCGAGCGTCTCCTCGAGAGCGACGCGCTGGATCACGACCGGCCCACGGGCAGCGACGTGGGCGTCGCCGAGCGCCTCGACGATGCGCGCGGCCGCTACGTGGCCTTCGTGAAGCAGACCTTTCCGAACGACCTGACGCTCGAGGGATTGCGCATCGTCATCGACGCGGCGCACGGGGCTGCCTACCGTGTCGCGCCGACGGTCCTCGAGGAGCTCGGCGCGGAGGTCTTCGCGATCGGCGTCGATCCCGACGGCAAGAACATCAACGAGAAGTGCGGCGCCGTTCATCCCGCGGCATGCGCAGCCGAGGTCGTTCGGCAGCGCGCCGACCTCGGCATCGCGCTCGACGGCGACGCCGATCGAGTCATCGTGATCGACGAGAAGGGCAACGAGGTCGACGGCGATGTGGTGATGGCGCTCTGCGCGACGCGCATGCTCCGCGACAAGAAGCTGAAGAAGAAGACGCTCGTCGCGACGGTCATGTCGAACCTCGGGCTCGAGCGCGCGATCGAGAGCGCGGGGGGCAAGCTCGTTCGGACCGCCGTCGGCGACCGCTACGTCGTCGAGGAGATGCGGAGGCACGGCTACAACCTCGGCGGCGAGCAGTCGGGGCACATGGTCTTTCTCGACCACGCCTCCACGGGCGACGGCCTCGTCGCCGGCCTACAGCTCCTCGCGATGGCGGTGCGGGAGCAGAAGCCGCTCTCGCACATCGCAAGCGCCGCGATGACGCGCGTGCCGCAGATCCTGGTCAACGGCTCCCTCAAGGCCCGCAAGCCGCTCGAGCAGATGCCGCGGACGACGCGCGCGATCGCCGCTGCGGAGAAGAAGCTCGGCCGTACCGGTCGCGTGGTCGTGCGCTGGAGCGGCACCGAGCCCAAGCTCCGCGTCATGGTCGAGGGCGAGAGCGACACGCTGATCCGAACGCTCGCGGACGGCATCCTCGAGACCGCGCGCGCCGAGCTCGGAGGCTGAGCGTGCTGAGGGTCCGGGCGGACCCTCCCCTGCCTCGTCGGCCCCCCTCGCCGCCGGCGGCTCGCGCCGGACCGGTCGCGCCCGCGGCTCCCTTCAGTGGTGCGACGGGGCGGCGAGCGGCGTGACGAGCGCCTCGTCGGGCTCGACGCCCGCCAGCTCCACCCCCTGAGGAATGCCGCGCACCTGGACGGGGACCGCCTGCGTCCCGGCCTCCGGCTCGAGCGCGCCCACGTCGACGTAGGGCACCAAGCTCAAGGCATCCATCGCGTCGAGGACCAACGGCGATCCGCGAAGCGTCACCCGTACGCGCGTGGGCCGCACCTCGCGGGCGACGCCTCCGATCACGGCGATCTCGAGCCGCGGTACCGACCGCTGCGCCACCTCGGGCGCCAGCTCGAAGGACACCGTGATCGTCGTCTCGCCCGCGTTCTCGACGTGGCCGGGCAGACGCACGAGGCCGACGCGTCGCTCGTAGCGCCCAGCGGGCAGCCCGCTGATCGTCACCGGGTCGGTCATCAAACGCTCGACGGTCGCGAGGTCAGGCGCCGGGCCGCGAAGCATCGTCGTGCTCGGACGCACGCTCGGCGTCCCCGCGAGCATGAGGCCCGGCTCGGGGGCTCCTTCCATTGCGGGCACGATCGAGACGCTGCGCGAGCTGCGCTCGGCCCACGCGAGCGGGATGGTCGGTGGCGCGATCTGCACGACCTCCACACCCCCCGGGAGCTCGAACGTCTCGGGATCGAAGTAGTAGAGGCTCGCCGTGCTCGCGGAGAGATCGACCTGCACGGGCGGGATCTCGTCCGAATGGAGCGCGTTGAGGATCGAGCGGCTCCCGCGCAGCGTCAGGCGCACCTTGGCCGGCAGGTCGCTCGTCAGCATGCGCTCGCTCGTGGCTGGCGGCGTCGTCGCGATCACGTCGACGAAGACCGCGCGCTGCGCCTCCTCGGCGCCGCGCACGAGCCAGAACACCGCCATCGCGCACACGAGCGAGATCACCTTGAGGCCGAGATTGTCGAGCAGGAGCCCCCGGATCACGCCGGAGGTCTGGACCGAGGCCTTCGGAGCCATCAGGGGCCTCCGGGCGTGTCGCGCGGGACGACCGCCTCGTGCGCGATGGGCAAGAGAGGCTCGTTGGGCGCCGGGGGCGGAGGCGGCGGAACGGACGGAGAAGGTACCGAGGTGAGGCTCCCGCGGCCGGTCTCCTCGCGACGCTTGCCCTCCTGCTTGGCGCCGGTCTTCTTCTTCACGGGCACTTGGAACAAGCCGAGCAGCGCCTGGCGCAGCGATCCGGCGTCGAGGTCCCGCACCATGTTGCCGTTGAAACAGATGCCGATCGCGCCGCGCTCTTCGGACACGACCACCACGACCGCGTCGGTCTCCTCCGAGATCCCGATGGCCGCGCGGTGCCGCGTCCCGAGCGATCGGTCGAGCTTCGGGCTGCCCGAGAGCGGAAGGAAGACGCCCGCCTGCCAGAGGCGACCCTCGCGGATGACGACCGCGCCGTCGTGCATCGGGTTCTCGTGGCTCGGTACGAAGATGCTGTAGAGCAGCTCCTTCGAGACGGCCGCGTCGAGCACCGTGCCCTGCTGGATGAACTCGTCGAGCAGCGCGTCCCGCTCGAAGACCACGAGGCCTCCGATGTGCTTGTGGGCGAGCGCCACCGCGGCCTTGACGACCTCCTCGACCGCCTGGAGCTCGCGCTGGTGCCGCGCACCGCGCAGGAACGGCTGGGTCCCCACCCGCGTGAGCACGCGACGGATGTCGTTCTGGAAGAGGACGACGACGAGGAGGACGATGTACGTGAGGAAGGCGTTGAGGAGCGTGTAGAGCGTGTAGAGGCCGAATTGCCGCGAGACCTGGTAGGTGACGAAGACGAGGCCGAGGCCGATCGCCATCTGCATCGCGCGCGTCCCCCGCACGAGGAGGAGCACACGGTAGATGAGGAACGCGACGAGGAGCACGTCCAGCACGTCGAGCCCCACACGGAGCGGGCTCTGCGTCAGGAAGGCCTCGATGAGCTGCGCGAGATCGCTCATCGCCCAGCCTCCGCGCGAGGCGCGTCGTCGCGCGCACCCTCGCGCGCGCGGCGCGCGATCTGCACGGCCTGCCGCGTCTCGAAGACGTCGTGCACGCGCACCGCATGCGCGCCGTCGAGCGCCGCGAGGGTGGCCGCCGCCAGGCTCGCGCCGAGCCGCTCAGCCGGACCGGGCAGCGCCCCGCCGGCCTCCACGACGCTCGCCGCGAGAAAAGACTTCCGAGACGCGCCCACCAGCACCCGGTGCCCGGTCGCGACGAAGCGCCGGGTGGCGGCGAGCAGTCTCATCGACTGTGCGGCGTTCTTCGCGAAGCCGAGCCCCGGATCGATCCACACGCGCTCTCGGGCCACCCCGTGCCGGATCGCCCGCTCGATCGCCACCGCGAGCTCTGCGATCACTTCTTCGACCACGTCTTCGTAGCGCGTCGTCGAGGCATCGATGCGCCCGTCGGCCCGCGTGTGCATGAGGACCAGCTCCGCGCCGTGCGCGCCGCAGGCCTCGAGCAGCGCGGGGTCGCGCCCCATCGAGACGTCGTTGACGATGCGCGCTCCGACGCGCAGCGCCGCAGCCGCCACGATCCCGCTCGTCGTGTCCACGCTGATCGCCGCCTCCGGAGCGAGGTCTCGCAGCGCCTCGAGCACGGGCAGCGTGCGACGCAGCTCCTCCCCTGGGTCCACGGGCGCCGCGCCCTCGCCGTACGTCGCACCGCGGGGTCGCGAGGAAGCGCCCCCGACGTCGATCACGTCCGCGCCCTCGGCGAGCATGCGCCGCGCACGCGCGAGCGCCTGGTCCGGCGCGAAATGCTCGCCCCCGTCGCTGAAGGAGTCTGGCGTGACGTTGAGCACGCCCCACACCTCGACGCCGTGAACGCCGCGTGGCGTGGTCCTCGGAGCGGACGAGCGCCTCGAGCTGTCCGGCTCGCTGCGCTCGTTCACCGCCCCTCGCATGGAAGACCTCGTCGTCGTCTTGTTCGTGTGTCTGCGGTCGCGTGTCGCGCGTGGCTCAGGTGCCGCTCGGGATCTCGCGGGGACGCGGCTGGAAGATCGAAGCCTTGCGCTTCTCCTTGGCCTTCGCCGCCTTGTCCGAATAACGCGGGATCACGATCCGCTGACGCGCCGGGAGCTCGCGCCCCTCGAGGATCGCAGCCAGCTCCTCGGCGTCGATGGTCTCGCGCTCGAGGAGCGCGTTCGCGATCGCATCGAGCTTGTCGAGGTTCTCCTCGAGGAGCTTGCGGGCGCGCTCGTACTGCACCCGGATGATGCGCCGCACCTCGTCGTCGATCTCGCGCGCGGTCTGCTCGCTGTACTCCTTCGTCTTGAAGGGCGAGCCCATCCCGAACATGTCGTCCTCGCGTTCGCCGTAGACGAGCGGCCCCAGGTTGTCGCTCATGCCGAGCTGGGTGACCATGGCGCGCGCGAGCTGGGTGACGCGCTGGAGGTCGCTGGCGGCGCCGCTCGTCTTCTCGCCGAACTTGATCTCCTCGGCGATGCGCCCGCCGAGCGCCATCGCGTTCAGCGACTCGAGCTGCTCCTTGGAGCGGCCGAGCACATCCTCCTTGGGCAGCACGAAGGTGACACCCAGCGCGGGACCGCGCGGGATGATGGTCACCTTGTGGATGGGGTCGTGGTTCGGGACCATCATCCCGACGAGCGTGTGACCCGCCTCGTGCCACGCGGTGGTCCGCTTCTCCTTCTCGGGGATGAGCATCGAGCGGCGCTCGCTGCCCATGCGGACCTTGTCCTTGGCCATCTCGAAATCGGCCATGGAGACGCTGTCCTTGTCTTGCCGGGCGGCGAGGAGCGCGGCCTCGTTCACGAGATTCTCGAGGTCGGCGCCCGACATGCCGGGCGTGCCGCGCGAGAGCACCTCGAGGTCGACGTCGTCGGCCAGCGGGGTCTTCTTCGTGTGGACCTGCAGGATACCGATGCGGCCGTTGAGGTCGGGGCGCGGCACCATGATGCGTCGGTCGACGCGACCGGGCCGGAGCAGCGCCGAGTCGAGAACGTCCGCGCGGTTGGTGGCCGCGATGATGATGACGCCCTCGTTCGCCTCGAAGCCGTCCATCTCGACGAGCAGCTGGTTCAGCGTCTGCTCGCGCTCGTCGTGCCCGCCGCCGAGGCCCGCGCCACGCTTGCGCCCGACCGCGTCGATCTCGTCGATGAAGATGATGCAGGGCGCGTGCTTCTTGCCCTGCTCGAAGAGGTCGCGAACGCGGCTCGCCCCGACGCCCACGAACATCTCCACGAAGTCCGAGCCGGAGATGCTGAAGAATGGCACGCCCGCCTCGCCGGCGATCGCGCGCGCGAGCAGCGTCTTGCCCGTGCCGGGAGAGCCCATCAGGAGGACGCCTTTGGGGATGCGCCCACCGAGCCTCTGGAACTTCTTCGGGTCCTTGAGGAACGCGATGATCTCCTCGCAGTCGTCCTTGGCCTCGTCGATGCCCGCGACGTCCGCGAAGGTGACCTTGTTCTGCGACTCGTTGAGCAGGCGCGCCCGCGACTTGCCGAAGCTCATCGCCTTGCCGCCGGAGGCCTGCATCTGCCGCATGAAGAAGAAGAACAGGCCCACGAGCACCACGAGTGGGATGATCGAGGACCAGATCGCCACGGAGGTCATGCTCATGCCCTCGTTGGCGCGGTAGTTCACCACGACGTTGTGCTCGAGCAGCTCGCGGTTCAGCTCGTCGGTGATCACGCCCTCGGTCGAGCACCGCTCGCGGCGCTCGGCCTCGACCCGCACGTACTCGAAGATCGCGGAGCTCGCCGCCCCAGGCGACACGACCACGGACTCCACGTGGCCCTGGCGCACGTCCGTGACGAACTGGCTGAACGCGACTTCCTGCGGGTTGTTGCTCGGCTCCACGAGTTGGTAGATCGCGATCATCATCACGATCAGGAGCAGCCAGAGGAGCAGCGTCTTGTGGCTTTGCTTCACGTAAACCTCGGGTGGAGGGACCTCGGGCGGGACCTCGGGCGACGGGAGCACGACCGGGCGCGGGCTCCATGCGCTGAAACGATGGTGTCACAGGGGTGTCGGGGCATCAATCGAACGACGCGTCGGTCGTCTGCGTTTCACGCTTCTTCAGCCAGCCCGCCTCGGACCGTCTCGGGGGCCCCGCCGCTCCGAGGGGCGCAGCCCTCCCCGGAAGTCTCTGGCGCCCCCTCGACGACGGCGGGGGTCTCGGGGTGCGCGCCCGACGCGACGAGCCTGCCTCCTTCGATGGTTGCGACGCGGGCCCGCGGCAATCGCACGGCTCCCCGAGCGGTCAGGACGGCGCGCTCGAGCTGCTCGAGGTGCGCGCGCCCGAGCGGCGCCGCCCCCGCGAGCGCGGCCCATCGCCGCAGCCGCTCCCGGCGCACGGGAGGCGCCGAGGCGGCGAGCGAGGCGATCTCCGGCGCCCGCTCGGGCGGTCCCGCGAGCTCTTCGACGAGCGCGCGGTGCTCGTCGGCGTCCTCGGCGAGCCGGGCCAGCGTCGCCCGGATCTCGGGCTGCTCCGCGGCCAGGGCGGGCAGGAGCGTGTGCCGGACGCGCGTCCTCAGAAAGCCCGGCGAGCGGTTGCTCGGATCCTCCACGAGGGGCGCGAGCCCGCGCTCCTCGAGAAAGCCCCGCACGAGCGCCCGATCGCAATCGAGCAGCGGACGCACCACGCCGTCGTCTCTCCGCCGCAGCGCCCCGGCGAGCCCGCGGAGCCCCGAGCCCCGCAGGATGCGGGCGAGCACGGTCTCGGCCTGATCGTCCCGCGTGTGGGCGACGGCGATCGCGCCTGCGTTGCGCTCGCGCGCCAGCGAGGTGAGCGCCGCGTACCGCGCCTCGCGCGCCCGC
>JBKDQC010000829.1:0-5375 GCA_046342295.1 Deltaproteobacteria bacterium | reverse complement strand
CACCGGCGCGGAGGCCGTCGAACTCCTCGCGGGGGCGTGCATCGACGAGCGGCGCGCCATCGCTCACCGCGGCGCGCACCGTGCCCAGATCCGCCAGGAGCTCGAAGTGCGCTCGCGGCAAGGTCGGGATGCGAGTAGTGCCGTCGTGAGGATGCGCGGGAGGCAACTCCGTACGCTGGGAGGCCGCGAGCGCGGACACGGGCGCCTCGAGAATCGCGAGCGACGCATGCTCGAAGCCCCAGTACCGGAGTGCGAGCCACGCGCGCGCGAGCGAGGCGAGCGACTCGGGGGAGGGCTCGCCCGAGGCGAGGAGCACGAGGTCGTGGTTCGGACGGATCCGGAATCGGCGCATGAAGGTGTCGATGCGCACGCCGTTCGAGGGCACGACGCCGACTGCGAGCACCCCATCGTTCCTCTGCTCCGTCAGTCGCGTCAGCTCGGCCGCGTGGTACGCGCGCACTCCGGAGGCCCCCGCGACGAATGGAGCCCCTGTCGCCGTGGGCTCGAGCTGCAGCACGATGAGCTCGCCGTCCACGTACGGAGGCCGGTTGCGCTCCCAGTCCTCGAGCCATTGCGACACCCGGCCGATGCTGACCACCCCGTGTTCGTTGTCGGCGTAGTCGCGCTCGGAGCGCGAGATGATGGGGTCGTCGGGGCGAACTGGTGGCGCAGCAGCATCCAAGCCGGGAGCTGCATCGGGCTCATGCGCGACCGCCGCGTCTGCGATGACGGGCGCGTCGGCCAGCGCACCCACGTCAGGGGCATTCTCCCGACCTCCATCGGCGGGAGTGTTGCTCTCGCACCCAATCCACACGACCACCTGGAGGGCTGCTATCCACCAGAGAGAGGCGCGCGGGGGATCGAAGAGACCAAGCATGTTTCATGAAACGATAGGCAGCGAGCATGCCAGTCGAGCGACGGCGCAGATGTCTTGGCGATCTCCTACGAAACATCTCGTGCACCCGTGATCGATCACGGGGCCTGGACCTGGTCCCATGGTCGAGTCTGGCGTGGACGCGCTCGTCGCCGCGCGCGCTCCTTGCCAGGCGGCTCGTCCGTGCAGGGCGCGGAGGTACGCGCGCACGCCAGCAAGCGTCGGCACGGTCATCGAGGCGCAGACGCGGATGTCACCGTCACGGGAACGGTCGAACATCGCTTCTCATGGACAGCGAATCCATTCGGCTCTGGTGAGTCGCGGAGCGGAGGAACTCTCCCGTGCCCGCGTGCAGACCCATGCTGCGCGCGCGTGCGATCGACTGGCAGGGGGGACCCGAGCCGTCTCTGCCGGGCGGGGGTCTTGATTGGCAAGTAACCTTGCCGTACCACGCACTTTCGGCCATGATACATGCCATGTCTGCCCGGACTACGGATTCGTTCCCTGCTGTCGAACGACGGCTGCGTGCGCTCGGAGAGCGCGTGCGTCTGGCGCGCCTGCGCCGACGAGTCACCGCGACCCTGCTCGCCGAGCGAGCCGGCATGTCGCGGCCGACGCTTCGCGCGATCGAGCGTGGCGATCCTGGCGTCACCCTCGGCTCGATCGCGAATGTGCTCCACAGTCTTGGGCTCGACGCGGACCTCGATCTCGTCGCGGCGGACGACGAACTGGGCCGCAAGCTGCAGGACCTGGCGCTGACCCCGCGTTCTCGCGACCCGCGCGTCACGAAGACCCCGAAGGGCGCGCCGCGATGAGCTCACGCGCGATCGAGGTGTGGGCGGATGCTCGCGCGCTGTCGGGACCGCGGCGCATGGGTACCCTCGGCACCAGATCCATCCGCCAGAAGGAGCTGTTTGCGTTCGAGTACGACGACGCGTGGCTCGAGCGCCCACCGTCCGCCCCGCTCGACCCTGCGCTGCGCCTCTACCGCGGCCCCCAGTACCTGGCGGACGGCCGACCGAACTTCGGCGTGTTCCTGGATTCGTCCCCCGATCGCTGGGGTCGGGTCCTGCTGCAGCGTCGCGAGGCTTTGCGGGCACGGCGCGAAGCTCGACGAACACGCACGCTGACGGAGCTCGACTACCTGCTCGGAGTCCACGATTCTCACCGCATGGGTGCCCTTCGATTTCGCGAAGGTGGTGGGCCCTTTCTCGACGACGACGCCGACCTCGCGGCGCCTCCGTGGACATCACTGCGAGAGCTCGAGGCGGCGAGCCTCCACCTCGAACGCGAGGGCTCGGAGAACCACCGGGACTACGAGAAGTGGCTCCGCATGCTCGTGGCGCCGGGCCGGTCGCTCGGTGGCGCGAGGCCCAAGGCGAGCGTCGTCGATCCCTCGGGTGAGCTGTGGATCGCCAAGTTCCCCAGCGCGAAGGACGAAGTGGACGTCGGAGGTTGGGAGGCGGTGACGTATGCGCTCGCCGAGCGCGCAGGTCTCACGGTGACGGCCGCGAGGTTCCAGCGCTTCGGTCGCGCCACGCATCACACGTTTCTCTCCAAGCGCTTCGATCGCGCGCGCACGGAGCGCCTCCACTTCGTCTCTGCGATGACGCTCCTCGAGCGCTCGGACGGTGAGCCGGGAGCGAGCTACCTCGAGCTTGCGGCGCTGATCGCACGTGTCGGCGCGCAACCGTCCGCGGATCTCGAGCAACTCTGGCGACGCATCGTGTTCTCGATGGTGGTCTCGAACGTGGACGACCACCTGCGCAATCACGGCTTTCTGCTGACGCCGAAGGGCTGGGTGCTGTCACCCGCGTACGACCTGAACCCAGTGCCGTACGGAGACGGGCTCTCGCTGAACGTCTCGACGGCCGACAATGCGCAGGATCTCGCGCTCGCACGCGAAGTCGCCGCGTTCTTCCGGGTGAGCGCAGCGCGCGCGCGCGTCGTCGAGGACGAAGTGCTCACGGCGGTGCGTCGTTGGCCGGAGGCCGCGAGGAAGCTCGGTCTGTCGCGCGCCGCGCAGGCAGCGATGGCGCCTGCGTTTCGCGTCGCCCACGGATGATGTGACCACCTTGGCGCGCCTGACCGCTCTTGGTCGTGGCCCGCTCGGTCACCCGATGACGTGCGGCGTGCGTGCGTCGTACAACTCCAGGCCGTGCGGAAGACGTAGTCCGGACGAAAGACACCGCGGATGCTGACAGAACCTCGTCGGTCGAGTGAATCGGCGAGAGCCTCCCGCCCGCCGATGCGAGCCCGTGGCACCCGCATCGATCCATCCGAGTGCCACGTGCTCTCAGAGGACGCCGCAGATCTCGGGGAGGCAGCGCGTGTCCTCGTCGCGGACGAGGCACGTGAGGCCGGCCGTGCAGTCCGCGTCGTCGAGGCACGTCGCGCCCTCGGCGAGCGGGGCCCTGCACACGAAGCCTCCGCTCGCGTCGGGCACGCACGCACCACCGCAGTCGCCGAGCCCGGGGTTGCACGGCGCGCCGCGCGCGACGTCCGCGGCGCACATGTTCTCCATGCCGCAGTGCAAGCCGTCGCCGCACGCCTGCCGGTTCTCGCAGGGCTCGCCCTCGACGCGCGGCACGATGCACACGCTGCCGCTCGGACCGAACGCGCAGCCCAAGCCGGGCGCGCAGGTGTCGGTGCCCGCGCAGGGCTGACCCTCGGTGGGGAGCGGACCGCAGGTGCCCTCGACGCACGCGAGGCCGTCCGCGCAGAGGAAGGGCCCGCGCTCGCCGAACGCGCACGACGCGCCCATGCCGGGGAGCGGACGACACGTGCCTCCGTCGCCGTCGCACCCGAGGCCGGAGCCGCAGAGCACCCCGCGCGCGCACGTCTCGCCGTCGCCGGGCCGGGCCGCGCAGGTGCGCGTTGGGTCGTCGCAGTAGAGCGCGGCCTCGCAGTCCGTGTCCTCTCCGCAGGCGGCGCCCACCGCGCGCAGGGCGCGACACGACGGAGGCCGGGCGCATCCCTCGAGGCTCCCGCAGGGTCGCGCCTCGTCGCACGTGGTGCCGGTGCGCGCCGCACACGTGCCCGCCTCGCAGACGAGGCCGCGCTCGCAGGTCCGCGTGTCGGTGCAGGGAGCGTCGATCGCGCCGCGGGCGCGGCACGTGCCTTCGACGCAGAGGAGCGGGGGCGCGCAGGCCTGGTCCGTCGTGCAGCCCGACTGCCCCTCGGCGAGGAGCGCGCGGCAGCGACCCTCGAGGCAGGCCAGGCCCGTCGCGCACGCGAACATGTCCTCGCACGCCGCGTCGGCGGCCCCGCGCGGCATGCACGTGCCGCCGCCCTCCCCGCGCACGCACGCGCCCTCGCCGCCCGCGCAGTAGGGGCTCGTGCACGTCTCGCCGAGACCCGCGGGATCGATCACGAAGGGCTCGCAGAGCGCGAACGCGGCCACCGCGCTCGGCGCGCCGCACGCGGGCGAGCCCTCGGCGATCGCCTCGACGCAGGCCGCCGCGCGCGCCGGGTCGACGACCGCCCCCGCCGCGACGAAGGGACCCCACGCGGCGGCGCACTCCGCCTCGAAGCGCATCGCGCAGGCGCCGACGTCGAGCGCGCCTCCGGGGAGGACCGCGCCGCAGCCGCAGTCGGCGGCACGCATGCAGAGATCCATCGCGAGCGGCGCGCAGTATGACGCGATCGTGGCTGAGCCCGCGTCGTTCCCGCCGCCGTCGATCGCGTGCTCGGTCGGAGCGTCGAGACCGGCGTCGGCGACAGTCCCTCCCCCGCCGCAGCCGCCGAGGATCGACGCGGCGGAGAGCGAGAGCGAGAGCGCGAGGCGCGAGGCGACGGACAGGACGCGGAGCGAAGAGGCGATCGGGAGACGCATGGCCGCCTCGGTGACCTCCGCGCTCCGTGCGTGCAAGTGCTCCCGGGCGGCGCTTCACCCGGGAGCACGCGAGGATCAGCTCCGCCGCGCACGGACGCGGAAGCGGATCACCACCTGATCACGAGCGAGAGCGAGCGCGAGCGAGCGACACGGGGCGTTCGTGCGGGAGTGGATGCGCGCGACGCGACGTGCGTCGAGGCCGTCACCATGGGGTCGCGCGACGTCGCCTCGCGAGCCTTCTCCCGTGGGAAGGAGCGTTGCGCGAAGGCTACGGTCAGTGGCTGCGCAGCGCTTCGCGCCGCGCGCTGGGGGCTTCACCCCCAGACCCCGTACAGCGCTTCGAGGCTGACTCGTTTCGAGTCCGCGTCTCAGAGCATGAGTCACTTGGATTGACTCATGCTCTGACGTTTCTTGCCGGAGGGTCTGGCCGCAGCCCCTCCCTCTCGCCGAGTGAATCGGCGAGAGCCTCCCTCCCGCGGATTCGAGCCCGTGTCACCCGCATCGATCCATCCGAGTGCCACGTGCTCTCAGAGCATGAGTCACTTGGATTGACTCATGCTCTGACGTTTCTTGCCGGAGGGTCTGGCCGCAGCCCCTCCCTCTCGCCGAGTGAATCGGGTGCAGCTGGGGCCAGATCCAGCGCCTGAGGCATGAGGCCCTCGAAAT
>JBKDQC010000828.1:0-8117 GCA_046342295.1 Deltaproteobacteria bacterium | reverse complement strand
GTCGGCGAAGAGCGCGAGGCGGTCGCAGGCGAGGTAGCCGCCGAGGAGCGCGGGCGCCGCCGAGGTCACGCCCTCGTCCCAGAGGCCGACGGACACGAGGGCGGTGCCTCCGAGGATGACCGCGGCGAAGAGCCCGAGTTGCGCGTGCTCCTTCACGAAGGCGTCCACGAGGAGCATCGCCAGCCCAGCGGTCGCGAGCACGAGCAGCGGCAAGAGAGCCGCCCAATCACCGAAGAGAGCCGTCATCGCGCACCTCCCGCAAGCGCCAGGGCGCGGTCCATCGCTGGGCGTTCCGCCGCAGCGGCTGCGCCGCCGCCTTCGTCGTCCTCGGCGCCGCCACCGTCGGCTCCATCTGCGCCGTCGCCCTCGCCTGCGTCCTCGGCCCCCGCGGCGGGTCGCAGACGTGTCTCGTCCGAGGCGTACGCCTCGCGCCATGCGGCGTCGTACTGCGCGATGAAGTGAGCGACGCTCGGCCGCATCGTGTCGAGCATCGAGCTGGGGAACACGCCCATCCCGAAGATCAGGAAGACGAGCGGCGCAAGCGCGATGGCCTCGCGGTGGTTGATGTCCGGCAGGCCGGCGTTCGCCTTGTTGGTCAGCGGCCCCCAGAACATCTTGAGCACCGCGTGCAGCATGTAGACGGCCGCGAGGATCACTCCAGTCGCCGCGAAGAACGCGAAGACGCGCTCCCACACACTCAGCTCCTCGGAGACGAACGCGCCGCTCAGGATCATGAACTCGCCGATGAAGCCGTTCGTGCCCGGCAGACCGACCGAGCTCATCGTCACGATCACGAAGAGAGTCGCGTAGATCGGCATCACCTTCGCGAGACCGCCGAAGTCCGCGAGGTCGCGCGTGTGGCGCCGGTCGTAGATCACGCCGACGAGGATGAAGAGCGCACCAGTCGAGACGCCGTGCGCGATCATCTGAAGAATGGCGCCCTCGATCCCTCCTCGCGTGATCGAGAAGATGCCCAGCATCACGAAGCCGAGGTGGCTGACGGAGGAGTAGGCCACGAGCTTCTTCACGTCGCGCTGCACCCACGCGCAGGCCGCGCCGTAGATGATCCCGACGACCGCGAACACGGCGAGCGTCGGCCCGAGGAAGTGGCTTGCGTACGGGAAGAGCGGCATCGCGAAGCGCAGGAAGCCGTAGCCGCCCAGCTTCAGCAGCACCGCCGCCAGGATGACTGAGCCCCCGGTCGGCGCCTGCACGTGGGCATCGGGGAGCCACGTGTGGAGCGGGAACATCGGGACTTTGATCGCGAAGGCCAGCGCGAAGGCAGCGAAGAGCCAGAGCTGTTCGTCCTGCGTGAGCTGGAGACGAAGCAGATCCGCGAGCGCGAAGGAGTACTCGCCCGAGAGCGCGTGGTACTGCGCGACCACGTAGAGGGCGGCGACCAGCATCAGCAAGCTTCCCACCATCGTGTAGATGAAGAACTTGAGCGCCGCGTAGATTCGGTCCTTGCCGCCCCAGATGCCGATGATCAGGTACATCGGTACCAACATCAGCTCCCAGAACACGTAGAAGAGGAAGAGGTCGAGCGAGACGAATGCACCGACCATCCCGACCTCGAGGAGAAGGAACGCGATCGCGTACTCCTTGACCTTCGTGGTGAGGGAGTTGAAGGAGACGTAGAGCGAGATCGGCGTCAGCACAGTCGTGAGCAGCACGAGCCAGTACGAGATGCCATCGACGCCCACCGAGTACCGAATCCCCAGCGCCGGGATCCACTCGACGTCTTGCGTGAACTGGTAGGCGGAGCCCGAGTAGTCGCCGTGGAAGAGCCACGCCGAGATCCAGAGCTCGAGCACCATCACACCGAGGGAAAAGCGGCGGATGATCGCCGTCCATTGGCGCGGGATGAAGAGCAGCGCGAGCGCGCCGAGCAGCGGCACCTCGAGCAGCAGCGACAAGAGGTTCGCAGGCGCGGCCGGGGCATGCTCCGGGAGCTCGAGGAAGACGGCGGCGACGACGATCGCGAGAAGGATCTCGAAGCGCGCCTCGCCCGGGCTGACCGTCGTCGGGGCCGCGGCGCTGTGCGTGTCGTGCGACTGATTCATCGTCCAACTCCGACGGCGCGCTGGGCGGCGGCGACTTGCTCGAGGGGTGTGGGCAACTCGACGATCACGTCCTCCTCGACGCGGGCGCGGTTGCCGAACAGGTTGCGGACCTCGAGCGTCACCCGTGCGCGGGCCGCGACGCGGAGGGTGCTGAGACCGATCCGGGCCGTGTCGCCGGTACGGAGGCGGATCTCGTCGGAGCCCGCATCCGACTCGGCGCGGCCCGGGACGCTCAGGGCCGCGGAGCCGCGCGCGATCACGACCTCGGCCCCATGCTCCTCGCTGACCTCGAGCCGCGCGGTCGGGGCGATGGCGACACCAGCCTCGGGGATGCGGGCTCGGTCGATCCAGTCGATCGAGAGCTGATCCACCGGCAGCGGGATCGTCTCGTCGTCGAGATCCACCACGAGGTCGTCGGTCAGGCGGAACTCGACCTCGTCGCCGACGTCGGCCTGCTCGAGGACGAGCACCATCCCGAAGAAGGCGTCATCACCGTACGTGTGGCTCACGCTCGGCGCGGTGCTCCACTCCGTGTCGGGCTCGCCGTCGGAGTCGAAGTCCCAGCGGTACTCGTAGCCGGGCCCGGGGCTCGCCGACATCTCGAAGGTCGTTCCGTTCTCCGGCGCGGTGACCTCCAGCGCCACGTGCGGCTGCGTGAAGAACCAGACGAGGGCGAAGGCTCCCGCGGCAAAGGCCGTCGTGTAGACGTAGATCGCGCCGGTCTGGGCGCGGGAGACGAGCGCGCCGAAGCCGCGGGCGAGCAGGCCCGGCACCTTGGTGAGCAAGCCGTCGACCGCGATGCGATCGATGTTCGCGGCGACGACCGCAATCCACTTGAAGGGCCCGATGAACAGCAGCTCGTAGAGCTCGTCCACCCGCCACTTGTCCATGAGGAAGGCGTGGAGCGCCGGCATCTGCGCGCGCAGGCCTGCCGGGACACGACCCTCTCCCTGGAGGTACCACACGTAAGCGAGGCCGATGCCGCCGAGGCCGACAGCCGTGCCGACCGCCATCGCGATGGGGCCGAAGCCGAGCCCGTGCGCCTCGTTCTCCGCGACGGGGTAGAGATGCGTCCAGGCGGAGACGGGCCCGAGGTGCTCAGCGTGGCCGTTCAGCCAATGCCCCCACCAGGAATACTCCCCGAGCCCCGGCACCCAATGCGGCAAGCCGAGGAAGCCGACGAGGAGCGCACCCACGGCGAGCACGACGAGAGGCAGCGTGATCGCGTCCTCCGACTCGTGCGGCTCTGCATGTTCGTGCTCCGCGTGCCCCTCCGCCGCGTGCTCGTCGGGAGCGTGACCGCCCTTGAACTCGCCCCAGAAGGTCCGGAAATAGAGCCGGAACATGTAGAAGGCCGTCATGAACGCGCTCACCGCGAGCACGGAGAAGACGGTCCAGCCCACCCAGGCCGGAAGGTGGTGCGTCGAGTCGAGGGCGCCGAGAAGGATCTCGTCCTTCGAGAAGAAGCCGCTCGTGAGAGGGAAGCCCGCGATCGCCAGGCACGAGACGAGGAAGGTCGCGTGTGTGCGCGGCATGTACTTCCGCATGTTGCCGAGGTAGCGGATGTCCGCGTCGCCGTGCGCATGCACCGCGTGCATGACCGAGCCCGCGCCGAGGAAGAGGCAGGCCTTGAAGAACGCGTGCGTGAAGACGTGGAAGAAGCCGGCGCTGAACGCGCCGACGCCGACGGCGGCGAACATGAAGCCCAGCTGGCTCACGGTGGAGTAGGCCAGGATCTTCTTCATCTGGTTCTGGACGAGACCGATCGAGGCGGCGACGAACGCCGTGGCCGCGCCGACGAGCGCGATCGTGATCATCGCGCCCTCGCTGTGGATGAAGACGGGCGAGAGCCGGCAGGTGAGGTACACGCCCGCGGTGACCATGGTGGCCGCGTGGATCAGCGCCGAGACGGGCGTCGGGCCCGCCATCGCGTCGGGCAGCCACACGTAGAGCGGGAGCTGGGCGCTCTTGCCGGTGCAGCCGAGGAAGAGGAAGAGCGCCGCTCCGGTCGCGATGCTGATGCCGAGCGGGCCTCCGCCGACCGACATCGGCGTCGCCGCGAGCTCGGCCGCGGCGTTGTTGATCTCGGCGAACTCGAACGTGTGGACCGTCGAGAGGATGAGGAAGGTGCCGATCAGTACGCCGAAGTCACCGATGCGGTTGACGACGAACGCCTTTCGACCCGCCGCCGCGTACGCAGGGTTCTCCCACCAGAAGCCGATCAGCAGGTAGCTGCACAGCCCAACGCCCTCCCACCCGACGAACATCAGGGGGATGTTCGAGGCCAGGACGAGCACGAGCATCGAGGCCGTGAACAGGTTCAGGTACGTCATGAACCTGCGGTAGCCGGGATCCTCCCCCATGTAGCCGGTGGAGTAGAGATGGATCAGCGAGGCGATGCCCGTGACCATCACGGTCATGATCCCCGAGAGGTGATCCATCACGAAGCGCACGCGGACCGGAACGTCGAAGGTGCCGCCGAACCCGCCGGGCGCGCCCACGCGGAACCACTCGTAGACCGTATCCACGTGGGCCTGCGGGCCCTCCGCCCCGAGCAGCTTGCCGAAGCAGAACAGCGCGAGGAGGAACGACAAGAACACGGAGCCCACCGAGACGCCCGTGACGAGAGCCTTGGCGGCGCCCTTCGCGAAGACGCCGTTGATCACCGCCCCGAGGAGCGGCAGGAGGATGATCCACGGCAGCAGCTCGCCAGCCTGGATGTACTCGTTGAGGCCTTCCATTCGTCAGCCTTTCAGGAGGTCTGCGCGGTCGCTCTCGACCGACTTCTTGAGGCGGTAGACGCTGATCAAGATCGCGAGGCCGACGGCGGCCTCGGCGGCCGCGACCGCGATCACGAAGAACGCGAACACCTGGCCCGCGTGGGAGCCCGGATGCGCGCGGTTGATGGAGACCAGCGCGAGGTTCACGGAATTGAGCATGATCTCGATGCTCATCAGCTGGAGCAGGAGGTTGCGGCGGGCGAGAAAGCCCGCCGCACCGATGCCGAAGAGCAGGGCCGAGAGCGTCAGGTAGGTGCCGAGACCGGTGACCATGGCAATCTCCTCGTCGTCACTCGGCGGGCGTGATGCCCGACGGATCGGAGGCGTTGGGGTCGGCGGAGCGGGGGCGTGGGTCGAGCTCGACGGGATCCTTGGCCTTCTTCTCGGCGTCGGTGTGTCCCCGGGCGACGGCGATTGCGCCCACGATGGCGACGAGGAGGAGCACGGACACCAGCTCGAAGGGGATGGCCGCGCCGACGTAGATCGCGTTCGACAGCGCGTCGACGCCTCCGAACTGTCCGCACTCTCCCGCCTGCGTCAGGGCCTCGCCCTCACCGCAGCCGGGCAGGCCCGGGAAGGCACCGACCGCGCGGCCGACCTGCGCCCCGAGCACCCCGGCGATCATGAGCACCAGCGCACCGCCGGCGAGCTTGACCATCAGCCCGCGCTGGTCCGGCTTGCTGTCGAGGGCGCCCGGGCCGATCAGCATGATGACGAACACGAAGAGGACGACGACCGCGCCCGCGTAGACGAGCATCTGGATCGCCGCCAGCAAGTGCGCGTGCAGGGGGAGGTAGAGCCCGGCGAGCGAGATGACGTGCGCGAGCAGGGCCACGGCCGCCCGCAGCGGGCTTCGCTGCGTCACGGTGAGGACGGCGGCGAGCACCGCGATGAAGCCCGAGAGCGCGAAGAGCAGCTGTCCTCCGAGACTCACGCAGCACCTCCGAGGCTCTGCGCGGCGTGCGCGCCCGGGGGCACCGAGGCGCCGACGAGCGCAGCGCGCACCGCCTCGTCGAGCCGGTGCGCCGGGCCGAGCCCCTTCTCGGCGGCTTCGAGGAACTCCTTCCGGTACTTGCGGACGAACGCGAGCATGGGCATCGCGGTGCCGTCGGCGAGCGCGCAGATCGTGTTGCCCATCATGTTGTTCGAGATGTCCACGAGGAGGTCGACGTCACTGGCCTTGCCGCGCCCGGACGCGAGCTTGTTCAGCGTGTCCTCGAGCCACCCCGTGCCCTCGCGGCACGGCGTGCACTGTCCGCACGACTCGTGGTGGTAGAACTTCATCAGGTTGCGAGAGGCCTCGACCATGTTGACCGAGGAGTCCATCACGATCGCGCAACAGGTGCCGAGCATCGTCCCGAGGTTGCGCATGGTGTCGACGCCCATGGGCACGTCGAGGTGGCTCTTGCCATGCCACTTGTTCATCGGGCTCTTGGGGTCCGGCGCGTGCACCTTGTCCTCGGGTCGCAGGACCGGCGTGCTCGAGCCCCCGGGGATGACGCCCTTGAGGGGGCGATCCTTGTGCAGCATTCCGCCGGCGAAGTCGTAAATGAGCTCGCGCAGCGTGATCCCCACGGGCGCCTCGAAGACGCCGGGGCGCAGGACGTGGCCGCTCACACCGTAGAGGCGCGTGCCGCCGTCCTTCATCTCGGGGGGCAGGAGCGACAGGTTCGACCACGCCTCGCCCCCCATCGCGATGACGTCGGGCACCGACGCGATGGTCTCGACGTTGTTCACGATCGTCGGCATCCCGAAGGCGCCTTTGACGGCCGGGAACGGAGGCTTGAGGCGGGGCTCACCCCGCTGGCCCTCGAGCGAGTTGAGGAGCGAGGTCTCCTCGCCGCAGATGTAGGCGCCCGCGCCCGGATGGATGACGATCTCCATCGGGTGCTCGCGCCCGAACGGCCGGGCGCCGAGATAGCCTTTGGCATGCGCGTCCTTGACGGCCGCCTCGAGCCGCTGGATCGCGAGGACGAGCTCGCAGCGCACGTAGATGAAGGTCTTGTGGGCTCCGATCGCGAACATCGAGACGATGCAACCCTCGAGGAGGCGATGCGGGTCCTTCTCCATGATCGTGCGGTCCTTGAAGGTGCCCGGCTCGCCCTCGTCGGCGTTGATGACGAGGTAGACGTCTTGGCCCGGCTTGGGATTGAGGAAGCCCCACTTCATCCCGGCGGGGAAGCCAGCGCCGCCGCGGCCCCGGATGTTCGCAGCCTTGACCTCGCTCTTGATCTGGTCGGGCGTCATGGAACCGAGCGCCTTGCGGGCAGATCCGTAGGCGCCAGCGCGCTCCGCGGCAGCGAGGGTCCAGCTCTGGGGAAGCGTGTATCGGTTCGAGAGGATGTTCTTGTAGTCGGGCATGTTCGCCTCTCCTCGGATCCTCGGGTCAACAGGGCAGTCGGTGGCTCGGCGGCGGGATCTCGTCGCTCAGGTCGCGCCCGCGTGGGGCGCCCAGGCCGTCTCTTCCTGCGCGGGCATCTCGCCCTTCTCGATGCGATCCATCAGGGCGTCGAGCTTCTCGGGCGTGAGGTTCTCGTAGAAGCGATCGTCAATCTGGATCATCGGCGCGTAGCCGCAGCCCGCGAGGCACTCGGCCTTCTTGAGCGTCCAGGTCCCATCGGCGCTGGTCTGGCCGGCGTGGCATCCGAGGCGCTTCTCGACGTGCTCCTGGATCGTCTTGCCTCCGCGGAGGTCGCAAGAGAGGGTCCGACACACCCAGAGCACGTGCTTCCCGACCGGGGCCTGGTGGTACATCGTGTAGAAGGTCACCACGCCTTGGACCTCGCTCGTCTCCATGCCGAGCCTCTGTGCGACGAAGCTGACGACGGGGGGCGAGACCCAGCCCACCGACTCCTGGCAGACGTGGAGGATCGGGATGCACGCGGCGCGGCGCGTCGGGTAGCGGCCGAGGATCTCTTCGATTCGACGCTCCTGCTCCGGCGTGAGGGTGAGTGGCGCGTGGGCGTGAGCCTGGGTCGTCATGGGTCGGTGTGTCTCTCCGCCGTCGTGGCTGCCGAGCAGAGCCCTCGCGTGTCGCTCGCGGCCAGCGCAACCGCCGTGGGGCGGGCGCCCCGTCGAGGCGACGGGGCCCGGCCGGGCCGCGATCACGACCGCCGACAAGGCTCGAGGGGCGCGAAGGCGGCGGGACGCTAGGCCGCGTCCGCGGGAGTGTCAAGACACGGCGCCCCGACGGTGCCCGTGCCGTGGGAGGTCTGGCCCGGCGAGCGCCTCGACGCGCGTACGGATTGAAATCACGGGTCTCCGGGACTAGCAT
>JBKDQC010000827.1:0-12809 GCA_046342295.1 Deltaproteobacteria bacterium | reverse complement strand
TCGCTGCGCACGCGGCACGCTCGTCGGTGGGACCGTCGTCCCCGTTACGAACGAGGCTCGGCTTCGATATCCTCGGCATCGCGGATCTCCGGCTGGAGGTTGGTTGGTGTCGCAACCCCAAGATCCCCGAAGATCCGCACTGTTTCGAGGGCCTCATGCCTCAGGCGCTGGATCTGGCCCCAGCTGCACCCGATTGAATCGGCGAGAGCCTCCCTCCCGCCGATCCGAGCCCGTGGCACCCGCATCGATCCATCCGAGTGCTCCCCGCTCTCAGAGCGACTGGAGGAACGCGATGAGGTCGCCGACCTGCGGATCCGACAGCTGGCTGGTGCGGCCGTGGCGGTCCCCGCCACCGCAGGCGGGATCGAATCGGTCCGCCAGGGTCTTGGCGCAGCCGTCGTGCATGACGGGCAATCGGTACGAGACGCCGACCAGCGAGGGGACCTGCAGCGTGAGGCCGGTGCCAACGTCGTAACTTCGGTTGTCCGTGAGCATGCTGCCGACGTGGCAACTGCCGCACTCCGCCTCGCCCCAGAAGAGGCGTGCGCCGCGATCGACCGCC
The DNA here is from genome assembly GCA_046342295.1 of Deltaproteobacteria bacterium. Lineage (GTDB taxonomy): Bacteria > Myxococcota_A > Polyangia > Polyangiales > Sandaracinaceae > JAFLCL01. The sequence goes on along the minus strand of JBKDQC010000827.1, from coordinate 12,247 downwards.
GCGTCCTCGAGCCCCTCGCGCGGGCTCGAGCCCGGCAGCCGGTCGACCCAACCCGCGAGAGCGTCCTCGTGGCGTGGAAGCATCGTGGGGCCTCCCATGCGCCGCTCGAAGACTTCATTCATCAGCGCGCCCATCGTCGGCATGTCCCCGACCCAGTGGAACGGCGCCGTACCTGCAATGCCTCCGTGCATCGCCGGCGTACGAAGCGCCGGAAAGCCCGGAAACACCCACACGCGTCCGTCGTCGCCGCCCTCGGGGTGACAGCTCGCGCACGCGAGGCCGAGGCCCGCGTTGCCATGGAAGAGCGCATGCCCCGCGTCGAAGCGACTCTCGCCACCGAGCGGGTAGCGCTGGCCGTCGATGACCAACGCCGCGGGGTCGCGCTGCTGGAGGATCGAGCGCCCGCGCGCATCGAACGCCGCGGCGATCGAGCCGCCGCCCTCGTTCTCCCAGACGGCCGACCACGCCTGGTCGCAGCCGCGGCCATCTTCGACGATGCCCGGAGAGCTCGCCGGGATTCGGTACGCCGAGGGCTGGCCGCCCTGCTCGCCGGCCGCGACGACGACCACGGCGCCGCCCGAGGAGACATCGAGATCGACCGGCAGCGTCGCGCCGACGACGCTGAAGTGCTGTCTCTCGCGGGGTTCGCCAGTTCGGCGGTCGAGGTCGAAACGGGTGACGACGCTCTCGATGGGGCCGGTGCCGCAGGAGAAGCCGTTGCCGTAGTAGGCGGGCGTCGTCGGCGCCGCCACGACCCGCTCCGCTCCGCGCTGGTGAACCATGTCGATCGAGCCGTCACGAACGATCGCACGCCAGGCGACCTCGGGGAGGAAGTCCACGGACTCCCCGCCGAAGTTGGCCGTGTCTGTCCGCTCAGAGGGCGCCACGCTCGAGATCGGCCGCAGCTCGGCATCGAAGGCGTGGAGCTCCGCGCTGCGGAACGAGGTGACGTAGAGGCGCCCGTCGACAGGCAACACGTCGCGCAGGTCGTCGACCCCGAGTTGCACGCGCGACACCAGGGCACCGTCGGTCGTCAGCGTGTCGAGCGAGCCGTCGCGGCAGCCCACGCGGATCACGTCCGACTCGGCGTCATACGCGATGCCGCGCGGCTGCGAGCAGACCTCGTGGCGTTGCGCGTCCGAAGGCTGGAGCGGGTCGACCGAGAGGACCTCGCCGAGGTTCCGCAACACCACGTGCACGCGACCGTCCGCGTCCTCGGTGATGCGCGCTGGGAACGAGCCCGCTGGCAACTGCACCGCGCCCAGGACGCGGCGAGCCCCGAGGTCGAAGAACACGACACGGTCTCGGTCCGGGTCGGAGACGACGACGGTGTCTCGTCGGGTCACGTAGAGGGTGCCTCCAGTGATCGGCGGGAGATCGACCCCGGGGCGATACGAGGCCGCGTCGATGCGGGGATCCAAGGACAGCGCGTTCCGGAGGGGGCCCCCAACCGTCGGCCCCGGATCGAGCGGCACGTCCGGCGAGACCGGGCAGCCCCCGAGCATCGCCAGCCCCACCGACCCCACGACAAAGGTGCTCGCCCTCGTCCTCGCCCGCCCGCCGTTCTTCCGTCGTTCCATCTCCGCCTCCATGCGTCACCTCGGTCGCTCCGTGGAACGACCGAGGTCCGTCGTTAGCTTTTTTCGACCCGAACCTCGTTCGACGTCTGAGCAGCAGGCGTGCCACGCGAGATGTCTGGGATTTCGTGGCCGCGAGACAGGGCCAGAAGGGCACCGTGTGCAGTCCGCCACACAACCCGCGGGACACCGTGGCTCGATGTGGCACGCCCGCCACACCGTGCGACCCCTGTCGTGCATCGACGCAGCGCGATGCGGTGCGATGAGGTGAGCCGGACAGCTGTCCTCGGAATTCACGGTCGCGTCGCCGATTCGCGCGGCGTGCAGCGTAGGTCGATGGGCTGGCGCTCGGACGCGCGCGTGCGGATGGACGCTCTCTTCTCCGCGTGTCACCTCCTCGTGATGCCTGCCGCGCCCACCGGTCGCGTGCTTGTCGCGATGAGCGGCGGTGTGGACTCCTCCGTCGCCGCGGCCTTGCTCCGGGAACGTGGGCTGGACCTCGTGGGCGTGACCCTCCACCTGTGGGATGCGTCCGGCGCCGACAAGGTCGGTCGTTGTTGCGCGCCCGAGGATCGCGACGACGCGCGCCGCACCTGCGAGGCGCTCGGAATCCCTCACTTCGTGATCGACGAGCGTGAGGCGTTCCGCGCGACGGTCGTCGATCCGTTCGTGGAGGCCTACCGCGCAGGCTCGACGCCGAGCCCGTGCGTCGCGTGCAACCAGCAGGTGAAGCTCGGCCGTCTCGTGTCCCTCGCTGATTCACTCGGTTGCTCGCACATCGCGACCGGGCACTACGCACGCCTCGAGCACGAGCCTGGAGGCGCGCCCCGGCTCCTCCGGGGTCGAGACCGCCAGAAGGATCAGAGCTATTTCCTCCACGGAGTCGCGCCGAGCGTGCTCGCGCGCATGCTCTTTCCGCTCGGCGCCCTCGACAAGCCGTCGACACGCGCCGAGGGACAGCGCCTGGGCGTGCCGAACTTCGCGAAGAAGGACTCCCAGGAGCTCTGCTTCGTGCCAGATGGCGACGTCGGAGGCTTCGTGGACCGCCGCGACGACGAGCGCGGGGAGCCGCGCGTTCGTGCGGGCGCGGTCAGGAGCAGCGGCGGCGAGCTCCTCGGCATGCACGAAGGCGTTCATCGCTACACGATCGGACAGCGCCGCGGGTTGGGCCTCGGCGGAGGTCCGGCGCGTTATGTGCTCCGCATCCTCCCGGACAGCGCGGAGGTGATCGTCGGGGAGCCGCGCGAGCTCGAGAGCGACACGCTCGTCGTGGACGAGGCCCGCTGGATCGGGGCGCGCCCTGACGCGGCCTTCGAGGCCGACGTGCAGGCGCGCTACCGGCACGTTGCGGCGCGCGCGGAGGTCACGCCCGTGGGCGCCGGCTTCCGCGCCCGTTTCCTCGAGCCGCAGCGAGCCCTCGCGCCGGGCCAGGCGGCCGTCGTCTACCTCGGCGAGCGCGTGCTCGGCGGTGGTACCATCTCGCGTACGCCGAGGGAGGTCTCTCGGCCTCTGGCCTCGGAGAGCGCTTGAGCCCTTCGCACGCACCCCGGTGGATCGCCACGGCCTCCGCCCTGGGCGGGGTCGCGCTGGTGGTCGGCACGGCCTGCTCGGTCGGGACGGGCGAGGGGGAGATCTCCGGCTCGCTCGTGCTGCGCGACTGTGGCGTCGCGATCCCGAGCTACCGTCTCCGGCCCACGTTCTTCGGCGCGGATTACGTGACGAACCCCGGCTCGCGAGACGGCGAAGAGAGTCCGCTCGTCACCATCCGCGTGCAGCGCGGCTCGTACCGGGAGAGCTTCAGCGACGGCCTGATCGTGACCGTCTACGACGTGAACGAGATCGTGCGTTCCCACCTCGGCGAGCCGCTCGCGCTCACGGCAATCGGAGAGGGCCGCAGACGGCTCGTGGACGTGACGTTCTATGCGCAGGAGTCGTGCGACTCCGGCTACCCAGACGAATTCTGGCGCACGCCGGGCATCCTGCACGCGAGCGCCGGGACCCTCACGTTCCACGCGCTCCACGCGCCCGATCTCGATGGAGACGACACCGAGATCTCCGCCGAGCTCGACGGCGCTGTGTTCACCGCCGATCGCGATCCCGAAGGGCGCCGCGCCGAGCTCTCGGGCTTCTTCCGTGTCTTCTACCAGCGCGGGACCCCCGCGCAGGTCTTCCCTTGAGCAAGCCCTCACGCGGCCGCGCACGCACCGGCACCGGTGACGCGTCGGGCTCCGCGCGCACGGACGCGACGGGACGTTCCGAGGGCAACGGCCACGTGGTGCAGATCGCGCACCTCGGCCGCGCGGGCGACGGCGTCGCAGCGGCCTCCCCTCTTCACATCGCCGGAGCGCTGCCCGGCGAGCGCGTGCGCGTCGGAGCGAGCCGACGAGAGCGCGGCATCGCGCGCGCGCCTCTTCTCGAGGTGCTCTCGGCGAGCCCTCTCCGGCGGCCGGTCTCGTGCAGCGTCGCGAGCCGCTGCGGGGGCTGCCCACTGGCGCATCTCGCGCGCTCGGGGCAGCTCGAGGCCAAGCTCGACTGGTTGCGCGTCGCGCTTCGCGCCAAAGGCCTCGACGACACCGTGCCGCTCGAAGCGATCGCCCCGGAGCCGGGGAGCCGGTACCGAGCGCGCGCCCGGTTGGCGTGGAGCCCTTCTCGCACGCGCGGCGCGCTCGTGGGCTACCGAGAGGGCGACGCGAGGGACATCGTCGAGCCCGAGCGCTGCGAGGTCCTCGCGCCGGAGCTCGAGTCGGCGCGCGCGCGCATCACGCAGGCGCTGGCTCCGATCCTCGCGGGCAGCGGCGAACTGCGGCTGGCGCTGACCGAGCTCGAAGAGAGAGAGCGCGCCGCGGTGCTCGCGCTCGGGTCGAGCGATGCACAGCCGCCCGCGCTCTACCGGGCGCTCGAGGGACTCGTGGCCGACGGCACCCTCGCCGGGGCGAGCCTCCGCGTCGGCGGAGCGAGCGTCGCGACTTCCTTCGGGCGCGCAGAGGAGCGCTCGCGCGACGTGGACGGCCGCGTGCTCGTCGCCGCTGCCGGCAGCTTTCGCCAGGCACACCTCCGCGCGACCGAGGCGCTCGGGAACCTCGTGCTCGCGTGGAGTGAGCCCGCCGGCGCGGACGTCGTCGAGCTGCATGCCGGACACGGCCATTTCTCGCTCTCGCTCGCTGCCAGGGCGCGCTCGCTCGTCGCCGTCGAGCTCGAGGGCGCCGCGACGCGCGCGCTCGCCGAGAACCTGGATGCGCACGGCCTCCGAGCCGAAGTGCGCACGAGTGACGCGGCGGCCGCCGTCACGAAGATCGCCGCCGAATCTCTCGCCAAGAGGCGGCCTCGCCCCTCGGTGGTCGTGCTCGACCCGCCCCGAACCGGGGCGCTCGACGTGATGGAGCCACTCCGGGCGCTCGGCCCACGACGCGCAGTCTACGTGTCATGCGACGTGGCGACCTTCGCTCGAGACGTCGCACGCCTGGGCCCGTCGTGGTCGCTCTCACGCGTGGCCGTGCTCGACCTGTTCCCCGACACCCACCATGTCGAGCTCGTCGCCCGCCTCGACCGCCGCGGGCCATGACCCCCTCGGTCCCCGAGAGTCGCGACGAGGGCCCCGGTTGCGATGCCTCCGGTTCCGGCTAGCTTCGCCAGCCCATGAAGTGCCCTTTCTGCGGCACCCTCGACAACAAGGTCATCGACTCGCGCCTCTCGCAAGGCGGCGAGGTCACACGCAGGCGTCGCGAATGCGAAGGTTGCCAGCGTCGCTACACGACCTACGAGCGCGTCGAGCAGGTGCTTCCCTTGGTCGTGAAGAAGGATGGCCGACGCGAGCCGTTCGACCGAATGAAGATCCTCGGAGGGCTCCACCGCGCGTGTGTGAAACGCCCCGTGTCGGCCGAGTCGCTCGAGCGTCTGGTCGACGACCTAGAGCGTGAGCTGGTCGAGACCGGCGAGAAGGAAGTGAGCTCCACCGCGGTCGGCGAGCGCGTCATGGACGCCCTTCGCGACCTCGACCACGTCGCCTACGTGCGCTTCGCGAGCGTCTACCGACAGTTCAAGGACACGAACGAGTTCCTCTCGGAGCTCTCGCAGTTGCTCTCTCCCGAGCGGGCGGAGCGCGGAGCCTCTCGGAGGCTCGAGCGCGAGCGATTGGGCGGGGCGCGCCCGCAGGCCGCGTCCGACGAGGCCGAGGAAACGCCGCCGAGCACCAACCTCCTCAAGGACCGCGGATGAGCGAGCCGCGCGACGAGCCCTTCATGCGTCGCGCGCTCGAGCTGGCCGCGCGCGGACAGACCGCCCCGAACCCGCACGTCGGCGCCGTCGTGGTGGCAGAGGGTGGTGCGCCAATTGGCGAGGGCTTCCACGAGCGGGCCGGGGGGCCCCACGCGGAGACCGTCGCGCTCGCAGCAGCCGGGGCGCGCACCCGTGGCGCGACGCTCTACTGCACCCTCGAGCCCTGCAACCACCATGGCCGCACGCCTCCGTGCACCGAGAGCATCGTGCGCGCGGGGATCCGACGTGTCGTCGTCGGTTGCCGCGATCCGAGGCGACACCTCGACACGAGCGGCCTTTCGCGTCTGCGCGAGGCCGGCATCGAGGTGCGCGAGGGGGTGCTCGAAGACGAAGCGCGCGAGCTCGTGGCGGACTTCGCGACCCACGCGCTCCTCGGTCGGCCGCTCGTCGAGCTCAAGAGCGCGGTCACGCTCGACGGCCGTATCGCGACGCGCACCGGAGACTCCAAGTGGATCACGGGCGAGCTCGCGCGGCGAGAAGCCCACCGCCTTCGCGCGAGAGCCGACGCCATCCTCGTCGGGGTCGGAACGGTTCGCGCAGACGATCCTCGGCTCGACGCGCGCCTCGCGCCAGGCCCCGAGAGCGCAGCGACCCCCGTCCGCGTCGTCGCCGACACCGCGCTCGGCACCCCGCTCGACGCGCAGATCGTACGTACGGCGCGGTCGCAGGCCACGTGGATCGCGCACGCCCCCGACGCAGATCCCGCGCGGGCGCGCGCGCTCGAGGCGCTCGGCGTGAACCTACTTCCCACCCAGCGCGCTCCGGACGGCGGCCTCGATCTCGCGGCGCTCCTCGCAGCGCTCGCGCGCCGCGACGTGCTCTACCTCCTCGTCGAGGGCGGAGGCCGCATCGCGGGCGCGCTCCTCGACGCCGATCTCGTCGATCGCGCCTCGGTCTTCGTCGCGCCCATCATCGTCGGCGACCCGCAAGCGCCTGGCCTCGCGAGTCGGCGCACGCCGCCTCGCACACTGGCCTCCGCGGTTCGGCTCGATCGGTCCGTGGCGACCACGCTCGGACCGGACATGATGATCCGAGGCCGCATCCGGACGCTCGCTTGGTGAGCGCGGCCAGCCTCGCTGCTCGGCTCGTCACGCGGAGGACGCACGTGTTCACAGGCCTCGTCGAAGAGATCGGTACGCTCGTGAAGCTCACACGCCGCGGCCTCGACGCAGAGCTCGAGGTCGCTTGTCCGTTCCGCGACTACGTGCTCGGAGAGTCGATCGCCGTCAACGGCGTCTGCCTCTCCGTCACGCGGTGGACGGACCGTAGCTTCACCGTGGACGCGAGCGCCGAGACGCTCACGAAGACCTCTCTGTCGGAGGTCGGAACCGGAGGCCGCATTCACCTCGAGCGGGCCCTCAGCTACGGGGCGCGCGTCGGTGGCCACCTCGTGACCGGTCACGTCGACGGGGTCGGAGCGGTCGTCGCGAGCGAGCCGCTCGGGGACGCCATCAAGATGACCTTCGAGGTCCCCGCGGCGCTCGCGCCCTTCCTCGCGCCGAAGGGGTCCATCGCGGTCGACGGCACGAGCCTCACCGTCAATGGCGCGAGCGGCCTCCGCTTCGACGTCGTGCTCGTGCCGATCACGCAGGGCAAGACGCTGCTCCCCACCCGCAAGCCCGGAGCCAAGGTGAACCTCGAGGTCGACGTCCTGGCGAAGTACGTCGCCCGCCTCCTCGGTCGCCCCGGAGTGGATGGTGCTCCTGCAGACGGATCCGGGCCGGGCGGCGTGACGCTCGAGCTGCTCGAGAGGTCTGGCTACGCGTGAGTGCGCGGCGCCTTCTGCCCACCCCGTGTCGAGAGGAAGTCACATGTCGAACGAGCCGAACCGTACCCCCCGTTCAGGCACGACCCGCGCCCAGAGCCTCGAGAACGTCCACCGCGCGCTCGAGGACGTACGCGCCGGTCGCATGGTGATCCTCGTCGATGACGAAGACCGTGAGACCGAGGGCGACCTCGTGATGGCCGCCGAGAAGGTCAGCCCCGAGGCCATCAACTTCATGGCGCGCTACGCACGAGGCCTCATCTGCCTGAGCCTCACAGAGGAGCGCGTTCGGGCGCTCGATCTGCCGATGATGGTCGATGAGAACCGAAGCTCGCGCTCCACCGCGTTCACGATCTCGATCGAAGCGCGCACCGGCGTCTCGACCGGCATCTCCGTACACGACCGAGCCCACACGATCCGGGTCGCCGTGGCGCCCGACACCAAGGCGAGCGATCTCGTGAGCCCGGGGCACGTCTTTCCGCTGCGGGCGCGTCCAGGCGGGGTGCTGCAGCGCACCGGCCACACCGAAGGCTCCGTCGATCTCGCACGCCTCGCGGGCCTCGGACCGGCCGGTGTGATCTGCGAGATCATGAACGACGACGGCACCATGGCCCGCATGCCTGACCTCGCACAGTTCGCCGAGGCGCACGGCCTTCGCATCCTCAGCATCGCCGACCTCATCCAGTACCGTCTCGAGCACGAGAAGCTCGTCACCGAGCGGGCCTCGGGCGAGCTGACGCTGCCGAGCGGCAAGCCCTGGACGATCAAGGTCTTCGAGAGCGGCGGTCGCGAGTACCTCGCGTGCATCCACGGGGACGTCCGCGAGCCCGGGCTCGCGCCGTTGGTCCGCATGCACACCGGCAGCGTGATCGGCGACGTGCTCGACGTGCGCACCCCCGGGCGCGTGGCGCTCCGAGACGCGATCGCGAGGATCGAGGAGGAGACCCGCGGCGTCATCGTGTTCTTCCCCGGTCCGATGGACTTGCAGGCGGATCTCGGGCACCGGCTCGGTCTGCAGGTGAAGCCGCGCACACCCGACACCGGCGAGGTCCTCCGCGAGTACGGCATCGGCGCGCAGATCCTCCGCAGCGTCGGGCTCGGGCGGCTTCGCCTCCTGACGAACCGGCCACGGCGCATCGCGGGCCTCGACGGCTACGGCCTCGAGATCGTCGAGCAGATCGTGCTCGACCCGGCGTTCGTGGCCGACGCGAGCGGCGAGGTGCCGCTGCGGCATTGAGGCGCCCACGGCTCCGGGGGCCGAGCCGCGAGAAAACGCGTTCGCCTCGCCGGGCGCGTTCGCGTTACGCTCACCGTTGCTCCAGCGCGGAGACGTCCTCGGGCCGAGGGCCACTCGGCGCGGCGCGTCGACCGCGATGTCCTCGTCTGCTCCCACCCTCTACGGGAAATACCAGCTCGTCCAGCTCCTCGCGCGCGGGGGCATGGCCGAGGTCTTCAAGGCGAAGTCGCACGGCGTCGAGGGCTTCGAGAAGACGCTCGTCATCAAGCGCATCCTCCCCGAGCTGAGCCAGAACCCTCAGTTCGTCGAGATGTTCATCAACGAGGCGAAGATCGCGGTCACGCTCTCGCATGCGAACATCGTGCAGGTCTTCGATCTCGGTCGCGCCAACGAGACCTACTTCATCGCGATGGAGTGGGTCGCGGGCTATGACCTCGCCACGCTGCTCCGCCGCGCCAAGACGCTGAGGCTTCCTCTCGCGCAGGAGCTGGCGGTCTTCGTCGTCAGCGAGCTCGCCAAGGGCCTCGACTATGCCCATCGCCGCCGCGACGCGGCGATGCGACCGCTCCACATCGTTCACCGCGACGTCTCTCCACAGAACGTGCTCGTGAGCCTCGAGGGCGAGGTCAAGCTCACCGACTTCGGCGTGGCCAAGGCCAAGACGCTCGTGAGCGTGGGCACGGAGGCCGGGGTGCTCAAGGGCAAGTACGCCTACATGAGCCCCGAGCAAGCTGGAGGCGGCACCGCGGGGCATGCGACGGAGGTCGACGCGCGCACCGACCTCTACGCACTCGGGGTCGTCCTCTACGAGGCGCTCTCCGGTCACAACCCGTTCGACGCCGACTCGTCCTACGAGATCCTCCGCCGCGTTCGCGCCGGCGAGCGGGCGCCCCTTCGGTCCGTCTCTCCAGACGTCCCGGAGGAGCTGGCGAACATCGTCGAGCGCGCGATGCATCCGAGCCCATCGCAGCGCTACCCCCACGCAGGCTCGCTCTACGAGGCGCTCGTCCAGTTCCTCTACTCCTCGGGGCGACGCGTGGGGGGGCATGACCTGTCCCGCTACGTGGCCCAGATCCGCGACGCGAGCGGGGCGAGCCGAAGCGATCACGACGGTCGGCACCTGCGCGCGATCTTCGAGGGCGACAGCCGGGTCAAGGCGCCGACACCGATCGATTCACCCAGCCGGCGCGCAGAGCCGCGCAGACACACCACCGGCGTCTCGCGGCCTGCGCACGAACTGCGGGACGCGACCTTTGCCGTCCTGCGCGGCCATCGCGTGGCGCTGCTCGCGACAGCGCCGGAGATCGTGACGCTCGTCGGACGCTACGGCGGTCAGCTCATGGGCGGCAGCGCTCTCGGGCTCGACGATGAAGACGAGGTCGGCCTCCTCTTCGGCCTCCGCGATCCGGACGGCCGTGACACCGAGATGGCCGCGCGCTGCGCCCTGCGTATCCTGCACCGCACGAGCTCGAACGGCGCGCTCGCGGTTCCGGCGATCGGGATCGATGCGCGCCGCATCCTCGTCGACGTGCGCGGTGAGCCCCTTCGGGACGAGAGCTTCCGCGAATTCGCGCGGACTGCGCGCGCCGTCTCCCGGGAGGCCTCGCTGGGCCAGGTCTGTGTGAGCGCCAGCGCGCGCCGCGCGATCCAGAGCCTCTTCTCCACGCTCCCCGTCTCGGAAGACGCCGAAGCCTCGCACCTGATCGAGGCCGAGCTGAGCCCGCTCGACGCCGCCGGAAAATTCGTGGGGCGCCGCGAGGAATTGAGGAGGATCGGCGAGCTCTTCGCGCTGGCGAACCGCGGGAAGGTCCGCGTGCTGGGCATCGTGGGCGACGCGGGCAGCGGCAAGACCCGGATCCTGCACGAGGCGCGGCGCCGCCTGCGGGCTGCCGGGCACGACGTCGGCATGTACGTCGCGTCCTGCCAGCGCCAGGGCCGGAACGTCGGCCTCTCGGCCATCACCGACCTCCTCCGGGTCCTCCTCGGAGTCGACGAGCTCGACGCTCCCGACGTCGTGCGCGACAAGGTGCTCCGGACACGCGAGCTCGGCCTCACCGCGCCCGAAGTCGGAGCGCTCGGCGTGCTCCTCGGCGCGACAGCCGCGACCGACGCGACCGACTCGCTCGGCCGCCTGATCCGACCGGCCTTGTTGCGCGTGGCGATGAAGCTCGCGAGCGACCGGCTCACGGCGCTCTGCTTCGACAACGCCGACGCGATGGACGACGAGTCCCAGGCGATTCTCGACGCGCTCCTGCGGGAAGGCAAAGACGCGCGCCTCGTCGTCGTCCTGGCCCATCGCCTCGGCTTCGCGCATCCCTGGCGCGAGGGCAGTCGCTACGTCGAGCTCAGCCTCGAGCCGCTCTCCGACGAGGACGTCGCGCGCCTGGTCGCGACCCGTCTGGCGGCCGAGGAGGTTCCCGTCGAGCTTCTCCGCGAGGTGACGACGAAGAGCGCGGGCAACCCGCTCTACGTCGAGGAGTACCTGAAGGCGCTCGGCGACACCGGAGCGATCGAGGTGCGTGAAGGCCACGTGGTGCTGCAGATGCAGCTCGCCGCCACCGAAGTCCCGCGATCGTTGCGCGGCCTCGTCGCCTCGCGGCTGTCACGGCTCTCGGCGACCGACCGTCACCTCCTCCAGATCGGCGCCCTCGCGAACGGACGATTCACCTCGGAGCTGCTCGCGAGCGTCGCTGGCGAGCCGCTGGCCTCCACACTCGACGCAGTCGCGGTGCTCGAGGGCAAGGGTCTTCTCTCGCGGCCCTCTCCCTCGGAGCTCGGCATCGCGCACGAGCTGGTGGGCGAGGTGCTGCGCGATGGGCTCACGCTCGAGACGCGGCGCGAAATGCACGGCGCCATCGCGACCGCGCTCGAAGCACTGTATCCGCAGCGCGTCGACGAAATCGCCGAGCGCCTCGCGTTCCATCACCGAGAGGCCGGAGATCGCGTACGCGCGAGTGCATTCTTGGTGAGAGCCGCCGACCGCGTCGCGAACGAGCGACCGCGCGCGGCGCTGCAGCACCTCGAGCGGGCGATCGAGCTGGCGTCGAATACGGCACACCGCGACGCCACGCGGCTGCTCGAGATGTACGCTCGCTACGGGACCGCCGCGCTCGACGGGCACGTCCTCGCCGAAGGGGCCGAGAAGCTCAAGGCCGGGATCGATCTCGCCGAGTCCCTCGGCCGCAGCGCGGACATCGCCCGGCTCGCGCTCTTGCGCGGCCGCATCCTCGTACAAGCGTTCGAGATCGACGAGGGTCAGCGCTGGGTCGAGCGCGCCGACGAGATCGCCCGCTCGATCGAGGATGTCACGATCGAGCGCGACGCCACGCTCGCGCGAGCGGAGGCCGAGCTGCGTCGCGGCGAGCGACGCCGCGCGATCACGCTCCTCGAGCG
>JBKDQC010000826.1:0-5336 GCA_046342295.1 Deltaproteobacteria bacterium | reverse complement strand
ACCTCGGACAGCGCCCCCACACGGTCGATCGCGGCGGCGATGCCGTGGTCCTGGGGCGGGATGATCTGCGCGCCGTTGTCCCAGTAGACCTTGTAGCCGTTGTATTCGGGAGGGTTGTGGCTCGCGGTGACCATCACGGCGGCCGCGCAGCCGAGCTCCTTGCACGCGAAGCCGACCACCGGCGTGGGCACCACGTGGTCGAAGGTGCGCGCGCGGAAGCCGGCGCCCACCGCGACCTCGACGACCTCTCGGGCGAGCTCGCGGCTCAGGTGGCGGCCATCGAAGCCGACGACGATCCCACGCTCGGGCGCGTCGCGGGTGGTCTCGACGAGGTAGGCCACGAGGCCAGCGGTGGCGGCGCGGACCACGGCGAGGTTCATCCGGTTGGGCCCCGCGCCCAGCACGCCCCTCAAGCCCGCCGTCCCGAATTCGAGCCGTCCGGAGAAACGGTCGGCGATCTCGGGCCACGCCTCCGAGGCCAGGAGAGCCCTCAGCTCCTCGCGGTCCACCGGGCTCGGGTCGTCCGCCAACCAAGCTTCCGCGCGCGCGCGCAGTTCAGACACATCGACCATCGCGGGAGTGAAGCACGCGCCCGGGGTCGTTGACGAGGTGAACGGGCGGTCCGGTTCGGGCCAATGCTTGCTTGACGCCGCGCGATCCGAGCGGTGATCCTCCCGGCTCGTTTCTTCAGGGTGGTCGGCCGGCGAACCGCTCTCTTTCGAGCCATCATGGGCTCCGAGGTCTGGCCAGTGAGCGCAGGGATGCTGCCAACGGTGCACGGTGCTCGACACCGCTCGGTGCGAGCGATGTGTGCGGCAGTGTCGCTCGCGGTGGCGCTCGGGTCCTCGGCGACGTCGTGGATCTCGCCCGTCGCGCTCTCGTCGGTGGTGCTGTGGGCCGCGGCCCCCTCAGGCGCGCGCGCGCAGGCGCCCTCGGCCGAGCCGACCGCGGCCGACCGACAAGCGGCCGGTCAGGCCTACGATCGCGCCACGGCCGCGTACCTCGCGCGAGACTACGCGCGGGCCGCCACGCTCTTCGAGACCGCCTACCGCCTCGCGCCGGCCTCGGCGTCGCTGCTCCAGGCGGTGCGGGCGCACGACCGGGCGGGCAACGGCCTCCGCGCCGCGACGCTCGCGCTTCGGCTCCAGGCCTTCTACGGCTCGGACGAGGCGGCCGCTCGGCAGGCCGCGACGACGCTCGCGGCGACGCGGTCGCAGTCCTTGCGCATCGACGTCACGTGCGGTGCTCCGTGCACCCTCGAGCTCGACGGGGTTCTCCAGGAACACTCCTCGTTCTACGCAGCGCCGGGTGACGAGCACACCGTGCGCGCGACGTTCGAGACAGGAACCTCCGAGCGAGCCACGCGCGGCGCAGCGGGAGCGGTCGAGACGCTCTCGTTCGAGCCGCCCCCGGCGGCGGTCGCGGTCGGCGGCCCGGGGGATGCGGCCGCACGCGGCAGCTCTCGGGTCGGCCCTCGGGAGAGCGATCCAGTGCCCGCGGCGGCCGCCGAAGCGCCCGCGGAGGGCGCGGGCCTGGGCCTCGAGGCCTTCGTGATCGCCCTGGTCGCGACGGTGGCCGCCGGCGGCGTGCTCGCGTGGTCGGGCGTCGATGCGCTCGACGGCGTGCCAGCCTACCGGGACATGCCCACGGTCGAGCGCTTGAGAGACGGGCAATCGCGCGAGCTCCGCACGAATGTCCTCATCGGCGTGACCTCGGCGCTCGCGCTCACCACGTTCGTGCTCGCCCTCGCGACCGATTGGGATGGCGCGCCCGAGCGTGCCAGCGAGGGCCCTCGCGTTTCGGCCTTCGTCACGCCCGAGGCCGGCATGCTCACGGTGGGGGGGCGGTTCCGATGAGCTCCGCGGCCTCGATGGCGCGCAATCTGAGCGGGCGACGCCTCGGCCGCTACGAGGTGCTCGCGCAGCTCGCCTCCGGCGGCATGGCCACCGTGTACGTCGCGCGGGCGCGAGGCGTCGCGGGCTTCGAGCGCCTCGTCGCCATCAAGGTGCTGCACCCGCACCTCGCGCACGACGACGAGTTCATCTCCATGTTCCTCGACGAGGCGCGGCTCGCGGCGCGCATCCGGCATCCGAACGTGGTGCCGACGCTCGACATCTCGGACTCGCAAGGCGATGGGTACTTCCTCGTCATGGAGTACGTCGAAGGCGATCACTTCGGCTCGCTGCTCCGCGAGGCCGCGCGGGCTGGAACGAACGTACCTCCGAACGTCGCGCTGCGTGTGGTGGTCGACGCGCTCGAGGGGCTCGGCGCCGCGCATGCGCTCGCGGGCGCGGACGGCCAGCCGCTCGGGATCGTCCACCGCGACATCTCCCCGCACAACATCCTCGTCGGCGCCGACGGAATCGCCCGGATCACCGATTTCGGTGTCGCGAAGGCCGAGGTGCGCCTGAGCTCGACGCGGGATGGTCAGTTCAAGGGGAAGCTCGCGTACATGGCCCCCGAGCAGGCCTCGAGCGGCTTCGCCGATCAGCGCAGCGATCTCTTCGGGATGGGCGTGGTCCTGTGGGAGTCGCTCGTGGGGCGACGCCTCTTCAAGGCCGAGAACAACGGCGAGCTGCTCCACCGTCTCCTCTACGCCGAGATCCCGCGGCCATCGGACTACGACCCGGCGCTCACGCCACTCGATGCGGTGCTCGCGAAGGCGCTCGCGCGCGACGCCGAGGCACGCTTCCAGAGCGCGTCCGAGTTCGTCGACGCGATCGAGGATGCCGCAAGCGCGCTCGGCGGGGTCGGCAACCAGCGCGCGGTCGGTCGCGCCGTCAAGGAGCGGCTCGGGGCCAAGATCCAGGGCGAGGCCTTCCGGATTCAGGCCGCGATGGACTCTCTCGGTCGGAGCGAGCTTCCGGTGGCATCGATTCCACGCCCCGAGCCGAGCGGCATGCTCGAGGTGCTGGAGCCCACGCCGACCGGGCACGCGCGGCGCTCGGGCGCCTCGCAGTCTCAGCCGAGCCAGGTCCGCCGTGCCGCACCAGAGGACCTCACGGTGGGAGCCAAGCCCTCGTCCCTCGCTCCCCGGGAGCCTGCGCCCTCACGCGTGAAGCTCCTGCTCGCGCTGGCGTTCGGCGCGCTGGTGCTGGTCGCCTTCGCGGGCGCGGCCTGGTTCTTCGCGCGCCCCGCTGGCCTCGCGACCACGGCCCCCGCCGCTGCCGCGCCCTCGATCGCGGCGATCCCCGCCGCGCCTGTGCCGCCGCCTCCTCCGCTTCCGACCACACGAGGCGAGCCGGTCCAGGCCGCGCTGCCGGTGACCTCGAGCGCGCCCGCGCGCGAGGAGCGCGGTGGCTCGCGCCGGCACCGCCCGGACCATGCAGCGACGTCTGCCGGCGCCACGATGGCCGCGGAGCCACCTGCGGCGGAGACCGAGACTCGAGCGACGACCACGATGACCGCTCCGGCCCCCGAGGAGGACGAGGTCATCCCGAGCCCCTACCAGTGACTGTGTCCTCCCAGAGCCCGCCGACCCTCGCCATTCGCGCTCGCGGACCGCTCGCGGCCTCGTGCTTGGGGCTCGTCGCCTGCGGCGCGTGGGGCTGCGTGGTGTACGATCCGACGCTCGTCGGAGCTCCAGACTCCGGCGAGCCGGAGCTCGACGCGGGAGCGAACGACGCCGGCCCGGTCGCCTCTCGCCGACCTCCAGCGCGCCCGTCGCAGCCAGACGATGGTGTCGATGTGGGGGAGGTCGCGTTCGGGCTCCGGCATGTGCTGCTCGATCAGGGCGAGGACTGGAGGCAGATCGGCTACGACCTGGACCATCGCGCGACACATCCTCCGACGTACGACAGCGAGTGCATCCCCCCCGGGGTCGCACGCCCTCCCGCCGATGGCATCGACTCCATCGACAACGTCTTCGGAGCGTCACTGTACCCGCTGGTCGAACTGACGAGCCCGGGCCTCGAGAGAAACGCGCGCGAGGCGCAGGAGGACGGTTACGGCCTGCCGGTGATCCGGGTCACTCGGTGGAACGGCACACCCAACGACGCCCGAATCCGCACGGTCGTCACCACCTCGGTCTTCACGACGAGCGCGAGCGGGCCCGGACCGGACACGCCGCCGACCGTTGAAGTCCGAGGTCCGCGAGACATTCGCATCGGCGGTGACCGCGCGCCCGCGCCTCAGTGGGACCAGGGCGACTGGACATGGGTGCGCAGCGACTCCTACGTCGGGGGTGACCTCTCTCGACCCCTGATCAGCGATGACAACGCGTACGTTCGCGACGGGGTCATGGTCACCCGCTTGCCCGCGGGCGTCGACATCCTCTTCCCGGCGATGGACACAGGTGCCCTCGTTCGTCTGACCGACGCGATCGCGACCGGTGTCCTCGACGACGATGGCAACCTGAGCACGGTCACCGTGGCAGGTCGATGGAGCATCGTGGACCTGCTCAACACCGCGGAGAACCTCGGCATCTGCAGGGGCACGGCGCAGTACGACATCGTTGGAGGACAGCTCAACCGCATCGCCGACGTTCGTCGCGAGCCGTTCGAGCCCGGCGATCCGACGGACCTCCCGTGCGATGCCCTGAGCCTCGGGGTCCAATTCGTCGGCACGCGCCTGCGCGTCGCAGGCCTCGCGGCGGGCGCGCCCGTCCTCAACCAATGCGAGGGCGCCGGCGACGCGGGCATGGCAACTCCGGATGCCGGCATCGAGACGCCCGACGCTCGGCGCTGAAGCCGTGCACCGGTCGCACAGTGCACCGGTCGCACGGCTCCGAGCGTCGGCGGAGGGCCCTCTCTCCGGGCGAGTACGGCGGCAGGAAGAGGGTGCGAACGTTGACGGCTTTCAGTGCGTCGCGAACCGTCAGTGCGTGATGTGCGCCGAGGTTGTCCATGACGACGACGTCGCCGGGTACGAGGCTGGGGATCAGATGCTGAGTGACGAACTCGAGGAAGACCTCCTTCGAGGTGCCGCCCTCGACAGTCATCGTGGCTCGCACACCATCGAGGGCGATCGCACCGACGACGGTGAGAACCTTGCCGCGATTCCTCAGCGCGACGTCGTACGCACGTTGGCCCACAGGCGCCCACGCGGTCGAACGCATCATCGCGATGTGAACGCCCGTTCCTGCCAGGTCATCCCCTCGTGAACTGCGGCGACGATGCGCTGCCGCAGCCCGAGTGAAATCGGTGCCACCATCTGCAGGATAGGATCAGAGCCGATCGATCAGTTCAAGTGCTACCCGCTCTGAGAGCACGTGGCACTCGGATGGATCGATGCGGGTGCCACGGGCTCGAATCGGCGGGAGGGAGGCTCTCGCCGATTCACTCGGCGAGAGGGAGGGGCTGCGGCCAGACCCTCCGGCAAGAAACGTCAGAGCATGA
>JBKDQC010000825.1:0-7048 GCA_046342295.1 Deltaproteobacteria bacterium | reverse complement strand
GGGGCATCACCGACTCAAGTTCGGGCCGATCCCGTCCGACATCCCGCGACATGGTGAGCCGCAACCCCTCGGCGCCCCCGCCCGCGCGGGCGGCCCTCACCGAGCCGCTCCGGGGCTCGTTCCTGTTCGCCCCGGCGCGCGACGAGGAGCTCGCGCAGCACGCCTTCCTGCGGGGCGTCCCCCGACACACGATCGAGTCGCACCTCCTCGTCTGTCCGGTCACCGAGCTCGACCCGGGACAGTTCCTCATCCGCCGTGGCGACGTGCGCAACGAGCTCTACCTCGTGCTCAGCGGCAGCCTCGTGGTCCAGCTCGGCGAGACGACGCTGGCGACGATCCCCGCAGGCCAGACCGTCGGCGAGCTCGCCGTGCTCGACGCCCAGGCTGCGACGGCCGACGTCGTCGCCGAGACGGCGTGTCGCGTGCTCGTCCTCGAGGAGGACACCTTCTGGCGCGTGGTCATGGAGTCCCACGAGATCGCCGTGAACATGCTGCGGCTGTTCGCGGCGCGGATCCGCCGCAGCAACGAGCACGTCAACGCCGCGCAGGAGCAGCGGCGCACCATGGAGCGCCTGTCACGGACGGATCCGCTGACCGGCCTCGCGAACCGACGCTGGCTCGACGAGACGATGCCGCGGCTGATCGCGCGCGCGGAGCACGATGGACAGCCGCTGTCCGTGCTCGCGATCGACGTCGACCACTTCAAGAAGATCAACGACTCCTGGGGCCACGCGACCGGCGACCGCGTGCTCGTCGGGCTTGCCGAGCTGCTGAAGACGGTCGTGCGTCCGACCGACGCCTGCGTGCGGGTCGGGGGAGAGGAGATGCTCGTCGTGCTGCCCATGACGGCGCTCGCGGGGGCGCGCATCGTCGCCGAGCGCATTCGGTTGGCGGCCCGCGCTCTCGCCCTCGAGAGCGTCGAGGGGGTCGTCCTCCCATCGCCCAGCGTGTCGGTCGGTGTCGCATCGCTCGAGACGGGCGAGGAGAGCGCGGCCCTCCTGCACCGCGCGGACCTTCGCCTCTACGACGCCAAGAGCCGCGGTCGCAACCGCGTCGAGGGCTGAGCGGGCCCGAGGATCCCACTTCGTCGGGCGCCTCGCGCCAAGGGCCGGGCGACCTAGGAATCGCGCGGCGGTCGCGAGGTCGGGTAGGGTCTCTGCATGATGCATTCACGCGGTGCTCTGCTGCTCTGCCTCCTCGGCTCGACGATCTTCGGCTGCGAGTGCGCGGGCTCACCCATGGAGCAGCCCGGCGCGGGCGTGGACGCGGCGTTGCCGCCCGGCGTCGACGGTGGAGTCACGTCGCCCGACGGCTTCGTGCCTCCGGACGCGCCGTTGCCGCCGTCCACCCTCGCGCTGATCGAGCTGCACGCCCTCGACCTCTGGGCCCAGGCCCTGCCCGCGGGCTCGCGCGTGTCGGTGACGCGTGACGGGGCGGTCGTACCCACGACCGGGACCTGGCCGGTGGCCGTGGTTCCGTTGGTCGAGGCCGCGACCTACGAGGTCCGGATCTCCGCCGCGGGCCACGAGGACTTCGACGTCGCGATCACCTACGACGGCTCGGCGGACCTCGACGCGATCACGGTCCGGCGCGGCGCAGGCTCCGAGCGGGCAGGGCTCGTCGCGAGCCACGACGTGCGCACGAGCATGGGCCGGACGCTCCCCGTGCACGCGATCTTCGCCGGCCTGCGGCACCGCTGGTTCTCGGCCCAGGGGCGTCCGGCGCGGCGCGGCAACCGCGTACGTCTCATGACCAGCGGCGAGGAGGCGTGGGCCCAGGTGGCCGAAGATCTCCTGGCCGCGAGGGACACCGTGCATGCCGCGACGTGGTGGTGGGACTCGACGTTCGAGCTCGTGCGGGATCCCGAGACGCACGTGACGAGCACGCTCGCCGATCGGCGTGCGAACACCATCCTCGGGATCCTCGATGACATCTTCCCAGACAAGCGCGTGCTCGTCGGTCAGTTCGTCGAGCAGGATGGCAGCCTGTCGTGGCTCTCGGCCGACTCCGACCTTCGCGCGCGGGGCGCCACGGCCTCCGACGGCTTCGAGTTCATGGGCCAGGCCAACGAGACGAGCGGGATGTTCACGTTCCAGGTGGCGCCGTTCCTTTTCGGTGATCGCGTGCGGGCGCGCTGGCCGGAGGCGGAAGGACGCACCTTCGACGCCGACGCGCCGATCGCCTCGACGGTGCCGTCGCGGCCGGTCGATCTCACGGAGTGGCCCATCAGCCTCGACGTCGATCACGCCAGCTACCACCAGAAATTCTTCGTCATCGACGGAACCGTCGCGTTCATCGGGGGCATGAATCTGCGCCCGGTGGACTGGGACACGGATGCGCATCTCGTCTTCGAGCCACGCCGCATGGCGCTCGGAGCCTCGAGCCGCGACCGCATGGACGTCGCGGCGGGCGAGGAGCTACCGGACAACGGCCCGCGCAAGGACTACATGACCCGCATCGAAGGGCCGATCGCGCAGGACGCCGAGGAGGTCTTCCACGCGCGCTGGGCGCACCTGCTCGACGAGCGCGTGGAGTACTCCGCCAACGCCTCCGACTACGAGGTCGTGCGCGAGCAGCCGAGCTTCGCCGATGGCGTGCAGGCACAGGTCACCGCGACCCTGCCCGCGCCCTTCGACGAGCATGCGATCGCCGAGACGTGGCTCAACGCCATCGAGAACGCCGAGCAGTACATCCTCATCGAGGATCAATACTTCCGGATTCCGATGTTCCTCGACGCGCTCGTCGCGCGGATGACATCGCACCCGTCTCTCGAGTTGGTCGTGATCACCAAGCCGATCAACGAGCTCACGGATCCGGGCTGCGAGTGGACGTACCGCACCTCGCAGGAGCTCGCGACGCGCTTCCCGACGCGCTTCCACCCGTTCCGCCTGCGCAGCTTCGACACGCAGGAGGTCTTCGGATTCCAGGAGACGGAGGCGCGCTTCGTCGACGTGGACGTTCACTCGAAACTGCTGATCGTCGACGACGTGTTCCTCAGCGTCGGCTCGTGCAACAAGAACAACCGCGGCGTCACCTACGAGGGAGAGCTCAACGTCGCCGTCTACGACGCGGCGTGGGTGCGCGAGGCCCGTCGCCGCGTCCTCGCGCTCGTGCTGCCCGAGGGGGTGACGCCCTCCGACGAGGCCCGCCGCTGGGTCGAGCAGCTCGCGACGGCGGCCGCCTGGAACGAGCGCGTCCGGGAGGAGTGGGACGCGACCGGAGGAGACCTCGATCTCGATGGTGACCCGCTGCCGATGTCCTACCAGCCCGAGGGGCTGCTCTATCCGCTCGTCTTCGACGTGCCCGACGAGTGCCTCCTCGAGGGCGTCGGCCCCGACATGACGTGAGCGCGCGGCGGTCCGGACGGGCCCCGCGCGAACGAGGCTCCTGCCGCGGGAGTGCTGGGAGCGCGCTGGTACCGTCTCCTCGATGATGCTGCGTGCTCGGGAGAGCGCCGTCGCGGGCCACAGACCCGAGCTCTGCGGCGATGGAGTGGACCAGGACTGCCGCGTCTCGGTGGACGAAGGTTGCTGTGAGGCGGGCCTGGCCTGCTCCACGGGCTGCGGCTCCACCGGGACGACGAGCTGCGCGCCCGACGGAAGCACGGGCCCGTGTCTGGCACCGGTCGAGACGTGCAATGGGGTCGATGACGACTGCGACGGGTTGCGCGACGAGGAGTGCTGCGCCGCGGGCTCTCCGTGCACGACGGCATGCGGAAGCACGGGCAGCACCGTCTGTGCGCCCGATGGCGCGGCGAGCTGCATGCCGCCTGCGGAGATCTGCAACGATCGCGACGACGACTGCGACACGTCGATCGACGACGGCTTCGCGTGTCGGGTCGGTACGAGCATGTCGTGCACCACCGCGTGCGGCTCGACCGGCACGCGTGCGTGCCTGCCCGGCTGCGTGCTCGACGCGACCTGCGCGCCGCCCGCCGAGATCTGCAACGGCGTGGACGACGACTGCGACGCGAGCTGCGACGACGGCTTCGCCTGCTGCGCGGGCAGCACGCGCGCGTGCAGCACCGTCGGCTTCTTCTCCGGCACTGCGCTCTGCCGCGGCGACTGTTCCGGCGTCGACACGAGCGCCTGCACCAACTGCGGCAACGGCGCCCTCGATGCGGGCGAGGCCTGCGACGGCGCGAACTTGGGCGGCGCGAGCTGCCTCAGTGTCTCGGGCGGCTTCTCCGGGGGGACCCTCACCTGCACACCGGGCTGCGCGCTCGACACGTCGGGCTGCACGCGGCCGATGCCCTGGAGCCCGACCGGTACGTACACGATCTCGCCGAGCGTCAGCTACATGTGCGCCAGTTTCTTCGGCGTTTCGCTCGTGGACTTCAGCTTCGCGTCGGTCGGCTTCGCCGACGACGGCGCCACCTTGACCGCGACGGGCACGGGTCTGCCTTGCGCTCCGACCGGTGGCTCCCCTCGCTCGAGCCCGACGCGGAGCTTCGACCTGGCCTGCACGGCCCCTGGCTCCTGCGCCGAGACCTACCGCTTCGTCGGCATGTTCACCACCGATCACGCGTGGACGGGCACGTTCATCGCGACGTACGCAGGGAGCTGCCTCGACTGTGTGATGCAGAGCCGTCCGATCTCCGGGGCGCGCTGAAGCGTCTTGGCCCGAGGGGCCGTGCGGCCATCCCCGGGAAGCGGGGCGGCCGCACCCGGCGTGTTGGGGATCGCGGGCGCGGTGCCTAGAGCCTCCCGCAGGAGGTCCCGTGAAGCACGCCGTCATCTGGGTCGATCACAAGGAAGCCCGCGTCATCAAGCTCGACGAGGAGGGCGCTCGCTACGAGGCGGAGCACGTCAAGGCGCCCGTGGGCCAGCACGACAAGGGCCACCACCACACGCATGCAGAGCCGAAATTCCTCGAGGATCTGGCGCATCGCCTCTCTGCCTTCGAGCTCGTGCTCCTCACGGGCCCGGGCGACGCGAAGGAAGAGCTCGCGGCCTTCGTCCAGCATCGCCACCCCGCCTGGAAGGTGAAGATCGCGGCGATCGAACCGACCGATCACCCCACGGACGGGCAGCTGGCGGAGCGCGGTCGCAAGGTCTTGCGCGCCGCCGATCGTATGCACGGCGTCCACGTTCGTTGAGGGGTCGCCGCGATCGATCCGAGATCGGAAGGGTAGGCTTCGCCGGGCCTCCACGCGCGGCGTGGTCGCGCGCGGTGTGCGCACCGTCGCGGCGTCGTGGTAATCGCTGGCGATGGTCGCCTTCCACCTCGCTTTCGCCGTGACGGACCTCGAGGCCACACGTCGCTTCTACCTCGACGTGCTCGGCTGCGGGCTCGGGCGCGAGGATCGCGAGAATGTCCCCCCGCGCTGGATCGACTTCGATTTCCACGGGCACCAGATCAGCGCGCACCTCGTCGACGGCGCGCTCGCGCCCTCCGAGACGAACCCCGTGGACGGCGACGCCGTGCCCGTGCGTCACTTCGGGGCGGTGCTGTCCTGGGACGGTTGGCAGTCGCTCGCCGAGCGCCTCCGGGCTGCGGGCCTGCCTTTCCTGATCGAGCCCCACGTCCGCTTCGCGGGCGAGGTCGGCGAACAGGCGACCTTCTTCTTGCGCGACCCCTCCGGCAACGCGCTCGAGTTCAAGAGCTTCAAGGATCCGACGCGCCTCTTCGCGCGCGGCTGACTCATCGCGCCTTGGGCGGCAGCGGCCAGAGGCGTGAGGTGCGCTTCTGGTACTCGGCGTAGCTCGGATACTTCGAGAGAGAGATCTCTTCGGTAAAGCGTGTCGACCCCTGGAAGAGCGCCGTGAGGACCGCGGCGCCGACGAAGGACGCGTCGAGCCAGCGGCCCGTCGCGCTCACGGCGAAGAGGCAGAGACACCACCAGATCGCCTGCTCGCAGAAGAAGTTGGGGTGTCTCGACCAGGCGAAGAGCCCGGTCGTGAGGAAGGGGCGTTCGAGGGCCTCGCCGCGCGCGAGGCGCGCTTTCTTGTCCTGGTGGAAGCGCCACTGCTGCTCGTCGGCGATGGTCTCGCCCGCGAGGAATGCGAGGAAGAGCAGCGTCGCGACCGCGTCGAGAGGGCCGAACGGCACGCCACCGCCGGGCTGGGTGCTCGCCCCCTCGAGCGCGGCCCAGGCCGGCAGCGTGATGAGCAGGAGGAGCACGTTCTGGAAGCCCGCGACGAAGAGGAGCGCGAAGAGCTCCCACTGCCAACGGCCCATCCGCCCCTTGAGGACCGGCCATCGGTAGTCCTCGCCGCCTCTGGCGTACCCGCCCTTGCGCGCGAAATTGAACGTGAGCCGCGCGCCCCACAGCGCGACGAGCGCGGTCATCACGGTCAGACGCAGATCTCCGAAGCCGGTCTGCCAGGCGAACCAGGCCGTGTAAGGGACCGGTACGATCGACCACAGCCGATCGACCCACGAGTGCTCGCCCGTGGCGAGACCGAGCACCCAGCAGACGGCGATGACGGTGGCGCAGCCCACGGCCGCATGGAGGAGGACGGGATCCATCGTGGCCCACAGCATGGACCATGCGGGGCTGGCAGGAGCGTCTCTTTTGGGTGCAGCTCAGGGCCCGAGCGCAGACCGCTCCCGCCCATCGGCCGATCGCGCAGCGCGAAGCCAGCGGACGGTGCTACACAGCGCGCGCCATGCCGAAGTTCGCTGCGATCGACGTGGGCTCCAACGCCTCGAGATTGCTCGTGGTCGAGTCCGACGCTCCCGAGGGTGTCCGCGTCCTCTTCCAGGATCGCCGTCCGGTTCGCATGGGCCACTCGGTGTTCGTGACCGGCAAGCTCGACGCGGGGGCGATCGCCGAGTGCGTCGAGGCGATGCGCGCGTTCGCGGCGAAGATCGAGGAGCTCGGAGTCGAGCAGCACCGCGCGGTCGTCACGGCCTCGGCACGTGACGCGGACAACTCGAAGGAGCTGCTCGATCGCGTCAACGCGGTGGGGGTGCACCTCGAAGCGATCGACGGGACCGAGGAAGCGCGGCTCGTGAAGCTCGCCGTCGAGAAGCGCCTCCCTCTGCGCGACAAGCGCGCCCTCCTCGTCGATCTCGGCGGCGGAAGCCTCGAGCTGTCCGAGGT
>JBKDQC010000824.1:0-6795 GCA_046342295.1 Deltaproteobacteria bacterium | reverse complement strand
GAACTCGGTCTCCCTCGTCGACTCAGGTCAGGCCGACGTTCTCTACGACACAGGATCGGCGCGACGCCTATACATGTGTAGCCCTTCTTCCCGGCAGGTCTGATGCAGACCCGCCCCCCGCCCGGCAGAGCCGGCTCGGGGCCCCCCACCCAACTCCGCTCCGCGCAACAGAATCGCCGCGGCGCGGACGATCCACTCTCTCGGCGATTCTGTTCAGGGGGGAGGGCGCGGCGAGCGCGTGCGCCCGAAACTAGGTCAGCGGCACAGACCGTAGGACACGCGATCGCCGCTCGAGACGAGCACGCGCACCGCACTGGACAGGTCACAGCGTCCGGTCGAACAGTCCTCATCGGACGCGCAGCGCTCGAGACACACGTCGCCCACGCACTCGAGACCGAAGGCGCAGCGACCCTCCGCGCACGGTCGGGCGGCGCAGCCTTCGGCATCGCTGGCGCAGTCGACCGCAACCGCAGCCACGCACTCACCATAGGCGCGCCCATCGGGGCTCGTCGCGATCACGCAAGTCCGCGCCACATCCGCGCAGTTCTGGCCGACCGGGCTGCAGCCCTCGGTGCAGAAGCCGTACGTGCGCGGCGCGGCGGCGCCTCCGTAGACCGGCACGCACGAGCTCCCCGTGCCGCAATTGCTGCCGACGACACCCGTGCTGTCGTCGTAGAGACACCAGCGCAAACACTGCCCGCCGACGCATGTCAGCCCGTCGCGGCAGGGGCGGATCGCGTCCGTCTCGGGGCTCACGTCACAGGGCTCGTTCTCCTCCGCGTCGCGGATCTCTCCGAGGGTGAGCGCGATGCACTCGGTCCGCCGCTCGGCGCCCATCCCGACGATCCCGCATCGCTCGCGCTCTCCGCAGCCCGTGCCGCTCAGCACGTCGCAGCGCCCGACCCGTGTGTTGCGAACGCAGTGGGTGCCATCGCACACCATCGAGACCGAGCACTCGGATGGGTCGGTACACGGCTGCACGCAGCGCCCCCCCTCGCACACGAGCTCTCCGGCGCAATCGGACGAGCCCCGACACACGCCATCTTCCGGCACGCGACAGCCGCCCTCCTCGGGCGTGCCGGCGGCCATGCACTCGAGCGGGAGCGGGCAATCACGCGACTCACGGCACGCCCGGCGACACCGGCCCTGCCGGCAGACGAGGTCGCTGGGGCAGTCGCTGTCGAGCTCGCACGAAGCGCCGAGCGAGACCCGCGCCTCGCAGCCGGCGAGGACCTGGCCCAGCCCCACGGAGAGAGCCCACGCCAGGAGCCAGGGAGAGAAACGAAGCAAACCGGGTCTCAAGATCGTCTCCTCGGAGGGCGGAGGCACTTCCTCGGTCAGGATAGCGCGCCCCGCCCCGGGGAGAGGTCGCTCTTCGCGGGCCCGGTCGGCTACACCAGGGCCCATGTCCACCCACGACCGCGTCCTCGTGTCCGTCATCGACCACGTCGCCACCGTCACGCTGAACCGCCCCGACAAACGCAACGGTCTCGATCTCGAGATGTTCGAGGCGATCGTCCGCGCCGGAGAGGCCCTCGCGGCGGATACACGGGTGCGCGCGGTCGTTCTCGAGGGAGCGGGCAAGGTCTTCTGCGCGGGCCTCGACTGGGGCGCGTTTCTCGCGATGGGCGAGCAGGCGAGCCCGCAGCTCCTGGCGCGCGACGGGCGCTCGCCGGCCAACCTCGCGCAACGCGTGGGCTGGATTTGGCAGGAGCTGCCGGTGCCCGTGATCGCGGCGCTGCACGGCGCAGCGCTCGGCGGCGGCCTGCAGCTCGCGCTCGGCGCCGACGTGCGGATCGCGCACCCCGAGACGCAGCTCGCAGTGATGGAGGTCAAGTACGGACTGGTCCCGGACATGGGCTTCACGCAGACCCTCCTCCGCCTCGCGCGGACCGACGTCGTCGCGGAACTGCTCTACACCGGTCGCGTGCTCCCGGCGTCCGAGGGCCTGGGCTTGGGCCTCGTCACCCGCCTGAGCGACGACCCACGCGGCGCCGCGAAGGCGCTCGCGGCCGAGATCGCCCAGAAGAGCCCCGACGCCATCGCCGCAGGCAAGAAGCTCCTGCGCGGCTCCGTCGGCCTCGGCCCCACGGAGAGCTTCCTCCTCGAGACCGAGCTGCAGCTCGGCCTCCTCGGCACGCCGAACCAGGTGGAGGCCGTGATGAGCGTGATGGAGAAGCGAGCGCCGAGCTTCGCCGACCGCTGAACGACCTCGTTGGACGACCGTGAATGGCTCCTCGGGAAGCACGTGGCGCGGCGCCGCGTAGCGTAGGCGCAGGCTCATCTCGACACCGGAGGAGCTTTCGTGGCGTGATGTCGCTGCGTTGCCGTGGTCGCAGGTGCGACCAGACACGAGTGACCGAGAAGGACGAGACGTCGGATGGCGATCGAACGTGGATTTCAGGCCAAGCTGCGATACCGGATCGATGAGTTCATCGGCGGAGGCGCAGGCAAGCAGCTCCTCTTCCTGGCCCTCTTGACGCTCTTCTTGATCGTCGCGTTCACCGGGCTCGCCGTGGTCCTCTCGCTCCTCGTGCCCGTCGGCCCCGAGCAGGGCGAGCAGGGCTTCTTCGCGTGGGTGTACGAGACCCTCTGGTTCTACTTCGGCCGCGTGATCGACGCCGGGACCTTCACGGGCGACGAGGGCTTCGTGAACCGCTCGGTCTCCACGATCATCTCGATCCTGGGCGTCGTGGTGGCCGGCCTCTTGATCTCCGCGCTCGCCGGCAACTTTCAGGAGCGGCTCGACTCCATCCGCCGGGGCGGCGCACCGGTGATGGAAGAGGGGCACTTCCTCGTGCTCGGCTGGAGCGAGAAGATCTTCTCGGTGCTCGACCAGCTCTCGGAGGCGTATGCCTCCGAGGGCCGGATCGTGTGCGTGGTGATGGCCGAGCGCGACAAGGTCGAGATGGAGGAGGCCCTCCACGACAAGGTGCAGTACGGCGAGCGCATGAAGATCGTGGTGCGGAGCGGAAGCTCCGTGGCCCTGCACGACCTCGAGAAGGTGAGCTTCGCGCAAGCCCGCGCGATCGTCGTGCTCGTCGACGAAAAGGACGTCGAAGATCCCGATCAGGCTGACGCGCGCGTGATGAAGACGCTGATGGCGATCTTCAACCACCCGGAGGCACGCACGATCCAGGAGAAGCTCCGGGTGACCGCGGAGGTCATGCAGTCGCACAACCAAGAGCTCGCCATCATCGCGTCGAACAACCGCGCGCACGTCGTCAAGACCAACGAGATGATCTCGAAGATCATCCTCCAGACAGCACGCATCCCCGGTCTGTCGCTCGTCTACGACGAGCTGCTCCGCTTCGAGGGCAACGAGATCCACTTCAAGGCCGTGCCGCACGCGGTCGGGCGGCCGTTCCTCTACGCTCTCCTCGATTTCCCCGACGCATGCGTGGTCGGCATCGCCAAGGCCGACGGCTCGGGGCACGAGCTGAACCCGCCGGCCGACCGCATCGTCGGCGCCGACGAGGTGCTGCTGCTGCTCGCAGAGGACGCGAACATGAAGGTGCAGCCGTACGCGGGCCCGCTGCACCCGAACCAGATCCCCGTGCTCACCTCGAGCGCCAACAAGCCCGTGGAGCACATGTTGATCCTGGGATGGAACCCGAAGATCTACCCCATCCTCAAGGAGTTCGACGACTACGTGGCGGAGGGGTCGACCATCACGCTCGTGAACTCGCTGCCCACCCACGAGCGCCAGGAGCTCATCAAGGAGAACGCAGGCGAGCTCGGCACCGTCCAGGTGCGGCACCTCGAGGGCGAGTTCTCCACGCGGCAGCTCATGGAGGAGCTGCAGCCGCAGAACTACCCGAACGTCATGGTCCTCGGAGACGCCATCTCGGCCAAGAGCGCCGAGGAGGCCGACACGCGCGCCATCATCGCGCTCCTGCTCCTGCGCGACATGCGCCGCCGCTCGGCGATGGCACCGAACCAGCGTGTCTGCAGCGAGATCCTCGACCCGAAGAACCGCGAGCTCGCCGCGACCACGCAGATCAACGACATCGTCATCTCGAACCAGATGGTCTCGATGGTGCTCGCGCAGATCACCTACGAGCCCCGCGTGCAGTCCGTGCTCGAAGATCTGCTGCGCAGCGAGGGCTCCGAGATCTACGTCAAGCCTCTCGAGCTCTACTGCCCGCCCGGTCAGCCGGTGACCTTCGAGTACCTCATCCTCGCGGCCAAGGCGCGCAACGAGCTCGCGCTCGGAGTCCAGGTCTACGAAGACAACCCGCAGAGCCGCTACGGCCTCGTGCTCAACCCGAAGGTTCGGAACCAACCGATCATCGCCAAGCCAGGAGACAAGCTGGTCGTCCTCGCCGAGGAGGACGGTTGATCTCGAGGGGGTCGCTCTCGCCCTCCGAAGTCCCCGAGAAGGCAGGGGTCCTGGGGACGGAAGGACGCGCGATCGCCGTGGTTGACGTCTGCGCCGCGTCGGTGTGGAGTGGCCGCGTGCACAAGCTCTTCCTCGCCGCCGGCGCGTGTCTCGCGATCGGCTGTTCCGCGCCCGCGCGCCTCGCAGGCCGCTGGGTCTTGCTGACCCACACGAGCGACGAACACCCTGTGGCCGTCGGTCAATCCGACGTCCCTCGGGCCGGTGGCCCCCTGCACCTCGTGCCAGGGTCGGCCGCGGCGGGCGCGTGCTTGCCCGCGGAAGAGTACGAGCAGATGTTCGGCGCCACGTGCGAGCACGAGAGCGAGGGCGACGCGCCGGGCGCCGAGTCCTACGTGCGATGGTACTGCGGTGGCGACCTCGTGGTCCGGGCGCGCATGGAGCCGTGCGAAGAGCGCCGCGACCGCTTCCGCGTCGTCGAGATCGCCGTGGCGACCCATGAGTGACGCCGGCGGCCCTACCATTCGGGGCGCGGCTTGGTAGGCTCCGGACCGCGATGAGCGACTTCGAAACACTCCCGCCCGATCGGCCGAGGCGGCCCGATTCCGCGGCACCCGCGATCGCGCTCGGGCTCGGCACGGCGCTGGCGGTGTCGCTGATCGGGAACGTCGCGCTGCTCGTGCGCGGCCCTGGGGTCGTGCAGGCGCCCGCGCCCGCCTGCCCCGCATGCGAGGCGTGCGCGCCGCCAGTCGTCTGCCCACCGCCCGTCGATTGCCCGCCACCCGTCGAATGTCCCGAGCCCGACTGGGAGACCGGTGGGGGCGTCGCCTCGGTGAGCGGTCGCGCCGGCGGTGGGGGCCCGCGGCCGCCGAGGGTCGACGAGGCCGCCGCCGCCGAGGGCGAAGCGCATCTCACGCACGCCGAGACCCAAGGCGAGCGAGACCCGGTGCAGGTGGCGGCACAGCGCCGGGTGGCCGATGGGGTCGACCGCATCGTGACGTCGCACAGCGCCGCCTCGGCGCGTCGCTTCTTTCAGCGCAACCTTCCCTCGTTCGCGAGCATGGACTGCGCGTTCCGCGATCCGGCGTCCGCCGAGCACGTGCGAATGCAGTTGCGGCCGCTGAACGAGATCCTGCCCGCGGCCGAGCGCCTCTCCGAGGAGCAGCTCCGACGCTACGAGAGAGACCTCCGATGCCCACGCGAGTGAAGAGTCTCGGTCCCTGGTTCGCGGCGTGCGCGCTCGCAGTCGCGGGCTGCGGCAACAACCGTCCGCCGCCGTGTCTCGGTGAGGCCTGTCGCAGCTGGCCGCACGTCGAGCTGCGCTTTCACCGCAACCGCGAGGGCCGCGCATACACCGGTGCCCTCTGTGTGCAGGTCTCGTTCGATTGCCCCGAGGAGGGGCGTCACGGCGTCTGGATCGAGCCCGAGCATCCGCGCTGCGACACGTACCTCAACGCAGATGGCCCCGAGTGGCTTCGCGTGGAGAGAGGCCGCCTCTCGATCCCTTGGCCGGCGCGATGTCTGGGGGATCACGTCGAGATGTACATCACCGCACAGCCGAATTTCGCGACCTGCACGGCGGTCAACAACCAGCTCGTCACCGTGCAGCGCGAGGGACTGCAGGGCGACGTCGTCTTCGAGTGCCGCTGATCGCGCGTGGCGCGGACCGCGCAGCCACGCGACTCAACGGTAGGTGAAGCGCAGCTCGTAATCGCACAGCTGGTAGACGTCGCCCTCTTCGATGCGGCGGCCATCGACCCGACGCCCTTGGTACTCGACGCCATTGGTCGAGCCGAGATCCTTCATGTAGTAAGCGCCGTTCTGGTAGATGATCGCGGCGTGGCGGCGGGAGATGTTGCCATCCTTGATGGGCAGATCGGCGGTCTTGGCCCCGCGACCGATGATGAACTCTTCCTTGTTCACCGGGTAGCGCTGCCCGTTGAAGATCACATACAGCATCTGGGCGGGCTGGATGTAGCCGCCACCACCGCCCGGCAGAGGCGGCGGGTTTCCCGCCGCCGGCGCGCGACCGGGCGGCGGAGGCGGATACGACGACGCCGCGCCGGGCACCGGCCGCGCAGGCGGGGCCGGATAACCAGACGGCGCGGGGAAACCAGTAGACTGCGGCGGCGCCGGGGCCGGATATCCGGGCGTCGAGGGGGTCGGGGGAGAGCCGCCATAGCCACCCTGGCCGTAACCGGGCTGCGGTTGCCCGTAGCCCGGCGCCTGCCCGTAGCCTGGCTGCCCGTAGCCCGGTTGAGGGGGCGCTGCCGCCGACGGTGCGCCAAAACCCTGCGGGTTTCGCGTCGGGGGCGCCGGGTACCCAGGCGTCGAGGGTGCGGCCGCGTAGGGTCGGGGAGGCGGAGGCGCCGAGGGTCGCGGGGAGTGGGACGGGTGAGCCGGGACGCGCGGCGTCCCGGCCGTTGAGTGCACGGACGGGCGCGCGCCGGGGGTCG
>JBKDQC010000823.1:0-29985 GCA_046342295.1 Deltaproteobacteria bacterium | reverse complement strand
AGGCCCGCGCCCTTCCGGGCTCTGCGACCGTGTCCGAGTCGCTGCCCCACGGCGTTCGCCTCCACGTCGAGACCGACCGCACCATCCCGCTGGTCGACGTCGAGATCGTCCTTCGCGGCGGCTCGACGCACGATCCCCGAGGACGCGAGGGCCTCGCGCGGCTCTACGCGAGGCTGGTGCGCCGCGGCACCGCGCGTCGTGTTCTCACGAGCGGCGACGTCGTGCCCGCCCGCTCCGCCGACGCGCTCGACGACGCGATCGAGAGCCTCGGCGCCGCGCTCACGATCGAGGTCACGCCGAGCGCGATCCGCCTGCACGGGAGCGTGATCCGCCGCAACCTCGAGCGTTTCTTCGCGATCGCGGGCTCGCTCCTCACCTCGCCGGCGCTGCGTCCGAAAGATCTCGCCTTCGTGCGTCGCGAGGCGATCGCCGAGCTCGTCGCGCAGCTCGACAGCGACCGCTGGCTCGCCTCACGCGCGTTCCGGCACGCGCTCTTCGGGGCGCACGCCTACGCGCGCCCCACGACCGGTACACCGCGCTCTCTCGAGGCGATCCGGCTCGAAGAAATTCGCGCGTTCCACCAGGCGAGGGTGCGTAGCGGCTCGGTGCTCGTCGCGCTCGCGGGCGATGTCACGGCCGCCGATGCCCGCGCGCTCGTCGAGCGCCACCTCGCCGACCTGCCGCAGGGTCGGGCGCCCGAGCCCGAGCTCGACGATCCCTCGGCGCCCACGGGCACGCACGTCGTCATCATCGACAAGCCCGATCGCACCCAGACCCAGCTCTTCGTGGGGACCCTCAGCGTCCGCATGGGCGATCGCGCGTTTTATCCGCTGCTCGTCGCGAACACCGTCTTTGGAGGGACCTTCAGCGCGCGCCTCGTGTCCGAAGTCCGGAGCAAGCGAGGCTGGAGCTACAGCGCGCAGAGCCGCCTGTACGCGGACCGCGCGCGTGACGCGTGGTTGCTCTACACGCACCCCTCGGTCGAGAACGCCCGCGACTGCGTGGCCCTCGAGCTCGAGCTCGTGGAGGCGTTCGTGCAAGGCGGTGTGCGTCCCAGAGAGGTCGGTTTCGCGCGCTCCTACCTCACCAAGTCGCACGCGTTCGACCGGGACACGGCCGCCAAGCGCGTCGAGCCTCACGTCGAGGCTGACCTGTTCGGTCTGCCCGTCGCGTTCTTCGACGGCTATGTCGAGCACGTCTCGGGCGTCGACGCCGCCACCGCGAGTCGTGCCGTTCGCACGCACTTCGGAGGCCCCTCGGGCCGCGGCCTCGATCGCGTCGTGTCCATCCTCGGCCCCGGCGCCCTCCTCGAGCGATCCCTCGCGTCGCTCCCCGGCATCTCCTCCCTGCGTGTGATTGCTCACTCCGACGTCGCCGCGCTCTGACCCGCGCGGGCCGCTCACGGACGTTACGGGGCTGACGCCCCCGCGCGACCCTCGCGGGAATCCTCGGAGGATCTCGTGTGGCACATCGGTTGCGACGTCCGCCGCGACCCCGTCCGCCCGTGCGCTCTGCGTGCGGTCCGTGACGGTCGCCGTCTGTGTTCGGTTCCCGACGTTCCCGACGTTCCCGACTGTGTTCTCGCGCGAGCGACCCCGGGTTGACAGCCCGAGCTTCGTGGGTCCTACTCGCGCGCCTTCGCCGACGAGCGAGGGTGACCTGCGTTCATCGATCTCCGGTGTCCTGCACGTGAGGCACATGCATCGAGCGCGTGATTTGTCAGCAACGCCCCTCCGCTCCTGAACCTTCCGAGCCTCGCCCCGTTCTCTTCCGCCCCATCGGCCACCGTTTGGAGAGCCCGTGACGCACCTCAAGCCGCTCCGCTCGTTCGCCCTCTTCCTCGCGCTCGCGTTGGCTCCCGCGTCGACGCGCGCCCAGGAAAGTGCTCCTCCTGCCGCAGCTCCGGAGGCGACCGCAGCTCCGGAGGCGACCGCGGCGCCGGACGGCGAAGGCGACGCGAGCGCTCCCGTCCTCGTCTCCCCCAACGTGACGATCTCTCCGGCGCCCGCCGAGGCGACCTCAGCGGACACGGCAGCTCCGGCGGACACGGCTCCGGCGGACACAGCGCCGGCGGACACGGCTCCAGCAGACACGGCTCCGGCGGACACGGCAGCTCCGGCGGAGACGGTGGCTGCGGACGCGACCGCCCCGGCCCCCGAATCGACGACCGCCCCCGCTCCCTCCGAGGACGAAGCCCAGGCTGCCGAGGCCCAGGCGGCGGCCGAGCCTCTCGCGTGGCGCAACAGCTTCTTTTCCTACTCGCTCGCCGCGACGTTCAACTCGCTCTGCCGGGACTGTCAGCTCTCCTACAACCCGAACGTCTACCAGTTCCTCTCGCTCACTCCCCGCTGGTACGTGGACCCGTCCACCTTCTTCTTCTTCTCGCTCGGCGCCTTCTACGAGTTCACCGATGCGGACGGCTCGGCCTACAACCACGAGTTCCAGATCGGAGACTTCCTCGTCGAGCTTCGCCGAACCATTCCGTGGGAGGGCTTCATCTTCATCCCCGCGGCGCGCCTCAGCTTCCCCAGCTCCAAGCTCAGCCAGGCTGCCCAGCGCTATGCCAATGCTGGCTTGGGCGTCACCGTCGTTCGCCCGATCCCCGAGGCGCTCGGGATGACCATCGCCGCCGTCGCCCGGTACCAGCACTGGTTTGCCGGTTCGAACGTCTCGCTCGCGCAAGGAGATTGCATCGCGGCCCGTCCCGGCGCGACCACCGGCACCGGCCCCGAGGCCGACCCGTCCTACTTGTGCAACTCCGTCGGTCGCAACGAGTCCGACCGCATCGTCGCGGGCATGAGCATCAACGTCACGCCCGCCGAGCACTTCACTCTGACGCTCTCCCTCTTCTGGGTGTGGTCGTACACCTTCGAGCTCGCCGCCGCGAACGTCCCCTCCGCCGCAGGGCCGGTCCAGCTCGACAGCCAGGGCGGGGCCTGGAGGAACTTCACGTCCTACTCGCTCGCTGCGGCGTACGACCTCACGGAGTGGCTCAATCTCTCCCTGACGGTCTCGAACTCGACCGTGCTCGCGCCGCTCTACAACGACGACGGGAGCGTCCGGAGCCCGTTCAATCCGGACACCCAGTTCAGCCTCGGCCTGACCTTCACGCTCGATGGCATCTACAACACGCTGACCGCTGGCGGTGAGGACGACGGCCTCACGCCGGAAGAGCGCCAGCGCCGCCGTCAGGGCCTCGCGCTCCGCGGAGCCGACGACGACGAGAGCGCCACGCCCAGCCGTGGCCCCACCACCACCACCTTCTGATGACGACAGCGCTCCGAACGCGGAGCGCCCGAGAGGACTCGCATGCTCAGCTCCCAAGATCGCAGTCGACCGGAGGCGGAAACGATGCTCGGAAAGGCCACGCTACGATCGCTCGTCGCAGTGCTCGCCCTCGGTGGCGTGCTCGCAGGCGGCTTCCTGGGCTGCGGTACGCCGCAGACCCCTGTGAGCCAGCTCGGGGCCAACATCATCGACAAGAGCATCTTCCAGGGCTCTTGGTACATGTCGCAGACCATCATCGACTTCGACTACGAGGGCGCAGGCCTCGGCTTCGTCGGTGAGGTCGGCAATGACGGCACGAGCGGCGGCTACGCCGTTCCCCGGATTCGCTGGGTGATCGACGAACAGACCCTCTACGCCTTCCGCGACTACCAGACGGTAGGTGACGCCGTGGACCCGTTCGAGGACGAGCGTCAGAACGACCCTCGCTTCATCGGCCAGCCGGTCGCTGCCTATCGGATCCAGAGCCACTTCGACATTCGCCGGCAGTACAACACCGTCACCGGCGAAGAGCTGAACGTCCTCTCCGAGAACACCGTGGACCGCCGTTGGTGGGAGCGGCAGTTCATGCGGGTCGACTTCTCGAGGAATCTCCTCGCGTCTCGTGCGGGCATCTCGGCGGACCTGCGCGCGCTCTTCGGGGAGCTTCGACGTGAGCCCGCCGACCTCACCGTCTGGTCTCAGTCCGACATGCCCCGGGAGTGGATGCCCCAGTTCAATTACATGAGCTGTGCGTCGGCGGACGGGTCCGGTTGCTCCGAGGGCGACCGCATCTACGCCGGTGATTACGCGCAGGGCGACCTCTACCACATGAGCTTCGTGAACCTGGAGCTGCTGTCCCCCGGCGTCGTCTTCATCCCGGGCTTGGGTCCCGTCCCCTACTGCGGCGAGCCGGCGGTGGGCCTTCCCACGTGCGCGAGCGTACCGATCGCGGTGCGCACCAGCTTCCTCCGGGTCAGCGACACCCGCGAGTACCAGGCGCAGCAGTGGCAGGACGAGATGTTCGAGCGCGCCGGCTACTTCCGCCTCGAGCGCGACACCTTCGACACCACCCACCACGCAGACGACGTGTCCTGGGGAACCACGGACTTCCGCAACTACGCCGGCTTCCGCCACAACATGTGGCAGGACTGGTACACCGACGAGGTGCTCGCGGGCTCGTCCTGCACCGTGGCGCCCGATTGCTTCGAGGCCGCGGGCCCCGAGGCCCGCTGCCGCGGTGGTCAGTGCGTCCGCCGCACCCCGGTCCCCTATGCGGACCGCGGCGTCCGTCGGATTACCTGGCACACCAGCCCCGAGCTTCCCGCGCACTTGGTCCGGCCCGCCTTCGAGACGGCCAACGAGTGGAACCGCATCTACATGCAGGTCGTGCGCACCCGGCAGGGGCAGCCGCTCCCCGAGTACCCCGCGGTCGACTGCCAGCGCACAAACCCCGACGACTACTGCTACTGCACCGACGTGCCCGTCGCCGGGGCACCGGGCTGCGACCTGAACAACCCAGACACGTGGGCGATGTGCGAGACCCGCACCATCAACCCGACCTGCGATGGCCAGTACAACCCGTTCCAGAGCCCTGCGGACGCGGCCGCGGCTGGCGTCGTCGCCCCGTTCGACTGCTACGTGCAGGTCCCGGGGGGCGCCGAGCCGGATGTCAACGACACCGAGCTCATGGCCCGGCTCGAGGACCGCAACTACGAGGGATGGTTCGGCGCGCAGATGGTCGGCTCGGAGTGCGTGCTCGAGCTCCGCGTGAACAGCTGCAACATCGCTGCTGTTCGTGACAACACGCTCAATCCCGGCACCACGGAAGGTCTGGACTGCCAGCTTCGCGGCGACATGCGGTTCAGCCTCCTCAGCTACGTGGACCAGCCCGGCACGCCCTTCCTCGGAGTCGCACAGTTCCGCGCTGACCCCGTCACGGGTGAGGTTCTCTCCACGGACGCCAACATCGGCGGACCTGCCCTCCAGAGCGTCCGGACCCGCGCCATGCAGGCCTTCGACCTGATCAACGGACGCTTCACCGACCAGGAGTTTTTCACGGGCGAAGACATCCGCGCCTACCTCGAGGCGGCGAACCGCGTCGACCTCCCGGCTCCGCCCCGCATCGACTTCTCGGTGGCCACGGGCGTGCCTGGCCTGGCGGCCTCGGCCGACCCCGGCGTGCGGGCCGAGATCCAGCGCACGATGGACCGTGCCGCTGCGCGCGCCGAGGCGCTCCAGGGCCCCGAGGGTCGGACCCGGATTTACTCCGACCGCCTCTCGACGCTGCGCGGCAGCGACCTCGAGCAGCGCCTCTTCGACAACGACGAGATCTTCGTGCTCGCCGGCATGGCCAACCTGCCCGAACACGGCTCTCCGTCGGCGCTCCGCGCCTCGCTCCTCGACCAAGTCTCGCCCCTCGGCGGCGGTCTCGAGCGGCGGATCCAGGAGTCACTCGCCGAGGAGACGGCCATGAACGCCGCCGGCATGCACATGGTGAACGAGTTCACCGATGACTCGGTGCTGTGGTTCGTGAACCAGCACCGCGATTGGCCGCGCGCGCGCGTCGAGTTCGAATTGAACCGTCGCCTTTACCGCCAGACCGAGATCCACGAGATGGGTCACTGTCTGGGCCTGCGCCACGACTTCGGAGCGTCGGCGGACACCGAGAACTACGCCCCGCAGTACTACCGCATCGCGGAACAGTTCCCCCTGCCCGACCCGCGCGACTTCGAGACCGACGGGACTCCTGGCTACAGCGTCGCGGAGTCGAATGCCTTCGAGCGCGCCTACTCCGGTGCGCGGCGGCTCCGTGAGCTCGCAGGGATCGACGCGTGGATGAACTCCGCCATCATGGAGTACACCGCAAACTGGTATCAGCGGATCCAGGGGTCGGGCTACCAGGACTGGATGGCCATCGCCCTCGGGTACGGCGGCTTGGTAGACATCTACCACAACGAGGCAGGCCGGCCGGTCGACGAGGTGAACTCCGCCACGACGCCGCGCGTCTACGTCCAGCACTACATGGGCGGGGAGCTGTGCAGCACGGACAACGACTGTCCGTACTCCACGGGCGGCTCGCGTTCGGCCGAGCTCACCGAGGCGAACCGCGCTTCCGGGCTGACCCAGTCCTGTATCCCCAACCGCAGCCGCGCTGGTCAGAACGTCTGCTCTTCGTTCGAGTCGGATTCGAGCGAGCTCCGTGCGCGCGTCGAGGACGGCGCCGCGAGCGCCGAGTGGGTGCCGATCTACTACCGGTACTGCGAAGACTACCGCGCTGGCACGCGGTCCCTGGCGTGGTGCAACACGTTCGACGAGGGCGACTCGTACCGCGAGGTGGTGCGGAACTCGATGGAGGCCTACGAGCGGATGTACATCTTCCGCGCCTTCCGCCGGTACCGGCGTCTCTTTGGCTACAACTACGCCGACGGCGTGCTCCGCTACCTGTTCCCGGTCGTCAACATCCAGCAGAACCTGCTGTACAACTACGCCAACAACCCGGAGTTCCGCGACACGGAAGGTCCGTTCGGCTTCTACGACCAGTTCCTGTCGTCGGCGGACGGTCTGAACTTCTTCGCGCGAATCCTCGGCTCGCCCGGTGTCGGCGCGTACAACTACAACACTGGGTACCGCCGCTACGTCCGGACGAACCAGGATCCCGCGGCCCCCGGCGCGGACCTCGCCGTGCCGCTCGGAATGGGCCGCTTCCCGTATTCGGTCTACCAGTCCGGCCTCACGGGCCTCGACCGTGTCGAGCGTATCGGCGCCATCATCGACAAGATCTACACGATGTTGCTGATGACCTCCCGCGGATTGAGCCCGTGGTACGGCACCGACGAGGCTTTCTACACCAACTGGTACGACCTCTTCCCGACTGAGATCGACCAGATGTTCCGGGGCATGATCGGCGATCAACCTGATCAGTACATGCCGCGTGTGGTGTGCGGCAGCGGGTCGTTCCCCGACTGCAACAATCCTCGCATCGTCTACATGGACTTCTATCGGGGTGACTGCGAGACGCCGGGCTCGACCACCTGTCGCCCGAACCCCGCCGACGTCACCTACCGAGACCTCAACGTCATCGAGGGTGGCGACACGTTCCTCCTCCAGTCGTACGCGGCGATCTTCGGGCTCGCCCAGTTCCCCGTGTACTACGACACGACGTTCCAGACCCAACTCTTCATGTGCATCGAAGGCCGTGGAGATTGCCCGCAGGTCGACCCCAGCAGCGTCGAAGGTGTCGACTACGTTCGGCACACCTCGAACCGCTTCTTCCAGTCGTACCTGGCCTGGCAGTTGACCCCGGGCACTGGCGCCGAGCAGGAGTCCGTGGCCTTCGCCATGGTCCGAGAGGCACAGCGCTCTGCGCTCATCGTCCAGACGTTCCGCGAGTACCGCGGCGACTTCGGGGGTCGCGCATTCAACCAAGCGAACATCACCCGTCGCGCCGAGTTCGACGCGCTCGGGATCCCCATCCCCGCGCAGGACGTCGTGTCCCGCGAGATCAACCGACTCGACGGACGGGTCACCGACCTCGAGTCGTTCTTCAACTACCTCATTCAGATCCAGCGCTCGTACGGCATCAACCCGCCGGCCATCTTCACCCGGCCCGAGCTTTGAGGAGAGCTTCCATGACGACGCACTCCACTCGCACGCCGATCCAGAACGCTCGAGCCATGGGAATGACCATGAAGACTCTCACGCGCCGTAGCCTCCTTGCCCTCCTCGCGCTCGCGCTCGCCTTGCCGCTCACGAGCTGCATGGAGGTCCGGCCAGACGTCAACCGGGTCCAGACGAACCTGCTTTCGAAAGGCGTGTTCGAAGGAGATTGGTGGTTCACCCGGACCATCGTGGGCTTGCCAGACGACGCCGCGTGGGCGATCGGCGCGGCTGGCTCGGGCGCGCCGTGGCCGGGTGCCATGGCCAACTTCGACATCGCCTCCCAATCCGGCGTGATCGGCCGCATTCGCTGGGTGATCGACGAGAACTTCCTGTACGCGTACCGCGCGTCCGAGGTCATCCCCGGATCGAATCCCGACTTCGACACCCCCGAGTTCCGCGGCTCGCCGCTCGCGGTGTACCGGATCACTTCGCACGTCGACGTGCGGCGGGAGTTCAACCCGGTGACGGGCGAACGCTCGAACGTCGTGTCCGAGAACACGACAGACCGGCGCTGGTACGAGCGAGAGTTCATCCGGGTCGACTGGTCTCAGAACCTCGTGACGTTCGGGCAGTTCGGAGCCGGTCTCGAGATTGACGCGCTGTTCGGGACTTTCACGCGAGAGCCAGCCAATCTTGGCATCACTGACGAGGGCAACCTGGACCTCCCGGCCGAGTGGGCGCCCCAGTACGTCACTGTCGGTGAGGACACGGAGTACCGCTTCCGCAACGAGTGGCCCGCCGACCAGCAGGACACCGTCCACTACATGTCGTTCGTCACCCAGGAGATGTGGACGCCAGTCCAGTGCTTCGGCGGCTCGTGCGGTACCTCCATCGCCCTGACCCTTCGCGATGCCTTCCTCCGCGTCCCGCCGAACCACAACTACGCCGTCGAGACGCTGGCGAACAGCGAGTACGACCGCTTCGGCATCATCCGGACGGAGCAGCGGACCTACATCCGTGGCGGCGAGCCGCGGAGCGCGCTCGGCCAGTACTGTGCGACCAACGAGGATTGCGAGACGGGCGCGTGCGACCTCGAGACGACCGAGACCGCCGTCACCAACATCTGCGTCGGCGGCCTCACCGACGAG
This sequence comes from Deltaproteobacteria bacterium, assembly GCA_046342295.1. GTDB lineage: Bacteria > Myxococcota_A > Polyangia > Polyangiales > Sandaracinaceae > JAFLCL01. The sequence continues at coordinate 20,971 of JBKDQC010000823.1, read as the reverse complement.
CTCGGGGACACGGACTACCTGACCTACTATCGGCTCCGCCACAACTTCTACCGCAACTCACTGACGGACACCGAGTGTGTCGCCGATTGGCAGTGCAGCGGCCGGTACGGCACCTCCGGTGGAACCGCGGGCTCCGTGTGCGACCAGCACGCCAACCGGTGCACCATCCCGCTGCGCGACCGCGAGGTCCGGCCCGTCCGGTACCGCCTCTCGCCAGGCTACCCCACGTACCTTGTCCGCTCGTCCTTCGAGGTCGTCTCCATGTGGAACGACGCGTTCATGCGAGGCAACCGGGCGCTGCGAGGGCGCGAGCTGCCCAGCGGTGAGCCTGTGGACTGCCAATCGGCCGACCCGACGCAGTATTGCTTCTGCGGCGACACCATCTCGGCTCCCGAGGTCGACCCCGCGACGCGCCAGTGCGCGTTCCAACTGGACTATTTCCGCCAGCCCGGCACGCGCGGCGTGACCAGTGGCGAGGACTTCGACTGTTGGGTGGCCGGCGGCGCGCCCGGGGCGGAGGTCCCTCTGGCGGATGTTGCGTCGCCCACCGAGTTCGGCGACTACGACCCGGCCGTCTGGACGCAGCTCCATTTCGCGGGCTCGGAGTGCATGCTCGTGCTCGACGTGAACAGCTGCGACCGGACTCCAGGCGCGGCGTGCGAGCAGCTGGGCGACATCCGCTACAACATGTTCAACTTCGTGACGGCAGCGGCGTCTGGCTTCTGCGGCGTCATGCAACCGATGCAGGACCCCATCACGGGCGAAGCGATCCTGTCACCGGTCAACATGGGCGGTCAGTGTCTCGACAACTTCGGCGTTCAGCCTCTGGTGTACTGGCCGATTCTGCGGGGCGAGGCTCCCTCGGACGACCTGGTCAGCGGCGACGAGGTTCGTCGTTATTTCGCGGCGACCGGCAACGTGCAGCCGCCGCGTGGCGTCGCGCCTGGGACGAGCGCGGGCTTCGACCCGTCCGATCCAAGCCGTCCCGCGCTTCCCTCCAACCTGACTGCGTCGTTCCTCGATCAGATGGAGGCCATCCGGGGTCAGGTGGAGAACCTGCACGGGCCCCAGGGTCGTGCCCGCATCCACTCGGACCGTCTCCATACGGTGGGGCGCACGCCGGAGGGCCGTGAGGTTGTTCGGCGTTTCGCATCGGCTGTCGGCTCCGAGGGCTTCCCGGCGCCGAGCGCCCTCGAGACTGCGGCGGCGGAGGCCATGGACGCCCCCGGCGCCCGGCTCGGTGCAAACCTGGACGTCGACGACCCGGCTGTCCTCGAGCGCGCTTCCCCCCTCAGTGACGGCTTCCTCGACAACGCACTCGCCGACATTCGCGAGCAGCGGGAACTGCTCGAGACGGGCACCTGCTTGCTCGAGGCGCGCCCGTCGTTGACCTTCCAGAGCCAGTACGGCGAGTACTGGGCGGAGGCCTTCCGTGGGACGGACACTGGCACTGCTCGGATCCGCTGGGCCCAGGCGTGGCACCGAGCCGTGATGCAACACGAGCTCGGTCATGGGCTCGGCATGGAGCACAATTTCGCGGGAACCTTCGACCGAGACAACTACTACTCCGCGTACTACCGGATTGCCCTCGAGAACCCGCTCCCCGAGGTCGAGGAGTTCGACGAGACGCGCCGCGGTGGCAACGGCGACGGCGTCATCACTGCCGACGAGACGAACCGCTTCTACGTGGAGCTCGACCGAGTTCGGGCGATCCGGAACGAGGCGGGTCTCGGCAACTACACCAGCTCGACGACGATGGACTACCCCGGCGACCTGTCGGACATCATGGGTATCGGGCCCTACGACCGAGCCGCCATCTACTACAACTACTTCAATCAGGTGGAGGCTTACGCCGGGGACCCGCGCTTCAGCGCTCCTGGCACGTCGCAGAACGGAATGCTCCGGCCCGACATCACCGCCCGACAGAACTGGGCGTGGTACCGGGGCGGCGAATCGTGCGATACGGAAGCCCAGTGTCCTTACGCGGCGGGCAGCGCGGCGCTCATTCCGGGCCAAGCAGTGAGCCAGCGGTGCGTCACGAACCCGCGCTTCTCGACGATCCAGCAAGCCTGCGACGGGGCCGAGCACTGCATCTGTTCTTCGTTCGACCAGGACTTCGTCGACTACCAGAATGGTCTCGCGTACCGCGATTCCGCGGACCCGATGGAGTTCTTCCCGATCGTCTACCTGTTCTGCTCGAACTCGCGGCTCAACGACATCTCTTGGTGCAACGTTTTCGACGCGGGCGAGAGCTTCCAGGAGGCGGTCGCGAACTGGCGTCGCGAGTGGGTGAACCGCTACCCGACCTCCTACTTCCGGCGCTTCCGCCGCCCCTTCTCGGTGCGACGCCGCTACCAGGGCATCACCGATGCGGCCAAGGTGTTCCAGCACCTCTTCTTCCGTCTGTACAACAACGAGATCAACCGTGGCCGCAACCTGCGCGCCACGCGGTACTCGAGCGACCCACTCCCGCTCGGCTTCAATGACCAGTTCAACGCCTCGGTGGACGTGTTGAACTGGCTGGCGCAGGTCGCGACGATGCCGGATGTCGGATCCTACCGACTCGACACTGCATCGAACCAGTATGTCCACATGGGCGAGGAGCTCGACATGCCGGGGGCGGATCTGTCTCTCGAGCCGGGGGAGGGCTACTACACGTGGTCGCGCTACCAGGAGGGAATGCTGGGCTTCTTCCGGATGGAGCGCCGTGGTGTGTTCTGGGACAAGCTGTTCGCGCTCCAGGCACTGACGCTTCGGGACTGGGGCATCTCGGACGGTGCCGAGGAGCGTTACTACGTGAACTTCCACACGGTCTTCCCGATCGAGGTCACGGAACTCTTCGGTGGCGTCATCCTCGACGACCCGAGCTGGTTTGCACCACGGATTCAGACCGGCGGGCCAGACCCGATCGTGCAGTATCCGAGTTGGTGGCGGGGCGGGGATACCTGCCGCGAGGGCCCGCGCTCGGTCCCCTGCCGCGGAGCGAACCCGACGTCGTACCCTGGGCCCGCGATCGAGGGCACGAGCAACGACATCATGCGCTTCTATTCGGTGGTGTTCGCGCTCAGCGAGTTCCCGGTCTTCTACGACACGTCGTGGGAGTCCAGGCTCGCGGTGTACACGACGGGCACGGGTGACGAGTTCACGATGCCGGATCGCCAGCCGGACGGGAGCCGGACGTGCGCGCTCCGGTCCGAGCGTGACGAAGCGGAGGGCCTGCCGACGCGGACCCTCACGCCGAGCGGCGCGACCTGTCTGGATCTCGAGGACGCGGACTACATCACGTACACCTCCGACCGCTTGCATGTGACGTACGTCGCGGCGAAGGTTCGGTCGCGGACCGATTACAATCTGCGTGAGGAGCAGCTGGGCTTCGAGCTGCTCCGGCAGATCGCAACCCGCCAGGATCGCGTTCGTGAGCTCGTGGACTTGGAGTCGGGGCGTCCCTTGACGGCGGCGGAGCGCGACGAGTTGTCTTCGAGTCGTCGACGCCTCGAGTCGGACGAGTCGTTCCTCCAGACGCTCATCCAACTCCAGCGTATCTTCGGCATCAACTCGTACCTCTGATCCGCCGGGTCGCGCTCGGCTCTTCCCGGAGCCGCGCGCGACGTCATGGGAGACGGGCGCTCCGCGAGGGGCGTCCGTTTTTCTTGGGCGCCGCTTGCCGCTGCGGACGGGCGCTGCGGCCGAGGCGAGCGCGGCAACGCTGGGGGCGAGTCGGGACTGGCGAACGCTGACGCGCGGGGCCATACGGTGAGCGTGCAGGACGAGGTCGAGCCGAGCGCGAGCGCTCCGAGAGAGGGCACACTCGAGCGCTGGGCGTGGGATTACGTCTTCTCGACTGAGCTCTCGCGGAAGCGAGCGCCGGGCCCAGCACCTCTTGCACGCGACGAGTCGTTTGTCGCGACGCGGGCGATTCGTCCCGGACGGCCTGCGACCTGGGTGCGCGCCACCCGGAAGGACAAGACGCCGCGCCCCGGCGCGCTCGCGGACCCGAAGAAGCGTGCGGCCCTGCTCCACGTGTTCGCCCACCACGAGCTCCAGGCAGCGGAGCTCTTCGCCTGGGCGATGCTCGCGTTCGCGGACGCCCCCGACGCGTTCGTGCGTGGGCTGGCGTCGCTGCTGCGCGATGAGGCCCGGCACTTCGCGATGTACGAGGCTCACCTCGCCACGCTCGGGGTCCCATTCGGATCGCTGCCCATCCGCGATTGGTTCTGGGAGCGGGTCCCGAGCGCGAAGGACGCGGCGAGCTACTGCGCCCTCGTCGGCCTGGGCTTCGAAGCGGGAAACCTCGACCACACCGCGCGCTTCGCTTCGGTGTTCCGTGCGGCGGGCGACCCCAAGGCAGCCGACCTCACCGAGCGCATCGGCGGCGAGGAGGTCGCGCACGTGCGCTTTGCGGTGCGATGGTTCCGCGCGCTCGGGGGCACCCTCGACTTCGCGTCGTTCGAGCGTGCGCTCCCGCCGCCGCTCACGCCGCTCGTGATGCGAGGCAAGCCGCTCGACCGCACACGCCGCCTCGAAGCGGGGTTCCCTGCCGACATGATCGACGCGCTCGACGCCTGGCAACCCGCCGAGCCCGCGGCGCGTACGACGCGGTGAACCTCGACGCCGACCGGTTTCGGGTCACGCTGCCGACGCGCCCGGAAGCCCATGTGGGATCGGCGGCCGAGCCAAGCGTCAGTCGAGGCGCGTCACGCGGACCGCGACCGAGAGCGTCTCCCCACCGCCACCCACGTAGATCACGCCCGAAGTCGGGGTCGCATCGCGGTAGTTGCGGCCGACCGCGACCCGCACGTGCTCGGTCTGCGTGAGCACGCCGTTGGTGGGGTCGAAGCCCTTCCAGCCGACCTCCGGCAGGTAGACCTCGACCCACGCATGCGAGGCGTCCGCCATGCGCGCATTGGGGTGTTGGGGCCCCGTGTAGAGGTAGCCGCAGACGTAGCGCGCGGGCACGCCGAGGAGCCTCGCGAGGCAGATGAAGAGATTCGCGAAGTCCTGACAGACACCGCGACGGCTCGTGTAGCAATCGAAGGCCGAGCTCGTCAGCGTGGTCGAGCCGCTCTTGTACACGTACTCGCTGAAGATCGTGCTGTTCAGGTCGATCAGTGCATCGAGCACCTCGAAGTCGTTGCGCGACGCGAAGGTCATCGCGTAGTCGTGTAGCTCCGCGAGCTCGCTCTCGGGAAGCTCGGGCGGAAGGAGGAAGGGCTCGAGGACCTGCCGTTGCCATGGCATCCACGCGAGGGGGATGGTCGTTCGCACCCGGGCCCGCCGAAAATCGAGGGGCTCGACGTCGAGGAGCTCCACGACGGAGCGGGCGTCGATCACGAGCTCTCGGTACGGATGCTCGATGATCACGCGCCGGGCGCGGTTGCCGAAGACGTCTTCGAATTCGTGCTGCTCCGCCCCCACCGAGCCGCTCACCTCGCACGACACCACGCGCTGGAGGAGGTCGTGCCTCGGGAAGAGGCGGAAGAGGTGCGCGCTTCGCTCGACGGCCGTCGCGTAGCGGTAGGCCGTGTGGTGACGCACCTCGTAGCGGCGACGCTCCGCCCGGTGTGTCGGCACGATCGGACGCGCGCGCGGTCGAAACGGCGCGAGCGACGGTGGCGGCACGGTGCCCGGCGCGCTTTCGTTTCCGGTGCGCGGGTGCGTCGAAGGGCCGCTCGCCTGGGAAGTTGCGGCCGTCGCCGGACCCGCGGAGGACGTCACCGTGGACTCGCCCAGGGTTGCCGAAGGCGACGTTTGGGCCGCGGCGGGCAGGCGCTCGAGGCCTCGCTCCTGAGGGGCGCTCTGCGTGGCGATCACGGCCCCATGCCGCACGACGACGAGCTGGCCCGGCTCGAGCCGCCGCCACTCTCCCGCCTCTCCTTCCTTCGCGTCGAGGGGCGCCGAGGAGAAGACGAGGCCCTTGCGGCCGCGGATCCCGCGGCGGGTCAGATCGATCGTGAGATCGTCGTCGCCGAACGCGAGCTCGCCGTGCGGCGCGCCGATCGCGCGCACGAACAGCCCTCCGCGCTCCACCCCGTCGGAGTACACGGCGAGGTCGCGGCCGTCCGAGAGGGCGATGGTCAGCGCGCCGTGCCGGTTGAGCTCGAGCAGCCAGCCGTGGAGCACCTCGGCCGGGATGTCCCCGATCGCGCGCGCGCTCCGCTTCTGCGCTCGGTCGAGCAGCTCGCAGAGCACCTGCTCGCTGTCGGTCGATCCGACCGGCTCGAAGCGGCCCTTCAGATCCAGCTTGTGCTCGAGGCTCCCGCTGTGCGCGATCACCCAGTCGCGCCGCCCCCACGCGCGGTGGAAGGGCTGCGTGTTGGCCTCGGTGAGCGCGCCCCACTTCGCGGTGCGGATGTGCACCACGAAGATGGGCGATTCGAGCCGCTCCCAGGTCGAGACGAGCGCGCCTCGCAGGCTGCCTTCGGAGGGCGTGGCCTCCTTGAGCACGAGCGCCGCTGGCTCTCCGCCCGGATAACACGCGAGGCCCCAGCCGTCGGGCGGAGTGCGCCCTGGCTCGAGGCAGTGGAGGTCGAAGGCCGGTGTCAGCGCGCCTTCGAACGACATCGCGAGGAGGTTCGGCATGCGTGGCGAGAGCTTATGCGCTTCGCGCGCCTCCGGCCTCAGCCTTCGTGGGCGATGCGCTGCGAGAGCGACGGGGGCGCTGGGCCGAAGAGCTCCTGTCCGATCGAGGCAGAGATGGCGTGCGTCGTGTCGACGACGTTCGTGAGCAGGGCGTGCAGAGCCGGCGGATCGAGGGGGGCCTGGCAGGCGCGCACGAGGTCCGCGTCGAGGCGGTCGAGGAGCGCGAGCGCGCGCAGCGGAGCGACCTCGGGCGGCCGCGTGCCGAGCATCGTCTCTCTCGCGCGGAGCACGCAGTAGCGCACGGCGCGCGGAAAGCGCGACTCGAACACGACGAAGGAAGCCACGGCCTCGCCCGTCACCGGTCCCCGGTGGATCTTCATGAAGGGCTCGAACCCGTAGCAAGCGCGCAGGAGCGAGAGCCAGTGGCCCACGGCGATCGCGCGCTCGGTGTCGCTCGCGCCGACGCGCTCGACGCTGGTGAAGGCGTGGTGGTGTACGTCCAGGATGCGCGCGGTCTGCCCCGTGCGCTCGAGGAGGACTCCCAGCCACGCGAAGTACATCGGTGCGTCGTGCAGCATCGTGCCGCGCAGCAGCCCGAGCACGAGCTGCACCTCCGTGCGCACGCGGCGGTAGAGCTCGTAGCGGTTGTCGGCCCACGCGGCGCCTGCGGCCTCGCTCTGGAGGAAGAGGTGCAGCTCGTTGAGGCTCTCCCACACCTCGAGCGAGATGACCTCGCGGATCGAGCGGGCGTTGTCGCGCGCGGCCGCGATCGAGCAGACGATCGACACGCCGACCTCCGGATCCATCGCGAGGTGCGCCTGCACGCGCTCGCCATCGGAGAGCGCGGCCTCACCGTGTCGGGCCACGAGCGCGGCTTCCTCTCCGGCGGTGATGATCACCGGATGCCAGCACTGGCGGGGCGAGAGGTCGCCGTCGAGCGCGAGGCTCGCCGTCACCTGGAGCAGGCGCGCGGTGCTCTCGGCGCGCTCGAGGTAGCGACCGAGCCAGAAGCAGCAGTCTGCGACGCGTGAGATCATGGCTGGAGCACCCAGGTGTCTTTCGAGCCGCCGCCTTGGCTCGAGTTGACCACGTACGAGCCCTCGGCGAGCGCGACGCGCGTGAGCCCGCCTGGCAGCACCCAGATGCCTCGTGATCCCTCGAGGAGACCGGGGCCCTGGAGGAGGTAGGGCCGCAGATCCACGCGCCTCGGAACGAGCGTTCGCCGCACCGGATCCCAGGTCGGACAGCTCGAGAGCTCGACCCGCCGCTGCGCGACGTAGCGCCGAGGCTCGGCCTGGATGCGCCGCGCGAATTCGTCTCGCTCCGCTGCGCTCGACTGCGGTCCCATGAGCATCCCGTAGCCGCCGGCCTCGTCGACGGCCTTCACGACCAGCTCTCCCAGGTGCTCGAGCACGTAGCGGCGGTCGTCGTCGCGGTCACAGAGCCAGGTCGGCACTTGCGCGAGCAGCGGCTCCTCGGAGAGATAGAACCGGATCATCTCGGGCACGTATGCGTAGATGGCCTTGTCGTCGGCGACGCCGTTGCCCGGTGCGTTCGCGAGCGCGACGCTGCCGCGACGCCAGCAGCGCATGAGGCCCGGCACGCCGAGCAAGCTGTCCTCGCGAAAGACCTCGGGGTCGAGGAAGGCCTCGTCGGTGCGACGGTAGATCACGTGCACGCGCCGCGGGCCGAGCGTGGTGCGGAGCCAGACCTTGTCGTCGTCGACGAAGAGGTCGACGTTCTGCACGAGCTCGATGCCCATCTGCCGCGCGAGGAAGCTGTGCTCGAAGTACGCGCTGTTGTAAGGGCCCGGCGTGAGCAGGACGACCGTCGAACGATCGGGGCTCTCGGGGGAGACGGACCGCAGCGTCTCGGCCAGACGCGCCGGGTAGTGATCGACGCGTGCCACACGCGCGCCCTCCATCGCGCTGCCGAGCACGCGCTTGGACACGCCGCGGTTCTCGAGCACGTACGAGACACCGCTCGGTGTACGGAGGTTGTCCTCGAGCACGCGGAAGGTGCCCTCGGGGTCGCGGATGAGATCGATACCGCTCACGTGGATGCGCACGGTCCCCGGCGGCCGCGCGTGCCTCAGCGCCGCGAGGTAGTGCTTGGAGCCGAGCACCATCTCGCGTGGCACCACGCCCGCGTCGAGGATGCGTTGCGCGCCGTACACGTCGTCGACGAAGAGCGAGAGCGCGTGCAGGCGCTGGACGAGACCTCGTTCCAGCGCGACCCAGTCCGCGGCCGGCACCGGGCGGGGCACGAGGCAGAACGGGAAGATCTTCTCGGTGCCGCGCGCGTCGGCGTACACGGAGAAGGTCACTCCCTTGTGGAGCAGGGTGCGCTCGGCCACCGAGAGCATGCGCGCGAGCTCGTCGGGGCCCTTGGACGTCAGCGCCGACAGCGCGGTCCGGCAGCTCGCGTGCATGCCCGCCGCGCCCATCAGCTCGTCGTACGTGTTCGGCAATGGCGTGTAGCCGCCGAGCAGCGAGGCGGGCGTGGGTGAAGAAGCGAGGACAGGTGTGCTCATGGAGGCTCGGTGCTCGTCGGACACGCCCGCGATCACGGCTCGGGCGGCGTGGGGATCGGGTGGTCGATCGGATAGCGGCGCAGATCGAGCGTCCACGGGCGCTCGTCGTGCGTGGCGGCGGGCGCGGGCAGCACCGGCGCGCGGAGCGGGGCCACCGTCGTGAAGCGCTGCGCGCGCCGAGCCGCGGCCTCGAATCGGGTGAGAGGCTCCTCGGTGTAGGCGCGGCCTTCGGGATGAAAGACGTGGTAGGAGCACGCGCCGAGCGATCGTGAGGCCCAGCGATCGATCACGTCGAAGCGCAGGGGATGGGGCACCCCGTGTTGGGAGTGAAGCGCGCGCGGGGGCGCCCACGCGCGGAAGCGCACGCCAGCCGCGCCCTCGCCCGCGCGCCCGGTGGACCGCATGGGGAGCAGATGGCCGTTGACGAGCACGGCATGCCTCTCGGGCACGAGCCCCTCGGCGCGCACCTCGATGCGCTCGACCGAGCTGTCGACGTAGCGCGACGTGCCGCCCCCGGCGGGCTCCTCGCCGAGCACCGGCCAGGGCTCGAGCGCGTTGCGCACCTCGAGGAGCACCTCGCCGGCCTCGAGGCGACCCGCCACCGGGCACCGCAGCTCGAGAAACGCGCGGTAGACCTCCGACGGGAGTGGATGCTCCGCTCGCGCGAGGAAGGCGAGCACGTCTTCCATGTCGCGCCAGAGGAAGGTCGGCAGGAGGAAGCGATCGTGGAGCGCGCTCCCCCAACGCACGAGCGGCCGCGCGTACGGCTCACGCGCGAGCACCGCGACGAGCGTGCGCACGAGCTCGGCCTGCGCGCTCATCATGCGCGGGTGAGGTGGCATCTCGAACGCGCGCAGCTCGACCACGCCTTGCCTGCCGTGAGGCGTGCGCCAGTCGAAGAGCTTGTCGATGCAGATCTCGGCGCGGTGCGTGTTGCCCGCGACGTCCACGAGGAGATCGCGGAAGAGGACGTCGCCGAGCCAGGGAGGCGGGTCGCCGGTCCGGGGCTCGAACGCGTGCCCCATCGCGATCTCGAGCTCGTAGAGCGAGTCGTGCCGCGCTTCGTCGACGCGCGGCGCCTGCGAGGTGGGGCCCACGAAGAGACCGCTGAAGAGGTACGACAGGCTCGGGTGGTGTTGCACGAACGTCACGAGGCTCGCGAGCAAGCGCGGGTCGGCGATGAAGGGGCTTTCTCGTGCGCTCGGCCCGCCGAGGGTGATGTGGTTGCCTCCGCCGCTGCCGGCCTGCCGACCATCGAGGAGATACTTCTCGGCGTGTAGGCCCGTCTCGAGCGCGGCGTCGAAGACGTGCGAGATCAGACGGGCGTGCTCCTCGAAGCTCGAGGCCGGCGGCAGGTTCACCTCGATCACCCCCGGATCCGGCGTGATCGTGAAGCCTACGAGCTCCGGTCCCGAAGGCGCATAGCCCTCGAGCAGTACCTCGAGATCGGTCGCGTCGCGCGCGGCGTCGATCACCTCGATCAGCGCCAGCGCGCGCGCCGCGTTCGGCAGCGGCGGCAGGAACACACAGAGCGCGCCGCCGCGAGGCTCGACGGCGAGCGCCGTCCGGATGCGGGCGTCGATGGTGGGCGTCGGCATGAGCGCCGACGGGCGCAGATGCGAGGGGACGACGCCGCGCTCGACGAGGCGCGTCAGGCGCGCGTGCTCCTCTTCGGCGCGCCGGCGCGCAGCCGCGTCGCCGCGCGGATCCGGCGGCTCGATCGGAGGCTCCTCGATGTCCACGTGCGCGGCGCCGCCGAGCGAGCGCAGTGGCAGGCGGAGGCCGAGCGGCGCATCGCCGGGCAAGAGGTAGAGATGTGCGCGGCGGCTCTGCCAGCGTTCGCTCTCCCAGGCAGACCCGCGCGCGGCGAGCGGCAGCACGAAGCCCGCGGGCTCGGCGAGGCCGCGATCGAGCAAGCGCGCGAGCCGTCGGCGCTCTACGTCGTCGTCGAGCTTCGCGTGCCGCGCGTCGATCTCCCGCGCGAGCTCGTGCTCGGTCTCGATCGCCCAGCGTGGGTCCTCGAACACCGCCTCGACGAAGCCCGACAGCGCGAGCCTTCGCGCGATCTCGTCCGCGAGGGCGCGTGCGGCCGGCACGAGCGCCGAGTCGCCTCGCCCTCGGGCGACGCCGGGCTGCGCGTCGTGTGCGATGTCGCGTGCGAGCTCGCGGGCAGCGCGCCCGCCCTTTCGCCAGATCGGTCGACCGTCGCGTCGCGCGAAGAGCTCGAGCGCCCAGCGCGGCAGGCTCTCGCCGGGATAGCTCTTGCCTTGTCGGAGGAGCATCGCGCCGCCGGGCTGCACGCGCGCCTGGACCGCGCGCGCGAGCGCGAGCCCTTGTGACCACTTCGTCGGGCCGAGCGCCTCGCCATTCCACTCCGGGCGTGAGGGATGAAGGCGAGAATTGAACGTCGGTTCACCGCCGAGCGTGAGCTTGAGCCCGAGCGCGCGGAGCGACGCGTCGGTGCGCGCGCCGGCCGCGACGAGCGCGTCCCACTGCGCCTCGGTGAAGGGCGCGGTCGGCCTCACCTCGTGGCCGAGCCGTGTGACGCGTGTCGTGAAGGAGACGTCGTGGGCGGGTACGCCCGAGGTCCCGTCGATCGGCGCCGCGTGCCGCGGGCTCGCCGTGCATGCGAGCGGCACGTGCCCCTCTCCCGCGAGGAGTCCGCTCGTCGCGTCGAAGCCGATCCAGCCCGCGCCGGGCAGGAACACCTCGGCCCACGCGTGGAGGTCGACGACGTCGCGCGTCACGCCCTTCGGCTCGTCCGGCAACATCCCCTCGTCGGCGAGCTGCACGAGGTAGCCGCTGACGAAGCGCGCCGCGAGACCGTGCGCGCGAAGGAGCGCCACGAGGAGCACGGCGGAGTCGCGGCAACTGCCGCGCGCTTCGCGCAGCGTCTGCTCCGGCGTGAAGACGCCCGCTTCCTCGCGGAGCACGTAGCGCACGCGCCCTGCGACGGTGCGGTTCAGCGCGACGAGCCAAGCGACCGTGGGCTCGCGTTCTCGCGGCGCGGTCTCGCGCACGAGCGCCTCGAAGTGCTCGCCCCGCACGAAGGCCTCGCCCTCGAGGGAGCGATACGGGGTGAGCTCCGCGCCCACCGCCCCGTAGTCGAACGGCAGCGTCTCGGCCGCGGGCTGGATCACGAAGTCGAACGGGTTGACCGGGTGGATGTCGACCGCGAGCTCGACGGCGACCTCGAGCCGCTCCGCGGCCTCGCGAAAGCGCGCGTGTGCGACGAAGTTCCCCGCCGGATCCTGCTGCCACACGAGATGCGCGTTGCCCGCCGCGCCCGCCTCGACCGTGAGGCCGTAGCGCTCGATGCGCGCGCGCGCGTGGGCGGCAGGGCGGAGGCGAATCCGATGCACGCCGAGGACCGCGGGCTCGGGGTACCGGTAGCTCGAGACGTGCTGGAGGAGGACTCGCACCTTCGCATCCTAACGAGGTATCGCGCAAATCGAAGCGGCGCCGCCGAAGAAGCCGCGATCTTTCGCCTCCGAAACCTGCCCGAAACACGGACCGCCGGCGTTGTCGCGAGCGGCTATGCTCCGCCGCGATGAGCGAGGTGATCCGCATCCGCGGGCTCGAGAAGAGCTACGGCAAACACGTGGCGCTCTCGGGCCTCGATCTGAGCGTGGGCCGTGGCGAGGTGTACGGCTTTCTCGGCCGCAACGGCGCCGGCAAGTCCACCACGATCCGCATCCTCATGGGGATCACGCGTCCCACCGGGGGCGAGGTGCACCTCTTCGGCGAGCGCTTCGACCGTGACGTCGTTCGCTTGCGCCAGCGCATCGGCTACGTCGCGCAGGAGCAGAGCTTCTACGGTTGGATGAGCGCCGCGCAGATGGGCCGCTTCGTGCGCGGCTTCTTCCCGACGTGGGACGAGGGCGAGTGGGCGCGCGTGGTCCGCGTGCTCGACGTGCCTCTCGATCGCCGCATCGACGGCTTCTCGGGCGGCATGCGCGTCAAGCTCGCGCTCGCCCTGGCCCTCGCGCACCGGCCCCCGCTCCTTCTCCTCGACGAGCCGACCGCAGGGCTCGACCCCGTCGCGCGCCGGGAATTCCTCGACATCGTGCGCGCCGAGGCGTCGGGCCGCACCACGTCCTTCTCCACGCATCTCATCGACGAGATCGAGCTCGTCGCCCAGCGCGTGGGCGTCGTGGACGGCGGCAAGACGAAATTCGAGGGGACCGTCGTCGCGCTCGGCGACCGCGTGCGGCTCTTCGAGAAGCCGGTGACCGAGAGCGAGACCGTCGAGGGCGCACGCGCGAGCTGGCAGCCCCTCCTCGCGGGCTACGGAGTCCGCATCGCCCACGCGGAGGCGCGCGCCGGCACGCTGCGGATGATGCTCGAGTGCCCCGAACCGGCGCGCTTCGACGCGCTCGAGGCCGACGAGACCTACCGCCGCGCCGAGGGGCCGCCGCTCACCGTCGTCCCTCTCGAAGAGGCGTTCATCGCGATGGTGAGGCGCAGTTGATCGTCCGCCTCTGGACGTTGCTCCTCAAGGAGCTCCGGCAGAACACCGTCGTGCTCGCCGTGGCCGCGCTCGGTCTCCCGATCGCGTGGATCTTCTTCCTGCTCGGCGCGCTCGGCGCGGCCGCGACCGTCTCCTACCTGGAGATCCACGCGAATTTCCTTCGGATCGCTTTCGTGCCGTTCGCCTTCGCCGTGGGCAACAGGCTCGTCGTCGCCGAGCTCTACGGGCGCACGCAGCGCTTCCTCGAGGGCCTGCCGATGGGGCGCTTCGAGCCGGCGCTCGTGAAGTGGTCGCTCGGCGCCGCGCTCCTCCTCGCGGTCGCGTGCGGATCTCTCGTCGTCAGCCTCGCCGTCGCGTCGTTCCGCGAGCCCATCGACGCGGGCTTCGCGACCTCGCTCGTCGCGCGCACGGTCGTCTTCACGATCACGTTGTGGTCGTTCCTCTTCATGATGGGGCAGCTCGGGAAGCTGCGCGTGCCGCTCTACCTGGTGCTGGGCCTCGTCCTCATCATCCTCGCGAGCACGACCGAGCTCGAGCTCATGCGTTTCGGCCCCTTCGCGCTCCTCGGGCAGGACCTCGCCCTCTCACGCGCGGGCGTGCCGTGGTCCGAGGTGCTCACCTCGCTTGCGATCGCCGCAGGTTGCCTCGCCGCGACCGTCGCGCTCGCGCTCGTACGCGAGGGCGGCGTGCAAGAGACGCTCAGCAAGCCGATGAGCTCGCGCGAACGCGCGATGGTCGGCATCGCCGTCTGTACGATCCTCATCGTCTGGTCGGGCCTCCAGCCGGAGGCCGAGCCCATGCCCTACCAGATGAGCGGCGAGCACGTGCTCCGCGCGCGCTCGGTGCCGCTCGTGATCGGCTACGGCTCCGAGGCCGGGCGCGTCGACGCGGAGCACCTGCTCGCGCGCCTCGAGCCCTCGCTCGCCGCGCTCGCGCCCGCGATGGGCTGGGCGGCCCTGCCCGTGGCGCGCGTCGTGCTCCGCGGCAGCCTCGATGGCCGCACCTTCGAGTACGCGACGCTGCGCGCGGGCGACGGCGCGCTCGTGCGCGCGAACTTCCGCGAGGCTGCGCGCCCCGATCTCGAGGGACTCGAGGCGGCGCTCGTCCGGAGCGTCCTCGATGACCGCTCGAACCACCGCGCGCACTTCGAGCCGCAGGCCTGGGTGCGCTCCGGGTTTCCCCTGTGGTGGGCTCATTGCGGGCCGCACCGCGCGCGCCCGGGCGAGCCCTGCAACCTCTCGGTGTCGCGCCGCGCGCTCGCGCAGCTCGCGCTCCACGAGCGAGGCGTCGATAGCGGCCGCATCGCGGCGTGGAGCCGACTCCGCGAGGAAGAGAGCGACCGGGTCGCCGAGAGCCTCGCGGGCACGGCCATGGTCACGCTCGCCCGCCTCACGCGCGGCCAAGGTCCCGCGCAGCTCGCGCGGGCGCTCTTCTCACGCTGGGCCCCGGACGACTCGCGCGTCGTCCTCGGCACGCTGCTCTCGCCGATCCCCTCGCGTTTTCGAGAGGCGACGGGGCTCGAGGTCGATGCGTTCCACGCGGAGTGGCAGGCCGACCTCGTGCGTGACCGCGGCGCGCCCGAGGTGGCCGAGCTCCTCGGTCGCGTCTCGCCTCGCCCGACCGCGCTCTTCTCGGTGCTCGCGCGCGAGGGCAGCCTCCGCACGCTCGTCTTCGACGTGACCGTTCCCTGGGCTCGGACCGAGGGCGTGGTGATCACCGTGCTCACGCGCGTGCTCGCGCCCTTCGACACGATCGTCGAGGCCGCCGACCTGCGACGCGATCAGTTCGTGCCCGAGGCCGGACCGACGGGCACTCCCTCGACGCGGCACATCGAGCTCACCGGTCGCGTCTCGGCCGGTGATCGCGTCCTCGCGATCGTCGAGGTCGAGGACCCCACGGGCGGCCTGGGCGCGCCGACCCGCCTGCTCGCGCAGAGGAGGGTCGTCGAATGAGGGCCTTCTTCACTCTCGTCCAGAAGGAGCTCCGTGCGCTCTTCCCCCTCGGGGTCCTGGGCTTCGCGCTCGTCAGCGGCGACTTGATCTCGCGGCCCATCACCGAGCGCATCGATGAGAATACCTACGATCACGTCGCCGGGATCTCGCCGGGAGAGGGCGGCTTTCTGGCGTTCCTCTTCTGGGTGCTCTCGTTCTTCGTCGCGTACGCGGCGTTCCCGCGCGAGCACGACGAGAAGACCATCGAGCTGCTCTATGCGCTGCCGGCGCGTCGCAGCGGGATCTTCTTCGCCAAGGTCTTCGCGGGGATGGTGACGCTCGTGGGCGTCGCGTTCATGGGCCAGTGCACCAACTTCGTGCTCCAGGCGCTCAACCCCAACAGCATCGAAGGGCACCAGTTCCACCTCGACCTCGTCTTGCGCGTCGCGGCGCTGCACGCGGTGCTCGCGTGCTCGCTCTACCTGCACGGGCTCTTCGCCTCGATCTTCCGCATGTTCGGCGTGCTGCCGTACACCTTGCTGTGGTTCGCGCTGCTCCTCACGCAGGAGCTCGTCCCAAGCCTCGCGTGGCTCAGCCCGTCGTCCCTCGTGACGTTCGAGTATGTCGGCGAGACGCTCGTGGTCCCGTGGTGGCCGCTCGGATTCCACGCCGCCGTGGCGCTCCTCGCCGGGGCGGTCGCCTATGCGGGCTGGATGGGGCCGATCGACAAGCTCCGGGAGACCTTCGCGGGCCGCTCGACGCTCGCGGTCGTGAGCTTCGGTGCGGGCAGCTTCGGTGTCCTCGCGTGCGGCTTCGGCATGATGGTCTACTGGGTCGCGGTGACCTACACGGGGCGGCCCCCGCCCGCGGACCCGACCGCGGCGACACCCGTGGTCGAGCGCACGTTCGCGACCTCGGAGGCGCGCTCGCGTCACTACGCGTTCGTCTATCCGGGCGGCCTCGAGGCGCCGGTGCTGCGCCTCCTCGGTCGCGCAGACTCGGTGCTCGAGAGCGAGAGGGTCCTCGTCGGAGCGACGGCCGTACCGTTCATCACCGTGGATCTCGCGGAGCAGAGCGGTCACCACGAGGGCATCGCCGCCGGCACGCGCATCCGCATGGGCGCGAGCGGGCAGACGGACTGGCGCCTGCTTCACGTGCTCGCGCACGAGAGCGCCCACGTGCTCCAGAGCGAGATCTCCGGCCGCTACCTCATGGACCATGGCGCAACGACGCGTTTCCTCATCGAGGGCGGCGCGGAGTGGGTGGCGTTCGAGACCATGACGCGGACGTCCGTGGGCCCGACCGCGGCGCCCTTCGTCGCCGCGATCACCGACGAGGAGCGCCGCGAGGACGAGGAGCTCCGGCGCTATTCGCGCGTCGTGGCTGCGCTCGCCTGGGAGCGTCATCGCATCCGCGTCGAGGACACCTTCGACGACGGCAGCTTCCGCGCGCGCTGGGACACCACGCTCGCCTATCCCTACGGTGAGACCTTCGCCGAGGCGATCGCGCGGGCGTGCGGCGATCAGGCCGTGGGCGCGATGTTCCGCACCTTCGGTCGTGAGGGCGCGCCACAGAACGCCGCGGGTGAGGCGCTCTACCGAGACGCCTTCGGCTCGATCGGCTGCGACTACGAGGCGGTCCTCGCCGCGCACGATGCGCTCCTGACCGAGACGGTCGAGCGCGAGCGCGCCTTGCTCGACAGCGTCCCGCGCCTCTCGGGCGGCGTCGTCGGCGTGGACGGCGCGACGGTCGTGCTCGAGGCCACGCTCGATCGGGCCCCGCTGCCGCACGAGAAGTACATCGTCCGCGTGCGCAACGACGCGGGTGCACCCGACACCGAGCTGCGCGGCTTCGAGGGCGTGCCCGTCGAAGGCGCCGAGGGCGCTCCCCGGCGGATCCGCTTCCTCGTTCCGCGTCTCGCGATCACGGGGGCACGCTTCGATTTTCTCTTCGCCCTCGACGTCGATCCCCGCGCGTTCCCCTACAGCGAAGAGTGGCAATCCGCCTCGGCTCCCTGAGCGCGCTTGGCCGTGGCGACGATGCAAGGGCCGGCTCGCGGGACGTGGGCGCGCGGCTCAGCGGCTGCGGGCGCGGGGTAGCTCGACGCGGAACGTCGCGCCGCGGCCGAGCGTGCTCGCGACGGTCACGGTCCCGTGCATGCGCTCGACGAGGTGCTTCACGATCGCGAGGCCGAGGCCCGTGCCGGCCGTCGTCGCTTCCGTGCGCGAGCGGCCTTCGTCCACCCGATAGAAGCGCTCGAAGATGCGCTGGTGGTGCTCGGGCGCGATGCCGCGGCCTCGATCGCGCACCTCGATGCGCGCGATGCGCAGCGCCGCCGAGAGCGCGATCACCACGGCGCCGCGTGGCTTCTCGTGCTTGATCGCGTTCTCGACGAGGTTCGTGAGGACCTGCTCGATCGCCTCGGCGTTCGCTTCGGCGCGGACGATCCGCCGAGGCGCCTCGATGCGCAGCCGCACGCCGCGCTCGCCTGCGAAGGGTCCGAGCGCGGTCGTCACGTGCCGAGCGACCGCGGTGAGGTCGATCGTCGCCGCCGGCAGCGGCTCCTCGCTCGATTCTGCGCGCGCGAGCGACGCGAGGTCCTCCGCGAGGCGTTGGAGGCGCTTGGTCTGCCGCAGGATGGCCGCGAGGAATCTCGCGCTCGTCTCGGGCTCGGCCAGCGCGCCGTCGACGAGCGTCTCGGCGAAACCGCGGATCGACGTGAGGGGCGTGCGCAGCTCGTGGCTGGCGTTCGCGACGAAGTCGCGCCGCATGCGATCGGCCTCTTTGAGCGGCGTGATGTCGTGGAGCACTGCGACCGCGCCCGCGCGCTTGGGGAGCGGCGAGATCGAGGCGCGAAACACGCGCCTCCGGCCGAGCACGCTCGCCTCGATCTCCACATCGGTCGCGCGCGCCTTCTTCCGCGCGTCGCGCATCGCCTCGCGCAGGCGCTCGTTCTTGATCACGTTCTTGGCGCGCTTGCCCCGCACGTCCTCGGACGTGAGCGCATCGAGCGCGCGGTTGGTCAGGGCGATGCGACCGCGCGCATCGACGACGAGCACGGCCTCGACCATCGCGTCGAGGACGGCGCGGAGCCAGGTGCCATCGGGCGGCGGCTGGATCGACTCACGGCGCGACATTCACGCGCGCGCCGTGAGCGACCTGGCGAAGTGGGTACGAGGCCTCATCCCTTGGCCATTTCTTCGCGCTTCTTGAGATCCTCGAGCGCAGCCTCGTGCTCGGCCATCTCGGCCTCGCTCAGCTCTTCCTCGGCCTTGGTCTCCTCGACGCGGGTCTTGGCCGCCGGGGCTGCCGCCGCGGGGATCATCCCCATCTCTCGCTTGAGCGCCTCGAGGTCCGCGTCCGCGCCCGCCGTCACCTCGAGGCGTGCGAACTTGTTCCGGAGGATGTCCCCCGAGTACTCCTCGGACAGCTCGCTCTGGGCCTCCACCTCGGCCTCGCGCTGCTCGATCTTCTGCTCCATCCGGCTGAACGCGTCGAACGCGCTCGTGTCGGAGAGCTTGCCCATGGCCTTCTGGATCTCCTCCATTGCCTTCGCGCGGTTGTTGCGCGCGATCAGGAGATCCTTCTTGCGCTTGGCCTCGCCGATCTTGTTGTTGAGCGCCTGGAGCGCGAGCTTGACCTGGTTGACTGCCTGGGTCTGCTTCTTGAACTGGTCTTCGTAGCCTGTGGCGAGCTGCTCATGCTCCTTCTTGCGCATGAGCGCTTCTTTGGCGAGCTCGTCGTCGCCGGCGCGCACGGCGAGCATGGCCTTCTTGTGCCACTCCTCGGTGACCGCCTTCTCGCCTTGCCACTGGCGCTCGAGGCGCTTCTGATCGGCGATCGCCACGGCGACCTGCTTCTTCACCTCGACGAGCTGCGCGTTCATGTCGAGGATGATCTGGTTGAGCATCTTCTCGGGGTCTTCCGACTTCGAGATGAGGTCGTTCAGGTTGCTCTTGATGAGCGTCGCGAGGCGGCCGAAGAAGCCCATGATCGTCGTTCCTCCGAAGGTGGTGCGCGCGCCGCTTCACGCAGACGCGGGCGGTGTCGAGGCCCGAACGCTGAACCGGGCGATGCGCTCGTGGTGCTTGGCGATGGCCATCGAGAAATCGTCGAGGGTCCCGACGAGCTCGGAGTAGTCGAGATCCTCGAGGCGCATGGCCGAGGTGAGGAGCACCTTGCCGCCCGCGTCGGACTTCGCGATGCCGTAGGCGCCGTGGAGCATGTCGCCCGCGTTCAGCTCGAGCAGGAGCGAGAAGAGCTCCTCGCGCCGCGCGGCGTCGATCGAGGCGAGGTCGACCACGTTCACGCGAAAGAGCACGATGTCGCCCGAGAGGCGCACGACGATGTTCTCCTTCGCGCCGCTCCGGTCCTGCACGAGCCAGGTGTTCTCCTCCAGCTCGTGGAAGGGGTAAGGGCTCTTGGCGAGGTAGGCCTCGACGTCTTCGCGGGTGCGCATGCGGGGAGGGTACTCGATCGGAGGGGGAGGTTGGGTCCACAACGCGAGAGCCGGGGAGCGCATTCCGTCCTAGCCTCGCGTCGCCCCGGTCGGGAGCGCTCCTCACGGGCGCGCGCGACCGGGCGCGAGCACCTCGAGGCGCGCGCGCGCGGGGACCTCGACCGCGCCCAGCGTGACGGGGTCGGCGCCGCTGCTCTCCTCGAGCGCGACGACGAAGACGCGCTGTCCCTCCCGCATCATGCGGAGCGAGACGCCCGTGTGTCCTGGCCACCAGCAGCGCGCGCTGACCAAGGTCCCGCGGGCCTCGGGCGCGTGCTGACATACGCCGGCCTGCGTGCCGAGGGAGCGGACGATTCGCCCGTTTTGATCGCAGATCCGGACGAGCGAGAGCTCGGTCGTCGGCGCGCCGGGGGCCCCTTCGGCGTCGAGCGACGCGCCGGAGCCGAGGCGATCTTCGGCGTCGTCCGAGACAAAGCGCAGCGCGAGCACGCAGCGATCGGCTTCGTCTTCGACGTGGCGCGCCACGCGTCCTGGGGAGGTGCTCCCGCAGGCTGCGATGACGCCCCCCGCGAGCGCCCCTACGCAGAGGGGGCTCAGGCCGAGCGCGAGTGCGAGGGCCGAGCGCACCTCAGCCCCCGTCCACGCGGATGTGTCGAAGGACAACACCGCCGGCTCCGACGACGAAGACGTAGCGGTCGATGCTCCGGACCGCGCGCAGGCTCACGCCTCCGGCGTCGAGATCGAGGGGCGTCCAGGCGCCGTCCTCGCCCCGGCGGTACGCCGTGCCTGCGTCGCCCACGGCGAGGAGGTGACCGTCCGGGCCGCGGCCGATGCCGTGGAGCATCGGCGCGCCGGGCGCGTGGTGTTCCGTGACGCACGAGCCATCCGGCTCGATGCGTACGATCGCCCCTGCTTCGCCGACGGCGAAGGCGGGCCCACCCGCCTCCTCACGCACCACGCCGCGGAGGCTCCAGCCCACGTCGCAGGCGAGCACGCGC
>JBKDQC010000822.1:0-21811 GCA_046342295.1 Deltaproteobacteria bacterium | reverse complement strand
GCGCGAAGATCCCGCAGGCGCGCTCGAGCGCGAGGCGATCGGGCGTCTGCTCGAGTCGCGCCACGAGGCGGGTGACCCATCGGGCGCAGCGCGCTGGGCGCGGCGCTACCTCGCGCTCGACGCCGAGGGGCCGCACGCAGCGCTCGCGCGCAGGGTGCTCGCGGAGTGAGCGAGGCGCACCGCGCGCCTGGCCCCGCAACGTCGGCGACGCTCGGCGCCGTGATCGCGCGCTGGGTCGTCTCCGGCCTCCTCGCCGCGCTTCTGCCGCTCGCACCGCGCGCGGTGGACGCGGACGAACCAGCCGCACCCGCGGACGAGGCGCCTCGTGTGGCTGTTCAGGCTCCGCCCGAGCTCCGAGCGACATGCACGCGGGTGCGCGCCGAGCTCGCGAGCCGTGGCTTTCGAGCGATCGTGCTCGAGCCGCCCGTGCCGCTCGACCGAGCGACCCTCGAGGAGACGGCCGCACGCCTCGGGGCGATCGCGATCCTGTCGCTCGCGCCCAACGAACGCGGCGTCGAGATCTGGGCGACCGACCGGCTCACGGGCAAGACCGTTCTGCGCCAGATCGACGGTGCAGGCGGCGACGACGAGGTGCTCGCGCACCGGGCGGTCGAGGCGCTGCGCGCGAGCCTCCTCGAGCTGCGCCTCTCGGAAGAGCCGCTGCCGCGGGCGATCGACGCGCTCGTGGCGCTTCCTTCGGAGGCCGCGCCCGCCGTGCGCGCGCCGCCGTCGCTGCTGCTCCGCGTCGGAGCCTCGGGGCTCTTCGGCGTCGGCGGAGTCGACCCGGCGCTCGCGCTCGATGTGCAGGTCGACGGCCATCTCGCCCCTTTTCTGGCGCTGGGCGCCCGCGTGTCGGTCCCGACGGTGCCGGTGTCGCTGGTGCGCGGCGACGCACGGGCCGACGTACTCTTCGCGGCCGCCGCGCTCGACCTGTCGCTCCATCCGCTGCGCGATCCGGTCGATCTGTGGGCGTCGTTGCGGGCCGGCGCACAGTACGTATGGACGAGCGGCGCGACGGGGGGGCCTGGCGTGGGCGCCGTGGACGACGGTTGGCTCTTCGGCCTCGCGCTCGAGCTCGGGGCCTCGCTCGCGATCTCCGACTCGGTCGCGCTCTACGCCGCGGGGAGCGTGGGCGTGGCCCTGCCCGAGGCGGTGGTCGTCTTCGCGAGTGTTCCCGTGCCTCGCTGGGGCCTTCCGGTCCTCGGTCTGGGCGGAGGGCTGCGCGTGGGCCTCGGCCCTTGAGCGCGGTGTGACGGGCGCGAACGACCTGTCTCCCGACGAATGTTGAGCCGGTTTCGTCGCTCCCGGCGCCTCGACGCGCATGAGCCATCCCACACGCCTTCTTGGAGCTTTTCTTCTACCGTGGCTGTCGGCCTGCGGGGTCGTGGAGCTCGTCCCCATCACGAGCGACGCGAGCACCCGCGAGGACGCCTCGCTCGACTCCGGCCTCACCGACACGGGCCTCACCGACACGGGCCTTACCGACACGGGCAGCCTCCCCGAAAGGACCGATGCAGGCCTCGACGCGGGCGAGCTGGCGAGGACCGACACGGGCACCTCCGAGAGGCTCGACGCAGGCGAACCGACCGGGACCGACGCGGGCACCGAGCCGCTCGATGCACGGGAGCCGGAGAGCGCCGACACAGCCGTGGTCGATGCGGCCATGACGGACGCCCACAGCTCCGGGCCCGACGCCGCCGCGCCGGATGCGGGGAGGCCCTACCACCTCTACTACCCGACCCGGGACTCGCTCATGCGGTTGCCGCTGGGGCCGACCGGGCCGGTGGGCAGCGCGTCCGTCGTCACTGCCATCGGCACCTGGGTCACCGCGCTCGACCTCGACGACGCGGGCGGTCGACTCTACTGGGCCGACTCGGACACGAACGAGATCCGCGCCGTGAACACGGACGGCACGGCGCCCGCGCTCTTCGCGAGCACGTCGGCCTATGTCTCGCTCGTCGATGCGCTGGCCGTCGACGACGTCGCGCGTTCGGTGCTGTTCGCCGGCAGCGACGGTGGCAGCCCGCCGACCGGGCGCGGTCCGATCGTACGATTCCCCGTTGTCGGTGGCGCGCCAACCCTCGTTACCGACGTGGCGGGCATCGAGGGCGTCCAGGTCGACGGGCTCGGGCGCGTCTTCTCGGTGACCGACGACGGGCGCTGCGACGTGACGATGCGCGTCGTGCGCGTGGCCGGAGATGGCACCGGGCGGAGGCAGGGCGCGATCGAGCCCACCGTGCGTTGCGCCAGCATCCGCACGGCGGCCGCGCTCGTCGGCAGCGACGGAAGTACCCAGCTCTACTGGACGCACACGACCGCCTTCGTGACCGGCTCCTGCGCCTCGGGCGCACGCTCGTGCGTGGAGCGCGTGCGCGTGCGGGATTCCGGCAGCGACGCGCTGACGGTCACCGACCGCACGAGCCTCGCGGACGCCGACGCCCGCGGCGCGGTGGTCGGTCTGGCCGTCGACCTGGCGCGGGGCCACCTCTACATCGCGCGGGGTCTCTCCGGGGGCGACGGCGAGAGCTACGTGATCGTGCGGACCGGGCTCGATGGCCGCGACGAAGTACCCATCACGACCTTTTCGCTCGGCCGCACGATGTACTCGAGCTTCGGTCTGCCGCTCGTGGTCGGGCCCTGAAGCGCGCTCGAGACCGACTCGGACCTCGACTTCGACTTCCGTCTCGACCTCGCCGGCCGCGGCCGCTCCGCCCCGGTGACAGCGTGGGGAATTTCCTGGACGATGGTCCGTACATCGAGTTCGCGGCCGCGGATCCGGCCCCACGGAGAGTCCATGCAGAACCAACTCGTTCAGCGTCTCGTCGGCATCGGCGGCTTCATCCTCTTCCTCGTGGTGCTCAACGCCGCCTCGTACTTCATGGGCTGCGGGATGTTCTTCTACTGACCGCCGCGGGGCTGATCCGAGAGGGCAAGCTCGTCGACCGGGCGCTCGCCGCGTCGTTCGCCTGCTGGTCGATCGGCGTGCTGCTCGGGATGGGTGACGGCGCGCCTCCGCCTTGGCCGGTGCGTTGCGCGGGGGCCTCGCTCCACGCGGTGGCCGCGTACCTCTTCTTCGTGCGGGCACCTGCGCCCGACGCGGTCTCGTGGCGATCGCTCGCCCGGTCGGTACCGTCGCTGGTCCTGTCCGGCGTGGCGTTTCGTCTCGGCGCAGCCCGCCTCGAGGGCCCTACACTCGCGCTGTTCGTCATCGGCGCGCTCGGCGCGTGCGCGTCGCTCCTGACCTTGGGGCGCTCGTTCGCGATCTTCGCGGCGCGGCGCGCGCTCGTCGCCCGCGGGCCCTACGCCCTCGTCCGGCATCCTGCGTACGCGTGCGAGCTCGGCATGGTCGCCGCGAGCGCCGCCGCGCTGGGCTCGCTCGACCTCGAAGACCGCGTTCTCGGGCTGCCCCGGGCGATCGTCGCGGCAGCGATCTTCGCGCTGACCGCCGCCGCGGTCGCGGTGCGCATCGAGGAGGAAGAACGCTCCCTGACCGATCCCGCGTACCTCGACTACGCCAGACGAGTCCCGGCGCGCCTCATCCCGTTCGTGTGGTGAGCGAGGGCGCGACGCCCGACCGTTCGTCGGGCGAGCCGACGGTGCACGCGCCGACCGCGCGTGCGTGGAGAAAACGCGCGAGCGCTTGTGTGCGCCGCTCGAGGCTCGAGAGCGAGCACCACTCGCGCGTCTCGTGGAAGAACTCGCCGAAGGGGCCGAGCCCGTCGAGACAAGGAACCCCGAGCGACGCGAGCAAGTTCGCGTCGGAGCCGCCGCCCTGGAGGGGAGCCTCGCCGATCCCCAGGCCCACCGCAGCGGCGTGCGGCTCGTAGGCGAGGCGGAGCGCGTGCGTGCGCTCGCTCGGCTCCATCGGCGGGCGCGTCACGCCGCCCTCCACGCGCACCTTCGCGCGCAGAACGCGCTCGTTGAGCCAGCGGACCTCGAAGCCCGCGAACGGATCGCGCGCGATCCGCTCGAGCGCTTCTCGAAGCACGACGACGTCGGCGGCCGAGGAGAAGCGCACGTCGACGCCGATCTCCGCATGCTCGGGCACCGTGTTCTTCGCGCTGCCGCCGCTCGCGAGCCCGACGCTGACCGTCAGTCCTCGCGCGTAATCCGTGAGCGCCTCGAGGCGGAGCACGACCACGGAGATCGCATGGATCGCGCTCACGCCCTCCGCGTGGCGGTTTCCCGCGTGCGCTGCGCGGCCCTCCGCGTGGATCGTGAAGAGCCCCCCTCCCCTGCGCCGCGTGACGATGTGATCGTGCGCGCGGCCCGCCTCGCAGACGAGCGCCGCTGCCGCGTGCGGCGCGAGCGAGTCGAAGAGCGCACGAGACGACGGCGAGCCGATCTCTTCGTCGCTCACGACCACGATCCGCACGGGCAGGCGCGCGTACGCGGCGGCGTCCACCGCCCGAACGGCCTCGAGGGCGAACAGCATCTCCGTCAAGCCCGACTTCATGTCGAGCACGCCCGGCCCCATCGCGCGGTCGGCCTCGCGGCGCATCCCGAAGAAGCCCATCGCTCGCGGAAACACCGTGTCGATGTGCCCCACGAGCAGCAGCGCCGGCGCCGCCTCCTCGCGTGCAGCCGGCGTCGCATAGACGCGGTGCTCGCCGACCTCGTGCGGTCCGGCGGGCACGCGCCGCACCCCGAGCCCCGCCGCACGCGCCGCCGAATCGTGGCGCCGCGAGGCGAGGTTCACATCGTCGACCTCACGTGTCGCGCTCGGCAGCTCCACCAGCTCGCGGAGCAACGAAACCTGCGCGCGCTCGAAGGACTCGCGCACTGCCTCGTCCAACCGCGCTGCTGCCGTGGGCTCTCGCATTGGGCTATCGTAGCGCGCCCGGATGCATCCCTCGGAGTCACCCTCGGCCACGACGCCTCCCATGCCCACAAGACCCTCTCGAACGGCCGTGTTCTTGGTGCTCTCGCTCGGAGCGCTCGCGACGCTCGTCGGCAGCGGCGTGGACGCCCAGCGCCGTCGGCCACGGAACATCCCGTTCGCCGGCACCCCCGTGGAGTGGACCCTCTTCGTCTCGCCGCACGGCTCGGCCCCCGCGCAGCGCGGTCCGATCGGGGCCGACGCCGGCGCAGTGGCGATCCAGGAGAGCGCCTACCAGTGCCGGTACAGCGCGCCCAGCCGCGTCGCGATCAGCACGGAGAACTGGTCCGAGACACGCAGCCTCGAGTGCCAGTTCGGGACGACGCTCGTCTCGACGCGAGGCTTCTGCCAGGTCGCCGGCCCGTCGTGGGGGCCGCGCGCAGCGGTGCTGTACCTCGGGGAGGTCGACGGCACCGAGCGCATCGAGGTGTCGATGGACTGCGCCGTCCGACCGCCCGCGCGCTGAGCGCCCTCGACGGACGGTGTCGGTCGATGGTACGCCGCCGCTCAATGCGCTCTCTCTGGATGCGCCTTCTCTGGACCTTTCTCGTGGCCGTCGTGCTCGCCGGCGCCGGAAGCGCCAGGGTTCGCGCAGAGGACGAGGCAGCGGCGCGTGAGCACTACGAGCGCGGCGTCGCCCTCTACGACGAGGGGCAGTACGCAGCGTCGCTCGCGGAATTCGAGGCGGCCTACGCGGGGAGTCACCGCGCGTCCATCCTCTTCAACATCGGTCAGATCCAGGCGCGACTGGGCCGCGCCGTCGAGGCGGTGGAGGCGCTCGAGCGCTACCTCGCGGAGGCGAGCGCGATCGCGCCGGAGCGGCGCGCGCTCGTCGAGACCGAGATCCGCACCCAATCGGCGCGGATCGCGAGCGTCCAGGTCGACGTCTCGGTGCCTGGCGCGCTCGTCACGTTCGACGACGTCGACCTCGGCAGGGCGCCGCTCGCGAGCGCCGTCCGCACGGGCGCGGGCGAGCACATGGTCATCGCGCGCGCCGATGGCTACGAGCCCGCGCGCTTCCGCTTCCGGATCGCGGGTGGCGAGTCCCGCACGGTCGCGCTCGAGCTCGCGCCGCGCAGCGAGGACGCGGCCCGCCTGAGGCTCGTGATCGGCGTCCCAGGGGCCGACGTCCGCATCGACGCGCGCTCGATCGGTCTCTCACCCGTCGAGCTCCCGGTGAGCCTGCCGGCGGGACGGCACCGCGTCGAAGTGAGCCGCCGCGGCTACGAGCCGGTCGAGCGCTTGGTCGAGCTCGCCGCCGCACAGGAACACACGCTCCGCGTCGACCTCGCGACGGCCGCGAACGCCGGCGCCGGAGTGATGACCCGCCTCGCCCTCGCCCTCCCCACGACGTCCCACACCCTCCGCATCGACGGCATGGATCTCGCGCCCGGAACCAGCACCCTCGAGCTCCCGTACGGTCCGCACGACCTCGAGGTCGAGGCCGAGGACATGGTGCCGGTGCGCGAGCGCATCGACATCCCGGAGCGACCGACCTTCGCGTTCGACACGCGATACCAGTGGCTGCCCGCACACCGCGAGTCGATGCGCGCGCAGGCGAGCGCGGTGCGGATGGGCGCCGCGATCACGATGGTCGTCGGAGGCGCGGTGGGGCTCGGCGGCGGCGCGTTCTTCCTGGGTCGAGAGGTCCACTTGGAGCAATCCCGGCTGAGCGATCGACAGAGCATCATCCGCTTCTGCAACGCGGCCCCTCCGATCGACGAGGAATGCGAGAGGATGATCGTCAGTTCCTTTCCCATGGAGGGTGATCCGCAGCAGTTCGAGGCGATCACGAACCGCGAGCTCGGCATCCGTGAGGGCCTGGCCGTCTCGGGCGGCATCCTCGTCGGCGTGGGCGCGGCGGCCCTCCTCGCGGGCCTCGTGATCTTCTTCCTGCCGCCCTCGGACGATCAGATCGACGCCAGCACGACGACGCGGCCCTCGGTGTCGCTGGACGTGGGCCCGGGCGGGCTCTCTCTCACGGGAACCTTCTGATGCGAAACAACGGCACACTCTGGGTTGGCGTCGGGGTCGGATGCGCGCTGCTCTTCCTGTGCGGGCTCTGCGTGACGGGCGCCGCTGCGTGGTACTTCGTGCGGAGCGCGCGCACCGTGGAGCCGTCCGCTCCGACACCGACGTGGATGCAACCTCCGACGACGGGAGGCGCACCGCCGACCCCACCGGTCGTCGGCCCGGCCACGCCGATCGGGCCGGGCGGGACCGCGGGCACCGACCTGCGCCGCGTGCGCGCGACGGTCACCGAGGTCTCGGGCCTCGCGGATGTCGCGGTCGGCACCAGTTGCTCCGCCGACGTCACGAGACACGACCGGGAGGACGGCACCTTCTGGTGCAACGCGCAGATCCTATGCGGCGCACGCCTACTCTACGGCGGCGGGACCGCAGGCTACTTCCCCTGCGTGCTCTACGAGGGCCCTCGGCGCGACGTCGTCGGCAGCGATTCCTCGACCTCGCGCGAGGATCGCGATGGGTCCATGAGCCTCAACACCATCGGCGGCTCGCTCGAGATCCGCGACGACAGCTCCGGAGCCAACGGCGAGTTCCGCGTGCTCGCGCGCGTCGATTCGGTGGAGTGATCGGGACTGCGTACGTCGGGCTCCGTCCGGCGCCGCGGCACACTCCGGCTCGCCAAGCGAGCCCGGAGGCCTCAGAGTCGCGCCGCGAGACATGCCGAGCTGGTCCGGAGACGCGATGGCCCTGGGATGCGCGCTGGCGTGGGCCGTCGCGGTGATCTCGTTTCGGCGACTCGAAAAGCTCCCGCCCACGGCGGTCAATCTCTTCAAGAACGCGGTCGCGACCGCGCTTCTCCTGCTCACGATGGCCGGGCTCGGGCGCGCGCCCGACCTCGGACGGAGCGCGGGCGACTGGCTCAGCCTCGTCGTGAGCGGTGTGCTCGGGCTCGCGGTCGCGGACACGCTCTTTCTCGCTGGCCTGCGGCGGATCGACGCGTCGGTGGCCGCCGTGGCCGACTGCGCGTACTCGCCGACGGTCGTGGTGCTCTCGGCCGTCTTTCTCGACGAGCCGCTCGCGGCAGGGCTCCTCCTCGGGGGGCCCCTCGTGGTGCTCGGCTTGCTCGTGGTCTCGCACCGGCGGCGCGACGACACCCGCCCGATCGACCGCACGGGCCTCGGCCTGGTCATCGCCGGCGTCGTCACGACCGCGGTCGGCGTCGTGGTGGCCAAGCCAGCCCTCGACCGCAGCGACCTCCTCGAAGCGACGACCATTCGCCTCGCGTCCGGCTCGATCGCGCTCCTCGTGTTCGAGATCGCGCGCGGCAAGCGCGAGGAGGTCCTCTCGCTCTTTCGGCCTCAACCCGCGTGGCGCGCAGCGCTCGTGGCGACCTTCTTCGGCACCTACGTGTCGATGATCCTCTGGCTCGGCGGCATGAAGTACGGGACCGCGTCACGCGCGGCGTTGCTGAACCAGATGGGCGCGATCTTCGTGCTCGTGCTGTCGCGCGTGAGCGGGGAGGCCGTGCCAGCGCGCCGGTGGATCGGCGCCGCGATCGCGGTGAGCGGAGTCGCGGTGATCCTCCTCGGCTGAGAGGACGCGCGCGGATCACCGACGCCGAGGGCCCGCGTAGGAATCACCAGATCGGACAGGCGTCGCGACGCCCCGCCCGTGACGATCGGGCGACGAGCAATGCTGGGAGTATCTCGAGGAGAACGGGCGGTGCTGGAGGGGATGCCCCGGCGGCGAAACGGATAGGTTGTTCAGGCGCGGGCCCCGACCACGTCAGCGACGCCGAAGGCCGAGACGGCCGATCATCTCGGTGAGGTGGCCGCGGGACAGCCCCGAGCGGCGTGCTGCCTCCGACACGTTGCCGCCGGTCTCGTCGAGGAGATGTTCCACGTAGCGGCGCTCGAAGACGTCGAGGAGCTTCTGCTTGGCCTCGTGGAAGCCCAAGTCGACGTGGATGCCGAGCCCGTCCTCGGCGAGCTCGGGCCGCGCGTGGTGGGGCCCGGCGACCTCCGGAACCTCCCCGAGGATCGCGATCCTGGTCACGAAATTGCGCAGCTCGCGGACGTTGCCCGGCCACGGGTAGCTCGCCCGCGTCGCGAGCGCGTTCTCGAGGGCGTAGCGGGCCTCCGCGTCGCCCGGGGCGATGGAATCGAGGATGGCCCAAGCGAGGCGCGCGAGGTCCTCGCCGCGCGTGCGCAGCGGCGGCAGCTCGAGCTCGAGCACGCTCAGGCGATGGTAGAGGTCCTCGCGGAACGAGCCCTGGTTGACCATCTCCGCGAGGGGTCGGTGCGTCGCGGCGATGAGCCGCACGTTCACTTTTCGGCGATCGCGGTCACCGATGCGCTGGATCGTACCTTCGTCCACCGCCCGCAACAGGCGAGGCTGGAGCTCGAGCGGGAGCTCGCCGATCTCGTCCAGGAACAGCGTGCCTCCGTGCGCGCGCTCGAAGGCGCCGGCGCGCTCGCCATGCGAGCCCGTGAACGCGCCGCGTGTGTGCCCGAAGAGCTCCATCTCCGCGAGAGAGCCAGCGATCGCGCCCGCGTCGAGAATCACGAACGGCTTGTCCGCGCGACCGCTGGCCTCGTGAACGGCCCGCGCGACGAGCTCCTTGCCCGTGCCGCTCTCGCCGCGAACCAGGACGGGCTGATCGGTGCGCGCGAGGCGCGTCATGCGGGCGAAGAGGCGCCGCATCACGGGGGAAGAGCCGAGGAGAGCGCCGAAGCGGTCGCCTTCGAACTGCTCGGACGGCACCTCCCGGGTCGTGACGCGGACCTCGAGGGTCGTCGCGCCGCACACGAAGCGGCCTCCATCGGGCAGCCAGGCCTCGCGGACCCGCGCGCCCGAGATGAACGTCCCGTTCTTGCTGCCCTGATCCCGCAGGCGGGCCGTGCCGTCGTCCTCGACGGCGATCTCGCAGTGCAGGCGCGAGAGGGTCCGATCCGAGGGCAGCCGCAGCTCGAGGTCCGGGCTGCCGCCGATGCGGATGGCGCTTCCGGTGACCGGTCCGACCGAGCCAGCGTCGGGACCTGCGAGCACGGTCACGACGAGCACACGAGCCGGGGCGCGGATCAGCTGGATCGTGCGGGTCTCTTGGGTCGCCATCGTCGATGATCCTACACAATCGCGAGGCGCGGCTGCCGTCCGATATACTCGAGGGGTCGATGGAGCTCGACGAGGACAGCGCCGCGGTCGAGCCGGTGAAGATCGAGTCGCAGACGATCGGCCGCTACCGTCTGCTCTACGAGCTCGGCGCGGGAGGCATGGCGACGGTCTTCCTCGCACGCGCGGAGGGACCAGGCGGCTTCGCGAAGCCCGTCGCCATCAAGCGGATCCACCCGCACCTGTCCAAGCGCAAGGAGCTCGTCGAGATGTTCCTCGACGAGGCGCGCCTCGCGTCGCTGATCAGCCACCCGAACGTGTGCAACACGTTCGACTTCGGCGAGGACCAAGGGACCTACTACCTGGCGATGGAGTACCTGGTCGGAGAGCCGCTCAACGTGGTGGAGCTGCGGGTCACCCGGGTGCCCGAGCTGCTCGGCAGCAGACGCTGGCAGCGCACGCTCGCGAAGATCGTCGCCGACGTGTGCGAGGGCCTGCATGCGGCGCACGAGCAAAAGGACGAGCGCGGGCGGCCGCTCGACGTCGTGCATCGCGACGTCTCGCCCCACAACGTGTTCGTCACCTACGACGGCGCCGTGAAGGTGCTCGACTTCGGCGTCGCGTTCGCCGCCGATCGCATCACCAAGACCGTGACGGGCGGCATCAAGGGCAAGCTCGGCTACCTCGCGCCCGAGCAGCTCGCGCACGCTGCCTACGATCGGAGGCTGGACGTCTGGGCCATCGGCATCGTGCTCTGGGAGGGGCTCACCGGGCAGCGACTCTTCCTCGGCCGCACCGAAGTGGACACGATCCTCGCGGTCGAGAACAAGGTGATCGCGGCGCCGTCGTCGGTGATCGGGTCCATCCCTCGCGAGCTCGACGCGATCGCCGCGCGCTGTCTGTCGCGTGCGCAAGCGGACCGCTACCCCACGGC
Source organism: Deltaproteobacteria bacterium (assembly GCA_046342295.1). GTDB lineage: Bacteria > Myxococcota_A > Polyangia > Polyangiales > Sandaracinaceae > JAFLCL01. The sequence goes on along the minus strand of JBKDQC010000822.1, from coordinate 10,919 downwards.
ACGCGCGATCGCGCGTGACCTTCACGCGTTCCTCGCCTCGAGCGGTCCGCCGCTCACGAGCGTCGAGGTCGGCGAGCTCGTGAGCGAGGTCTGCCGCGATCGGCGCGAAGCGCGGGTCGAGGTGGCGGCGACCGTCGCGAAGGACGAGACGGCAGCGCAGGACGCCGAGACGAGCCAGACCCATACGGTAGGCGGCGAGGCCACCGTCCTCCACGACGGTGGCCCGCCTCGGGGCTCCCTCGGAGCCGAGCGCGACACCGACATCCGAGCCCCGGCGCCGTTCGCGCCTCTCGCGGCTGCGCGGCTCGTCCCAGCGCTCGCGCCGCTGCCCCTCGGATCAGGCACGCCGTTCGCCCACCCGACGGAGCCCGTCTCCGGCGCGCACCGCGACGATCGCGCCACGCGCATCACGACCCGCCTGACGCTCGCGATGGTGGTGGCGCTGCTCGCGGTGGCCTCCGTGGCGATGACCGCGCTGATCATGGTCGGGACGGGGTCGCAGGGAGTGCCCGGCGCGGTCTCCTCACCACCACCGCATGCGACCGCGCCGCCGCTCGCGCGGCCGGCCGATGCGGGTCACGACCTGGGCACGCCGGCCGAGCTCACCCCCGATGCGGGCTCCGCGCTCGGGCACGACGCAGCGATGCCGCGACGAGGCCGCGGGGACGCTGCCGAAGTGTCACCGGTCGATCGGGGCACAGGCGAGGTGGCGGTCGCCTGCGCGGTCTCGGTCGAGGTGTGCATCCGCGAGCGCTGCGCCCAGACGCCGTTCGTCTTCCACGCGGTGCCCGTGGGCCGCGCGACCCTGCGCTTTCGCGCGCCCGACGGACGCCGCTGGACCGAGTCGGTGTCCGTGCGCCGCAACCAGCTCGCGCGCGTTCGCACGGCGCCACCTTGAACGCCCTCGCCGAGACACGGTCGCGGCATTCACGTCCGCGAGGCCCTCGAAGCCCTACCAGCCGCGCTCGATCTCGAAGCGCCCCTCGACCGGACCCGGGCTCCTCGCGGTCGGCTCGCGCATCCCAGCGCTGTCCGTCGAGACGCGGGGGCTCGGCCGCTCCGACCGCCTCGGCGTGGTCGTCGTCTCCGCCTCGCCCGGTGCACGGTCCCTCTCGGCGGGGGAAGGCGTCGAGGGCGCGCGGGAATCCGAGGGAGGCGGCGCCGTGCCGGCGGGCACCGGGGACGCCAGTGGCGGGGGCTGCGGTGGCGGCGCCTGTGGTTGCGGCGCCTGCGGTGGCGGCGCCTGCGGTGGCGGGGCCTGTGGTGGCGGGGCCTGCGGGTCGATCGGCTCTCGCCGGGGCGCGACGTCCGTGGATGTTTCCACGTCGTCTCGCCCGTCGATCCAGAGGACCGCCCCGACCCCCATCCACGCGAGCGCCACGATCGCAGCGACGACGTACGCGGCTCGACGCGAGACGCCAGGCGGTTGCGTGGCCGCCGCCGCTGTCGCCGACTTCGGTGCTCGGGGTGCCGAAGTGTCGAGCGTCTCGGCGAACGCGGGAGCGGCGTTGCGGAGCGTCTGCAGCGACGTCACGAGCTGCGAGTCGGAGTGCGGCACGAGCGCGGCGAGCATCTCCTCGGCGCTGCCGAAGCGACGCGTCGGATCGACGCTCAGCGCCCTCTCCACCGTCTCGGCGAGGCTCCTTGGAAGGCCTGGCACGGCCTGGGCGATCGGCACGTGCTCGCCATGATGGATCTTCAGCACGAGCGCGGGGAGCGTCTCGGCCTCGTAGGGGCGCCGTCGGGCGAGCCCCTCGTAGAGCATCACGCCCACCGAGTAGATGTCGGAGCGCGCATCGAGGGTCTTCACGCCGAGCGCTTGCTCGGGCGACATGTAGTAGGGCGTGCCCATCATCGTCCCTTCGGACGTGAGGGTCCCCTGGAGGTCCGGCGCGCCTTGCGTGAACTTCGAGATCCCGAAGTCGAGGATCCGCACCCGCTCGAGGCCGCGCTCGTCCTCGGCGACGAAGACGTTGTCGGGTTTGATGTCCCGGTGGACGATGCCTGCGCGATGCGCGACCGCGAGCCCCTCGAGCACCTGACAGACGAGACCCACGAGGCGGCCCGCGGGGACCGGGACGGGCGACTCGAAGACCGCGCTCAGCGGGCGCCCCGAGAGCAGCTCCATGAGCACGTAGGGCGAGCCATCGTCGAGCTGCCCCGCGTCGAAGGTCTCGACCACGTACGGCGTGCGCAGCGTGCCCGCGACGCCCGCCTCCCGGATGAAGCGCGCGATCGTGTCGGCGTTCGCGGCGAGCGTGCCGTGCATGACCTTGAGCGCGCGGCGATGCCTCGTGATGAGGTGCTCGACCTCGTACACCGCACCCATCCCGCCCTCGCCCAAGAGCCGCTCGACGCGGAGCTTGTTCATGAGGACGCGCCCGGTGAGGTCCACGCGTGGGTTCGGAGAGGTCATCTCGGCGCGCTCGGCGGCGCGAGTGTAGCGTATCGACCGCGCCTCGGACGACGCCTGGGGCGTGCCGTGGATCCCGGCGCACCGTGAGCACCACGCTCCTCATCAACGCCTTCTATCTCCAGGAGGAGGCCGCGCGGGCGCTCCGCCGCGGACAGCCCCTGCGCGTGGTGGAGGAAGTGCTCGGCAAGGCGCGTCGCCTCGGCGCCTCGCTGGTGCGGGTCCATGCGAACCACGCCGACGAACGCAAGCGCGGTGACAGCGCGATGCGCCTCGGCCCCTCGGCGAACGACGAGCTCGCCTGGCAGGGCCTCGACCACGTGATCGCGCTCGCCCACGCGCACGGGCTGCGCCTCGTGCTCGTGCTCGGCAACCAGTGGGACGAGCTCGGCGGGGCGCGCACGTACCTGCGCTGGGGCGGCCTCGAGGGCGCACGCCCCGCCGACGGGCGTTTCTTCACGCACGCCGCGACCGTCTCGCTCTTCGAGTCGCACGTCGCCCAGATGCTCGAGCGACGCTCCAGCGTGGATGGTCTCCGCTACGGGGCGCATCCCGCGATCGCGGGCTGGGAGCTGCTCAACGAGCCGCGCGGCGAAGGCCTGGACGCCTCCGGTCATGCGGTGCGCGAGTGGCTCGATCGCGTGGCGCGTGTCGTGCGCAAACATGCTTGTTCCTCTCACTGGATCACGAGCGGCGAGGAGGGCCTCGACGTCACTGCGGAGGGCCGAGACGAGGCGTTCTGGAGGCGCGCACGCGCGGGCTGGCTCTGGCGCGCACGCACGAGCTTCTCTCTCAACGCACGCTCTCCGTGGATCGAGCATCCCTCGGTGCATCTCTATCCCGAGGCGTGGGGCATCCCGCCCTCGCTCGTCGCAGCAGCCGGCGAGCGCCTTCTCCGCGAGAGCGCCGCGATCGCGCGCGCGCAAGGCAAGCGCCTCCTCGTCGGCGAGCTCGGCCTTCGGCGAAGCCCCGCCGAGGGCGCGTGCACCGCGACGCTCGAGGAGCGCCGCTCGCTCGCGCGCCGCTGGCTGGACGTCGCCGCCGAGGTCGACGCCATCGCCGTGGGGCCCTGGATGCTCGCGCACGACGCGCGCCCCGCCGCCTGGGACCACTACCAGTTCTACGTACGCGACGGCCTGCCGCTCGCGCACGACGACAACGGCATCGCCACCGCGATCGCCGCCTGGTCGAGCGCCCGCTGACGCAAGCGCCTGGGTCGACGAAGCCTGCTTGGATGTCGAGGCGCCCTGCCGCGTTGACCGAACGGCGAGGAATGCCGCCAGTCTCTCGAGGCAAAGGCGCTGAAGACAACACCGCGGCGGCGGCGAAATAGCTTGGTGAGTCTGTGCGGGCCCCAAGCGGTGAGCGCGCGTCAAGGCGCGAGCGGGCCTTTCGCGAGGCCCCCGTACGCGTTCATTTCGCTGGACAACTCCCAGCGCCACACCTCGGCAACGCGCGCGCCTGCAATGACAGACGGATCGCACGCCGCGATCGCGCGCGCCTCTTCATCGCTGCGCACGCGCACGACGAGGACCTCTTCGCGATCCCTCCATCGACCCGCAAGCACGAGCCGTCCTTCGCGGTCGAGCTCGCGGAGTCGCTCGACTCGCGCCTCGACGAGCATCGGCGTCATCGATGTGATCCCCGGGCGGAGCGCGATCACGCAGTGCACGGTCGGCTCGCGCGACGACACACGCTCACCGCGCGCATACGCGCCCTCGCGCGCTGCTTCGGCAGGGCTCTCCAGGCCCGCCGTCACGCACACCTCGGAGGCGAACGCGATGGCCGCCCACGGCTTGGCGGTGACGAGCGCTCCGTCGACCACCACCGGCCGGTCCACGTAGAGGCTGCCCGCCACGAGCGGATCGGCATACGCCCGCAAAGGGCCCCACGAGGCGAGCGGCGCGTAGCGCTCGACCGCCGTGTGGGTGACTCGTCGACCCCGTACGAGGCCCGCGCGCGCGATCAGGATCGCGCCATTGCAGATGCCACCGATCACCGCGCCCGCGTCCGACGCACGTCGAAGCAGAAACGAGAGCGCGTCATCCTCTCTCACGGAATGGACATCGCCACCGGGCACGAGCACGACGCGGACACGTTCGACCAAGGCGTCGGCGTACGAACCGTCCGCGGCGAGGCGCGGGCCGTCGTTCGTCTCGACGTTCGCGCCGTCCGGGGAGACGAAATGGACTTCACCGTACGCGCGCAGACGCGCGACCGCCTGCGCGATCTCGAGGTACGCACACCCCGGAAAGAGGACGACGAGCGAGCGCACCAACTCGGTCGACGTCGGCGCACGCGCGGCGCTGTCGCTCAAGGGCAGCCCTCGGCGGTGCGGAGGCGCTCGATCTCCTCGACGAGCTCGGGCGCCGTCGCGAGCGGCACGAGCGCGTCGTCGTCGATGCCGAGGCCAGGCAGCTCCGCGGTCTCCTCGAGGTAGAGCCACGCGCGACCCCAGATCGTGAGCACGAGCTGGCGCCAGCGGCCTCCGTCGCCATTGAGGATGTGCTCGTACGCGCTCGGGTACTCCGTGCGCGCGATTCGCAGGTAGCGCGTCATGTACCAGAGGAACGTGAGCATCCCGTCGCGGTCCGACACCGAGCGCCCGCCCGAGAAGCGGTCGGGGAATGCATATCCGACGACGAGCGAGTTCGAGTACTGGACGACCTCCTCCATGAGGAGGTTGAAGCCCTGATCGCCGCTGTCGAACGTGCCGTCGGTCGGGCTCCCATCGAGGTAGATGTCGGCGTAGCCGTCGCAGCCGCGGAACTGCCCGGGGGCGCACGGGGGCCGCATGGCCTGGTACGTGTCCGCCCGAAGAAGGCTGCGCGCGAACGTGCTTCCGCCGCGGGCCGTCGTGTCCCCGCGCGAGGCGGTCATCGTGAGATCCGCGCGGATCGCGTAGACGTTGTCCGCGCCCCCGGAGAGCTCGAGGTCATAGACGTGCCCGCACTCGTGCACGACCGTCCCGAGGCTCGCGAGCACCGCTTCGGCGCTCGACCGATCGGACAGAAACGTCATCAGACAGTCGATGAAGCCGCCGCGCCCTTCGCGGACGAGGGTCCATCCGTGCGGATAGCGGCGCTCGAGCACACCCTGCACGAAGGCCTCGGCGCCAGCAGGCGAGTAGGCCGCCACGAGGTCGTCGAGCGACGCGCTGCGATCGGGGAGCGCCTCGCGGTACATGCCGTCGAGGCACATCGGATCGACGAGCGGGCTCGACGGACCCACCGTCGGCGCATCGGGGTCTCCCGGCCGGGCGGCATCCACGCCGGGCGGCGCGTGCGCATCGGGCCCCGCGCCCGCGTCGCTCGGGGCGGTGCTCTCCTCGCAGCCTGAGGCGAGAAGCGAAACGAGGAGGAGCGCACGGCGGAACGAGCGAGCGAGGTGGGTCATGGGTCAAGAGAGTACGTCAGCCGCGCCGCTCGAGGAGCCGACGGGGGCGGGCCCGATGAAGCGCGCCCGCGGACGAAGGAGCGCCGCGCTCTCGCGCTGCTCGAGGGCATGCGCGACCCAGCCCACCGTCCGCCCGAGCGCGAAGAGCGCGGTCGAGGTGCCCGGCGGCGCGCCGAGCGCGAGCGTGATCGCGACCGACCCGACGTCGACCGAGGGCGGCTCTCCTCCACGGGCCGCCACACGCTCGACGATCGCGAGCAGCGTGCGTGCGGCTGCACGCGACGGCGCGGGCCGCGCGCGTCCGCGCACGAGGCGCGCTGCGATCTCGAGGAGCGGTCGCGCACGCGGATCGCCGGTCGGATAGAGCGGATGGCCAAACCCCGCGATCGCCTCTCCCCGCGCGAGGCGCGCGCACACCGCGCCGTCCGCGCCGCGCGGGCTCGCTGCCTCGCGCACGAGCTGCTCGACCCGATCGCAGGCGCCGCCGTGCCGCGGGCCCGACACGGTGGCCAGGCCCGCCGACAGACACGCGTAGAGATCGGCGCCCGCGCTCGCCGCCACCCGGGTGGCGAACGTGCTCGCGTTGAGCTCGTGATCCGCGAGCGCGACGAGGATGCCGTCGATCGCGCGGCGCGAGGTGGCGTCGTCGTCCGGAAGGCCCAGCGCCTCGAGCACGCGCACCGCGAGCGGCCTCGATCCCCGGAGCACACGCACCGCGCGACGGCGATCGGGAAGCGCGAGCGACGCGGCGAGCACGCGCAAGAGACGCCACGCGCGGGCGAGCTCGGCCTCGCGCGCCGAGACGAAGCGCCCCCCGTCGAGCACGCCGAGCGCCGTGTTCGCGAGGACGAGCCGGTCGAGGAGGCGCCCGCCGCGCTGCCGCGAGAGGACCGCGTGCGCGCATGCGAGGGCGCGCTCGGCGTCGCGATCAGGAGGCGCGGCGCCGCGCGCCGGAGGATCGGCCGCGCCCCACACGAGCGCGGCGAGGTCCTCGAAGGTCACGCCTCCGGCGGCCTGGTCCGCGAGCACGACCCCGCGCGTGCGCGGGCCGCGTGCGGTGATCTCCGTGATCGCGCTCTCGAGCACGGGCTCACCCCAGCGCAGCGCCGATGCCGCCACCGCCGCGTGGCCCGCGCGCGCGTCGTGACGGGCGCGCAAGCGCTCGAGGTCGGAGCGCGCGGAGAGACGCGCGCGGCCCCGCGGGCCTGTGACGCTCCGTACCAGCCCGCGGCTCGCGTACGCATAGAGCGTCTCCCGCTTCACGTCGAGCATCGCCGCGGCTTCGTCGCTCGAGACGTAGCCTTCGTGCCGATCCGCGTGCGCTGCGCCAAGCGTTCGTTCGCGCGCGGGCCGCGCCGCAGAGAGGGGTCGTCGTTCAGCCGACATGCCCCGAGTCTCTCGCGGCCGCGCGCCGCCGGCCATGGCCCCGGAGCCCGCGGCCACCGCGCCGCGCGGGGACGACGGCGAGCTCGCCAGAGGAGCGGCGAGGTCGAGGAGCGAGAGCGAGGCCGAGCTCGATGGGGAGGACGAAGGCGAAGGCGAAGGCGACGGCGATGGCGATGGCGAGGTCGACGACCATCGCCCCCTCTCGGTGCGGCATCCGCGCTGCCCCTCGAGGCTGCGACATGGATTCATCAATCCACGTTGATCCACGTCCCGTCCATGCCCAGCGTAGGCGCATCCCAGACGGCCGCGCGCCGAGGAGGTCCCGATGACTGTCCACGCCCCCACCTCGCCCTCTGTCCCGACGACGAACCCCCGCAGCTCGACCGAGGCCCCGCGGGCCGATGGACTCGAGGGCGTCGTCGTCGCGCACACGGCTCTCTCCGACGTCGACGGCGAGCGTGGGCGGCTCGTGCTCGCGGGCCATGACGTCGAGGCGCTCGCGCTGCGGGCCAGCTTCGAGGACGGGCTCGGGCTCCTGCTCGACGGCGCCGTGCCGGACGCCGCGCGGCGTGCCTCGATCTCCGCCGCCCTCGGCCGGGCGCGGGTGCGGGCTCATGAGAGCGGCGCCGCCGGCGATCATGTCCGGCACGCGCCGGGGGCGATGTCGGCCCTCCGCGCCGCCCTGTCCGCGATCTCGGTGCCGGTCGGCACGTTCGAGGACGAGTTGACCTTCCTGGCGGCGACAACCGCGGTCGCCCTCGCCGCCCATGGCCGCTCGCTGCGCGGCCTCGCTCCGGTGCCGCCGCGCGAGCAGCACACGCACGCGCGCGACCTGCTCGCCATGCTCGCGCCAGAGGCGCCGCATGCGGAGGCGCGTGCCCGGGCGCTCGACAGCTACCTCGTCACCGTCAGCGACCACGGCCTCAACGCCTCGACGTTCACCGCGCGGGTCGTCGCCTCGACCGGCGCGAGCCTCGCAGCAGCGTGCGTCGCTGGGATCGCAGCGCTCGAGGGCCCGCTGCATGGCGGCGCGCCGGGGCCGGTGCTCGACATGCTCGACGCCATCGGTGCGCCCGAGGCCGCGGAGGCCTGGCTCGAGCGTGAGCTGGCAGCAGGCCGCCGCATCATGGGCATGGGGCACCGCATCTACCGCGTGCGCGATCCGCGCGCGGCCGTCCTCGAGCGGGCGATCGAGCGCCTCTCGGCCGAGGGCGTCGCGACGGAGCGCCTCGCCCTCGCGCGCGCCGTCGAGCGGGCCGCCCGCGCGGCCCTCCGCGAGCGCCACCCGGAGCGCGCGCTCGACACGAACGTCGAGTTCTACACCGCCGTGCTCCTCGACGCGGTGGGCCTGCCCCGTGAGCTCTTCGCCGCGACCTTCGCGAACGGCCGGCTCCTCGGCTGGGGCGCGCACGTCGCCGAGCAGCGGCGCGTCGGACGCCTCGTCCGCCCGCAGTCGGTCTACGTGGGGCCGCCGCCGGGGGTCTGAGCTGAGAGCACGTGGCACTCGGATGGATCGATTCGGGTGCCACGGGCTCGAATCGGCGGGAGGGAGGCTCTCGCCGATTCACTCGGCGAGAGAGGGACTGCGGCCAGACCCTCCGGCAAGAAACGATCAGAGCATGAGTCAATCCAAGTGACTCATGCTCTGAGGACCGCCTGGTCGACTTCGACCTCGAGCTCCGCGCAGCGGCTCCCGTTGAAGATGAATGTCCCGAGCGCCTACGCTCTTGCGACCCGCTGCACCATGCCCACTCCCGACTCCCTCCGCGTCTTCGACGACCCCGAGCACTTCGAGAGCGTCGAGATCCCCACGAACGGCATCCGCTTGCGCGTCCGCGTCGCGGGCGCGCCGACGAGCAAGAAGCTCGCGCTCTGCCTGCATGGCTTCCCCGAGTCGTCGTACTCGTGGCGTTACCAGATGACGCTCCTCGCGGATCTGGGTTACCGCGTCTACGCGCCGGACCTTCGTGGCTACGGGGCATCCGACAAGCCGCCGCGCGTCGCGGACTACCGGATCCAGGAGCTCGTGCAGGACGTCGCGGGCCTCATCGACCACTTCCGCGGCACTGCGGGCGACGGCGAGGTGGTGCTCCTCGCCCACGACTGGGGCGGCGCCGTGGCGTGGCACTTCGCGCTGCGGCGCGTGCGGCCGATCGACCGCCTGATCGTCCTCAACATGCCGCATCCGCGGCGCCTCGCGCAGGCGCTGGGCCGCTGGGGCCCGCAGCTCCTGCGCAGCTGGTACATCTTCATGTTCCAGCTCCCGTGGCTGCCCGAGCGGTACCTGGCCCGCAACGATCACCACGCGATCGCTGCGGCGTTCGTGGGCATGGCGGTCGATCGGAGCCGCTTTCCGCCGGAGGTGCTCCACGTATACCGACGCGAGGCCGCCCGCCCGGGCGCGCTCCGCGGCATGCTCGCGTACTACCGGGCGGCCGCGCGCTACCGGACGACCGTGAGGTACCCACCGCTCGAGACACCGACGCTGATGATCTGGGGCGAAGAGGACACGGCGCTCGGCAAGGAGCTCACCGACCGCACGGACGAGCTCGTGCGCAATCTGACCCTTCGCTTCGTGCCGAGATGCTCGCACTGGGTGCAGCAAGAGGCGCCCGAGATCGTCAACGCGATGCTCGAGGACTGGCTCCGCGGCCGGGAGGTCCGTGGAGCCGCGGACCTGGCGTGAGCAGCGCGTGATCGAGCACGGGCGCATTCCTCGTCATCGCAGGGCGGGCGAGGCGCCGAGCTACCGTCCCGGCGATCTCGTTCGGTGCGCCGCCCAGCAGGCCGTCGGCGTTGGAGGTCGCGGGTGTGGTATCGACGCTTCATGAGCCGCACCGCGATCTCGACCGACCAGGCGCCCAAGGCGATCGGCCCCTACTCTCAGGCGATCCGCTCGGGCAATTTCCTCTACCTCTCGGGGCAGATTCCCCTCGACCCAGCGACCATGGCGATCGTCGGCACCAGCGCCGCCGAGCAGACCGAGCAGATCATGGCGAATCTCGCCGCCGTCCTCGGCGCCGCCGGCGCCGGCTTCGGCGACGTCGTCAAGACGACCATCTTTCTCCTCGATCTCGAGGATTTCGCCGCGGTCAATGCCGTGTACGGCAAGCGCTTCGAGGGCATCGCGCCGCCAGCCCGCTCGACCGTGCAGGTCTCGCGGTTGCCGCGCGACGTCCGCGTCGAGATCGAGGTGGTCGCGGTGCTCGGCGGGGGCTGAGAGCACGTGGCACTTGGATGGATCGATGCGGGTGCCACGGGCTCGAATCGGCGGGAGGGAGGCTCTCGCCGATTCACTCGGATCGGCATCGGGGCGGCGGGCGTTCAGCCCGCCGTCCCACACGCAGGCGCGAGGCTCTGACCCGCTACGCGCCGGGTCAGGTGGCGCACGCGATCCTTCATCCTCGCAAGGGCCTGCGGGGCTACGCAACGCTTCACTTCGCGTCCTGAGCTCTCCCAGAACGTGAAGCTGAGGAACTTGCGTTCCGTGGCGCGCGCGACCGCGCTCTTGGATTCGTTCACGTGAAGGCGAAGACGCGCATAGAGACGACGCATCGCCTCCATCACGCGTTCGCCCGCCCGATTGGACCTCACGTAGATGTTGAGGTCGTCGGCGTAGCGCACGAACGCGTGACCGCGCTTCTCCAGCTCTTTGTCCACGTCGTCCAACAGCACGTTCGCCAAGAGCGGCGACAACGGCCCGCCCTGTGGCGTGCCCTCGTGA
>JBKDQC010000821.1:0-3793 GCA_046342295.1 Deltaproteobacteria bacterium | reverse complement strand
GAGGTGCGGGAGCCGTGGCCGCCAGCGATGGCGCTTACGCCGATGCTCGCTGCGCGGATCGCCTCGCGGAGCTCGATCAGCGTGTACAGCGAGAACGGCGGCTGGCCCGGGCTGTAGATGTCGCTCACGAACACGACGTTCGCGCCGGGGACGTGTCCGATGAGCATGTCGGAGGCGTGCACCGTGTCGATCGCGATGGCCGCGACGGGGTGCAGCGCGTCGGGGAGGGTGAACGTCTCACCCGGAGCGACCGACACGATGCGCGCGGGGCGCGGCGCGCCAGCGAGCGCGTCGGGCGAGATCGTGCGCGGAGCGCGGAAGACGTCGCGATAGAGGCCCACCGCGCTCTCGCCCGCCACGATCGTCGCGCCCACGGCGACGAACGCGCGCAGGCCGCCCGAGTGATCGGCGTGGTGGTGGGTCGCGATCGCGTGGGTGATCGGCTTGCCGGGGAACTGAGTGCGGATCCACGCGATCAGCGCTTGGCTGCGGGCCTCGTAGAGCGGCGCCTCGATCACCACGATGCCCGCGCTCTGCTCGACGACGAGCGAGTGATGCGAGCCGCCACGGACGTGGAAGACGCCGGGCGCGAGCTCCACCGGCATCACGAAGCTCTGCTCTCCGTCGAGCGGGATGCCGATCGACGAGAAGATCTCGTGGAACTGATGGGTGCGCGCGCCGCGATCGGCCGCGACGTCGTCGTCGATGGGCATCACGCCCGCGGGCAGCTCGAAGCGCGAGGCGTCGATCGTCGGGTCGAGCTCGATGACGCTGCGGCGCTCCTCGTGGATCAGGTGGCCGCCGAGCGACAGCGCCGCCACGTGCGGCAGCACCAGCGCGCCGCCCTCGCCCCGACGCCAGTCGGCGAAGTGCACGTCGAGCTCGGTGTCGCAGTGCAGGTGCTCGTTCTCGATCGTCGTCAGGCGCGTGAGGCGCCCAGTCGCCACGCTCACGTAGAGCGCGATCGGATGGATGGGGTCGTCCACCTCGATCACGTGGTGCAGCGCTCCGTCGATCACGCTGACGCCCGCGTCGCTCGTGAGCGACGGATCGTCGGCGAGCTCACGCGCGATCAGCACCGGATTCAGGAGGCGCTCCTGCTTGCGAGTGGCGGCCCAGCGATCGGCGAGCATCGCTCCACCGGGGAAGCCGAAGATGCTCTCGGTGCCGTCGATGGCGCCGCCGTCCTCGCGCACGATCTCGCTGTACGTGGTCATCGCGCTCAGCCCGAACGCGACCACGCGACGCTCGTAGTCGAAGCGCGCGCGCCCGCTCGTCATGTCGTGCTCGTGGCGCACCGCGAAAGTGCTCGCGTCGGCCGGCTCCTCGCCGGGGTCGTAGCCCTCGTCGGGCACGTAGCGCGCGCCCTCTGCCTCCACCGCGAAGGCATCGAGCGCGAGGATCGCGTCGCGCCCGCCCATCGCGGTGAAGAGCTTGTCGAGCGGCGCCATGTCCTCGGGCAGCGTCGTATCGCGGCCGGGCGTGCCCGGCTCGCCCATCTCGCCCGGCGTGCCCGGCTCACCCATCTCGCCCGGCGCTCCGGGCTCGCCCATCGGGCCCACCGGCCCGGCGCATCCCGCCATCGTCATCATCGAAAAGAGCGCGCTCGCGGTCGCGCGTATCGTCTGCGTCTGAGTGCTCATCGGTCCCTCGTGCGTTGGCGGCACTGAACTCTGCGCCGCGAGCCATAGGTGGAACTCGCACTGCGGAGGCACCATGTCCGCTCGGCTCGACGGCATGTCCACTCGGCTCATCGGGCGAGCGTCAGGGACATCCTGGGCGCTACCCTCTCCATCCGTGCAGGACGCATCGCTCCCCTCGTTCCCCGACGTGCTCGCCGACGTGCTCTCACGCGCACGCGTGGGCACTGGCCTCTGGGCGCGCATGGACCTCGGCGCGCCGTGGGGGATTCGCTTTCCCGTCGCCACGAGGGCCGCGTTCCACGTGGTCTCGCGAGGGAGCTGCTACTTCGCGCTCGAGGGGCAGCGACCGGTGCAGCTCTTCCAAGGCGACCTCGTCTTCGTCGCGCGCGGTGGAGGGCACGTGATCGCGAGCGAGCCGACGGTGCGGCCGCGCACGCTCGAGGAGCTGAAGCGCGAGGGTCGCGGAGACGGGAACGTGCGACGTCTGGGCACCCCGGGAGGGCCCATCACCACGCTCATGTGCGGCGTCTACCGGTTCGATCGGGATGCGCCGCAGCCCGTCGCCGCGATGCTCCCGCCGCGTCTGGTGCTGCGAGCGGAGGACATGCCCGCGGAGTCCGCGATACCGACGCTGGTGCGCATGCTCCAGCACGAGGTCACGACGCGCGAGCCGGGCGTGCAGACGATCGTGACGCGCCTGCTCGACGTTCTCCTGGTGCACGTGCTGCGGCACTGGGCGCGTGAGCGGCCCGAGGGCGCATCGGGGTGGCTGGGCGCGTTGCGTGATCCGCAGCTCTCTCGCGTGCTCTCGGAGATGCACGCGCGCCCGGCGCACGACTTCGACGTCGCAGAGTTGGCCCGGGCAGGGGGCATGTCGGCGGCGACGCTGAAGCGGCGATTCGCGGCGTTGGTGGGAGAGCCCCCGCTCGCGTACCTGACGCGGCTGCGGATCGACGAGGCCGCGCGGCAGCTGCGCGAGGGCGACAGGACGCTCGCAGAGATCGCGCAGGCCGTTGGCTACGAGAGCGAGGCCGCGCTGGGGAAGGCGTTCAAGCGAGTGCGGGGGATCGCGCCGGGGAGATACCGAGCGCGGGAGCGGGGATAGGGAGCGGGGTCGGGGGAGACGCGGTTGGGGACGGGTACCGGCACGGGCACGGGTACGGGCTCGGGGTCGGGCTCGTCGTCGAGGGCCTCGGGGGCATGCGCGGTGGTGCCGCGCGTGCTCGCCGCCGTGGCCAGCGTCTGCGCGAGGGAGCGCTCGGTGGGCTCGCGTGCGAGCACCGTCCTCTGTCGGCCGATGCAGCGCGGGCAAGAGCCGCGGCCTTCGCACGAGAGCGCCACCACGCGAGAGAAGCCACAGCCGTCGCAGCGGCAGTGGGCGCAGCCACGCTGCGCGCAGCCCTCCGAGAAGTGCAGATGCTCTCGGGCATCACCGAGACTCCCCGCGCGATCCGCATCGAGACCGCCACCTGAAGCGCGTGGTGTCCGCACCGAGCGACACGGGCGCCGTCAGAGGCCCGGAAAGAGTCGGCAGAGCTCGGGGTTGACCAGGCTGCCCGCGCCGAGCGGCGCCGCGAGCGCGGGGAGCTCTCCAAAGTAGTCGAGCTCGAGGAGTCGCTGGGTCCGCACGCGGAGGCACTCGGTCTCGATCCGCTCCGAGCTCAGCGGGACGCTGTCGTAGAAGTGGTATGGAATCCGGTACACAGCGCCGCTCCACTCGGGCGCTTGGAAGAGTCCGCTCGCCGCCGCACGGTCGACCGCTCGCCGCACCGTGGCTGCGCTCACCGGCGGCAGCGCGAGCTCGCCGTAGCGGCGCAGCGACACTCCGCCCGAGATGGTCACCATCTGCAGTCCTTCGAGATAGGTGAGCTCGAGCCCGGGGAAGTCCGCCCGCAGCGCCGTGACGAGCGCGCTCACCGCCGCGCTGTCGGAGCCGTCGCGGGCAATCAGAACGGCCTCGTCCGGCACCGTGCCCCCGGGCCAGCTCCCGCGGTCGAGGAGCGCGGGGCTGAGAAATGAGATCTGGTGGGTTCCCGCGAGCGTCCAGGCCACGGTGACGCGATCGGGCACGTCGGCCACGCCGTCCGCGTCGTTGTCAGGGGCTGTCGGGACCACGCCTCGGAGCGACTCGGGGATCGGCGCGACGTAGA
>JBKDQC010000820.1:0-6494 GCA_046342295.1 Deltaproteobacteria bacterium | reverse complement strand
CTACACGGAAGTTCGGATGGCGCGGATCACGGGGGATCTGCTTGCCGACATCGAGAAGGAGACCGTCGATTTCCGCCCCAACTACGACGACTCGGAGCAGGAGCCGAGCGTCCTTCCGAGCAGGGTCCCGAACCTCCTCGTCAACGGGAGCTCCGGGATCGCGGTCGGCATGGCGACCAACGTCCCGCCGCACAACCTGCGCGAGATCATCGACGCGACGATCCGGATCATCCGACGAGGCGACGTCGCCATCGACGAGCTGATGGTCGACGATGGTGAGCTCCTCGGGGTCAAGGGCCCGGACTTCCCGACGGCGGGCTTCGTGTACGGGACCGCCGGCATCCGCCAATACTTTCACACGGGCCGTGGCCGCATCGTGATGCGCGCGCGCGCGGAGGTGGTCCCGCTGCCGGGCAAGGGTGATCGCGAGATGATCACCATCACCGAGATCCCGTACCAGGTGAACAAGGCGGATCTGGTCAAGAAGATCGCGGAGCTCGTGCGCGAGAAGCGGCTCGAGGGGATCAGCGAGCTGCGGGACGAGTCGAGCCGCGAGGGCATGCGGATCGTCGTCGAGCTCAAGCGAGACGTCCCCGGCCAGATCGTGCTCAACCAGCTGTACCAGCTGACGGCGCTCCAGAGCACGTTCGGTGTCATCAACCTCGCGATCGTCAACGGCCAGCCGCAGGTCCTCAACCTCAAGCAGACGCTCCAGCAGTTCATCGCGCACCGCCGCGAGGTGGTGACGCGTCGGACCCGCTTCGAGCTGCGTCAGGCCCAGGCCCAGCGCGAGCTGGTCGAGGGCCTCGGCATGGCCACCACCGAGGTGGATCTGGTCGTGAGGACCATCCGCGAGTCGAAGGATCCGGACGAAGCGCGCGCGCGGCTGATGAAGCTCCCTCTGCGCGGGCTCGAGGAGTTCGTTCGCAGGGCCGGACGTCCGGAGGAGGAGATCGACAGAGCGCGCGCCCGCGGGGAGTACTTCCTGAGCGAGCGACAGGCCAAGGCGATCCTCGAGATGCGGCTGGCGCGCCTGACGGGCCTCGAGCGGGAGAAGCTCGCGGCCGAGTACGGCGAGCTGTCGGATCTCATCGCCCGCCTCGAGGCGATCCTCGCGAGCGAGGCGCTCCTGCTCGACGTGATCGTCGCGGAGCTCCGCGAGGTCCGGGAGAAGTACGGCGACGACCGCAAGACGGAGATCGTCCAGGCCGAGGGCGACATCTCGATGGAGGACCTCATCGCGAACGAGCCGATGGCGGTCACCGTGACGCACGGCGGCTACGTGAAGCGCACCCCGTTGACGGAGTACCGAGCGCAGGGTCGCGGCGGCAAGGGAGCGAAGGCCGCCGAGCTGAAGGACGAGGACTTCGTGACCACGCTCTTCGTGGCCAACGCGCATGCGGACCTCGTCTTCCTGAGCGACAAGGGGCGGGCGTACACCAAGAAGGTCTACGAGATCCCTCAGGGGAGCCGCGCTGCGCGCGGTCGTCACGTCAACAACCTGCTCGGCCTCGATCAGAGCGCGAACGAGCGCATCCAGGTGATCGTGCCCGTCGAGCAGTACGGGGACGACAAGTACCTGTTGACCCTGACCCGCCATGGCACCGTCAAGCGAACTGCGCTGTCGGCGTACGAGAGCATCCGCGCGAGCGGGATCATCGCCGTGCAGATCGAGGACGACGACCAGTTGCTCACCGCCAAGATCGTGACCGACAAGAGCGAGGTGCTCATCGGGACGGCGCGCGGAATGTCCATTCGCTTCGATGCGAGCGACGTGCGGCCGATGGGTCGTGACACCCGCGGGGTCCGCGGCATCGACCTCCGCGAAGGCGATTTCGTGATCGGCATGGACGTGATCGAGGATCTCGCGACGCAGCAGGTCCTCTGCATCAGCGCCAACGGCTTCGGCAAGCGTACGCCGCTGCTCAAGCCCGCTGGCGCCGAGGCGGCGGGCGACGAGGGCGCGCGCATGAGCGAGCCGCCGCCGGACGTTGGGGCGCCGGTGAACGAGAACGAGGAGCGCGCGAGCTGGCGCAAGCAGAGCCGCGGCGGGCGCGGAGTCCTCGCCATGGACGCCACGGAGCGCAATGGGAACCTGGTCTCGCTCCGGATCGTCCGCCCCGAGGATCAGATCATGGTGATCACGAACGGGGGCCAGATCATCCGCACGCACGTGAGCCAGGTGCGAGAAGCGGGGCGCAACACGCAGGGGGTTCGCATCCTCCGCGTGAGCGAGGGAGAGCGCGTGGTCGCCGTCGAGCCCGTGGCCGAGGACGACGGTCCGGTGCAGGAGCTGCCGCCGATCGTCGATTCGCTGCTTCCGGCCGCGTCGCCTGCCGAAGGGGGCGAGGGCCCGACCGAGGCATGAGCGGGGAGGGCGGACGCTCCGAGCGCTACCTCGCGTCGCTGCGCGCGGAGTTCCCCACGCTGCGGCTCGTGCGCAAGCAGGACGACGTGGGCCAGCGGTTGCTCGACCTGCTCCTGCGCATCGGCACCCTGAACCAGCAGCGCGCGTACCTCACGGCGTACACCACGGTGATCGGGACCACCGTCTATACGCCGAGCTCCTGGGAGAGTCGGAGCGACGACGAGCGCTACGTCACGCTCCGGCACGAGGCTGTGCACCTGCGACAAGCCCGGCGCATGGGACAGCTTCGCTTGTCGCTGCTGTACGGGCTCGTGTTCTTTCCTGTCGTGCTCGCGTGGGGGCGGGCGAAGATCGAGTGGGAGGCGTACGCGGAGACCCTCTCCGCGATGGCTGAGGTCCACGGGCTCGCGTACGCATCGTCGCGTCCGGTGCGAGAGCACATCGTGCGGCAGTTCACCTCGGCGGCGTACGGGTGGATGTGGCCCTTTCCGCGGCAGGTGAACCGGTGGATCGACGAGGAGCTTCGGAAGATCGCGCAGCCCGGCCGGATGGATGACATGACAATCGCCGGCCCGCGGGAGTTACAGTAGACTCCGTGCACCGATGTCCTCGCGGGTACTCGGCATCGACCTCGGCACCACCAACTCCGTCGTCGCCGTCGCGGATGGCACCCGCGTCCAGGTGCTCGTCGACCCAGACGGCAACCGCCTCATCCCGTCCGTGGTGTCGTTCCACCCGCAGGGCGACGTGCTCGTCGGCGACCCGGCCAGAGAGCGTCGTCTCCTCGACGCGAGGAACACCGTCTACTCCGTCAAGCGGCTGATCGGGCGGCCTTTCGACACGCCGGAGGTGAGCCGCGCGCGCAGCCGCTTCGCGTTCGAGCTGGTCGAGGGCCCGAACAAGACCGTCCTCGTGAAGGCTCGGAAGGAGACCTACTCGCTCCCGGAGATCAGCGCGTTCGTCCTGCGCGAGGTGCGGCGCGTCGCGGAGCAGGCGCTCGGTGAGGAGTGCAGCCGGGCCGTCATCACCGTCCCGGCGAACTTCAACGAGCTGCAGCGCGCGGCGACCAAGGCCGCCGGCAAGGTCGCGGGGCTCGAGGTCATGCGCATCGTGAACGAGCCGACCGCGGCCGCGCTGGCCTATGGCTATGGCCGCGCCCGAAACAGCCTGCCCCCGGGCTCCCGAGAGCGGATCGCGGTGTACGACTTCGGAGGCGGCACCTTCGACGTGACCATCCTCGAGCTGTCGGGGGATGTCTTCGAGGTGGTGGCCACGGCGGGCGACACGTTTCTCGGGGGCGATGATGTGGATCTGCTCATCGCCGAGGAGATGGCGAACGTCTTCCTCGCGCACCACCGGTTCGACCCCCGCTCCGATGGCCAAGCCTACGAGCGTCTGCGCGCCGCGGCCGAGTGGTCGAAGTGCCAGCTCACGCTCGAGCCGGAAGTTCAGCTCAGGGTCGAGGAGCTGGCCTACGGCGAGACGGGGGCTTCCCTCGATCTGACGTTCGGCCTCTCGCGGGCCGCGCTCGAGAAGCTCGCGCGCCCGCTCGTGGAGAGAACGTTCGCGGTGTGTGAGGAGGCCATGCGCATCGCGGGCATTGCCTCGACGCAGCTCGACAGCGTCCTGCTCGTCGGAGGCACGACGCGCATGCCGCTCGTGCGGCAGATGGTGAAGGACTACTTCGGCCAGGAGCCGCAAGCGAGCGTCGATCCGGACCTCGTCGTCGCGCAGGGTGCGGCGCTCCAGGGCTTCGCGCTTCGGTCGGATCGCGGCTCGATGCCCCCCGGCAAGGCGCTGGCGCGGGTGGCGCTCAAGCGCAAGGCCCCCGATGCCAAGCGCGAGGCGCGGCTCGCCGAGGTCAAGGAGGAGATCCAAGCGGCGCGACCGATGCAGCCGGCGTTCGCACCGCGCGAGGCGCCTCCGCCCGCGGACCTCGAACGCCCGCAACCCCCCGCCGCATCGCCGCAGCCTCGGGGCCGAGGCCCGGTGCCACCGAGCCCGCCGGCGGTGGTGACCGGCCGTAGCGTGGCCGTTGGCGAGCGGAAGGTCCGCGCGAGCAAGGCGCCTCCTCCGCCCCCGCTTCCCATGCCCGCGCAGGCTCCGGAGCTCTCCGTGCCCGCGTTCCCGGGGCTCGTCGATGACCTTCCGATGGCTCCTTCCTCGGAGCCGCTCGACCTGTCCGATCCCTCGCCTCCGAGAGAGGCCTCGGCCAGGGGGCAGCTGGCGCCGGCGATCCATCCGCCGCCCGCAGAGCAGCCTGCATGGCCGCAAGAGCCGCCTGCATGGCCGCAAGAGCAGCCTGCATGGCCGCAAGAGCCGCCTGCGTGGCCGGCTCCGGTCGCGCTCGAGATCGTCGGCTCTGGCGCGCCGGCGCCGCTTCTCCTCGACGTCACTCCCCATACCCTCGGTGTGGAGACGGTGGCCGGCTACTGCGAGCCTGTCATCAAGCGGAACGCGGCCATCCCCGTCGAGCAGAGCCGCGTGTTCACGACGGCCAGCGACGGTCAGCTCGAGGTCCGTGTTCGCATCGTGCAGGGCGAGTCGCGGCGCCTCGAGGAGAACCAGCCGCTCGGAGAGATCCTGCTCGGTGGGATACGGCAGGAGCGTCGAGGTCACGTGAAGATCGGCGTGACCTTCGTGATGGACGCCAGCGGAACGCTGGGCGTCAAGGCCAAGGATCTCGAGTCGGGGCGTGAAGAGTCGATCCGCGTCCAGCTCGTCGGCGCGATGCCGGAGGCCGAGATCCAGCGTATGCAAGAGCGACAGAACCAGATGTTCGGGCAGTAGCCTTCGCCCTCGCCACATGTCGGACGACCGCCTCGAACAGCTGGACTACTACGAGCTCCTGCGGGTGCAGCCCGAGGCGAGCGCCGACGACATCCGCCGCGCGTTTCACGTCTTCGCGATGCGATACCATCCGGATCGCTTCGCGGGCGCGCCGGACGAGAAGGTCGAGCGCGCGGCTCACATCTACCGCCGCGGTGCGGAAGCGTACCGCGTCCTCACGAACCCGCAGCAACGCAAGCGCTACGGCCAGCTCGTCGCAGCCGGACAGCTCCGCTACGTCGATCCGACTGCGAGCGAGGAGCGCGCGCTCAAACGCGCTGCCGAAGGGGTGCTCGAGGCCAAGACCGTGAGAGGGCGTCCCTTTGTTCAGAAGGGGCTCGATGCCGAGAAGCGCGGGGATCTCCAGCAGGCGAAGCTGAACTACGGGATGGCCCTGCAGCACGAGCAGGACAACCCCGTCCTCAAGCAGCGCTACGAGGAGATCGCCGCCAAGCTCAGGAAGTGATCCCCCCGGGTCCACGCACCGTGGTCGCGGGCCTCCTGGGATGGGCCTCGGCCGCGGTCGCTGGTAAGGTGTGCCCCGCATGCCCCGCCGCGCCACCGTCGAGCGAAACACCCACGAGACCCGGATCCGGGTCGAGCTCGACGTCGACGGCGACGGCACCCACGAGGTCGTCACGCCGCTGCCGTTCCTGACCCACATGGTCGAGCAACTCTCGAGGCACGGCCTCTTCGGCCTCCGGGTGAGGGCGGAGGGTGACGTCGCGATCGATGGGCACCACACGACCGAGGACCTGGGGATCGTGATCGGCCGAGCGTTCGCAGACGCGCTCGGTGACAAGGCTGGCATCCGGCGCTACGGACACGCCACGCTCCCCATGGACGAGGCCCTCGTCACCTGCGCGATCGACCTCTCGGGGCGGACGTTCTTCGTGTGGAACGTGCCCATGCCCAAGGCGAAAATCGGGGACTTCGATTCGGAGCTCGCCGAGGTGTTCTTCGAGGGCTTCGCGCGCGGCGCGCAGTGCAATCTCCACGTCCAGCTCCACGCAGGTCAGAACCTCCACCACATCGTGGAGATCTCGTTCAAGGCGTTGGCGCGCGCGCTCCGCATGGCGACCGAGCTCGATCCGAGGGCGGCGGGCGTCGTGCCCTCGACGAAGGGGACGCTGCTCGGATGAGGGAGGTCGTCGTCGTCGACCTGGGGATGGGCAACCTCCGGAGCGTCGCGCGCGCGCTCGAGCGGGCCGGCGGTGCCGTGCAGGTGTCGAGCGATCCGGATGCGATCGCGCGCGCTCCGCGCCTCGTCGTGCCGGGACAGGGGCAGTTCGCGGAC
>JBKDQC010000819.1:0-4219 GCA_046342295.1 Deltaproteobacteria bacterium | reverse complement strand
GCATGAGTCACTTGGATTGACTCATGCTCTGACCGCTTCTTGCCGGAGCGGTCTGGCCGCAGACCCTCCCTCCCGCCGAGTGAATCGGCGAGAGCCTCTCTCCTGCCGATTCGAGCCCGTGCACCCGCATCGACCCATCCGCGTGCCACGTGCTCCCAGACTACCCTCTCCGAGCGCGGCTCGACCCGACGGAATCGCCGAGACAGTGAATCCTGTCCAGGCTCCTTGGTCTATCGAGCCGTGTCCTCCGGGGCGCCCGAGGTAGCCCGCTCCGACGGCAGGGGGCCTGCCGCGGAGCCCTCCGGCGTCTCGGCGAGCTCGCGCCGCGTGGGGCGTGCGCGGCTGGCGCGCTCGCGCTTCTGCTCGAGCCGCGCGCGGCGCTTGGCGACCGCGAGCGCATCTTCGGCGGCGGCCGCGTCTGCGAGGTGCGCGAGCGCGCGGTCGAAGTCCTTCCGCTCGTGCTCGTAGAGCTTGGCGAGGGCGAGGTGGATCTGCGCCCGCTCGCTGCCGACGGCGTGGTCGAGCGCCTCGAGGAGCATGGCCTCCTCGACGCGCCGGTCGTCGGTCTTGCGCGCGGCCTGCGCGCCGAGCACGAGCGCCTGCGTGGTCACGTGGGAGGCGCCGCCTGCGTCCGCGGCGGCGCGCGCGCGCTCGAGGGCCCGCGGGTGATCGCCGTAGCGGTAGGCGACCTTCGCCACGGCGAGGCGATCCTCGGGTGCGTGGTGCGGCAGGACTCCATCCCAGCGCTCGGCGAGCGCCGCCACGAGCGCCGCCAGCGCGACGAGATCGTTCGCGTTGTGCTCGATCACGGGCGTGAGCGTCGAGCCGTCGGCGCCGCGGACGAAGTCCCAGAAGCGCGCCGGGATCTCGGCGCCGTCGATGTCGTGCTCGCGACGCAGGCCGAGCACCTCGGTCTCCATTTGCACGAGGCGCACCTCCTTGAGGCGCGGACCGAAGACACGCCGCGCGCAGTGCAGGAGATCGAGGTGTGCGGCGGGCGCGGGCACCGCCACCCGGTTCATCACCGCGCGCGTGCGCAGGAGCGGCCAGTCGAAGCTCTTGCCGTTGTAGGTGCAGATCGCCGAGGCGCTCGCCATGCGCATGGCGAGCCGCTCGAGGAGCGGACGCTCCTCCCCCGGCTTGCGCAAGAGGAGTTGTTCGAGGCAGAGCGACTCGTCTTCGAACCAGGCCAACCCGATGAGGAAGGGGAGGGTGCCGGTTCCGCCCGAGAGGCCCGTGGTCTCGGTGTCGAGAAACAGCACGCGCCTCGGGTCGACGTTCACGAGCGTGTCGTCGAGCGCGAGCGCCGCGAGCGTGCGGGGTGAGACGCCGAGCGCTCCGGCGACGGGGGTGCGTCCGTGGCAGTGTGCGGGCTCGAGGTAGCGCGCCACGCGGTGCAGCGGCCCGCTCGGGGTGGGCTCGAGAGCCCCGGGCAGCGGCTCGGGCGCAGGTGCCGCCGCGAGCCGCTCGAGGCGCCGCTTGTCCATCTCCTCGTGCTTCTTGGCGATCAGCGCGCGCAGGAGCTCGATGCGCTGCCGTCGCTCGGCGTCGTCGCCCGGCGGTGCCGGCGCCGGTGCTTCCGACCCGCGCGCTCCCGGGGCGCCGAGGCGCGTGAGCTTCTTCTTGAGGTCGAGCGTCATCGTCGGCGTCAGTGAAGGCGGTAGGCGCCGACGCGCGCGAGCAGCGCGACGGCGACGCGCTTGAGGTCGAGCTCCGAGGATCGGCGGAGAACGTCGGGATCGAACGGCGCGGCGCTCCTCGTGGTCGAGGGCGGCGCGGAGGGTCCGGCGCCGATGCAGGCGGGGCAGCCGCCGGTGCATGGGCAGTCCTCGATGAGCGCCCTCGCGCGCCGGAGGACGAGCTCGCGATCCACGAAGAGCCTGGTTGCCAGGCCCACCCCGCCGGGGATGTGGTCGTAGACGAAGATGGTGGGGTCGAAGCCCGCGCCGTCGGCGTCGCCCCGCTGGGGGAGCTCGCCGTCGCCCGTACGCTCGCCCAGCACGTGGCCGAGATCGCGCGGGTCGCACATCAGGCCCACGGCCGCCACCGTGTGGATCGCGTTCGCGATGCCGCGGATGGCGTCCACGACGACCGCGCGCGGCACGCTGCCGCCGACCTCTCCTCCGGAGGCCTCGCCCGCAGGAAGCGAACGAACGGTGTCTTCCGCGAAGCTGAACCAGACGCTGCTCGTGTGCATCTGCATCTCGGGCAGCCGCACGTCGCCGTAGCCCACGTTCTCGTGGGTGTTGAACTTGATCTTCTTGTACCCGACGACCTTCTCGACGACCGACACCTCCCCGACCCCGATCGCGACGATGTCGGCGCTTCTCGCTTCGGAGGCGCCGTCCGCGTCGCTCGGTGCGGGAAAGACGGCCGCGTCGTCTTCCTGGGTCACCGACACGCGCGTGTAGGTCATCGCGGTCGTGTAGTAGTCCGGCACGACCTTGCGCACGAAGGCCTTGTGGTTCTCGAAGTCGAGGCGCTCGACCTGGTATTGCTCGGCGTCGTGCTGGTAGATGGCCTGCACGTGCAGCATCGTGTGCGTCGCGCGCCAGTCCATCTCGGCGATGGTCTTGTCGGTGTCGAGATCGACGACGACGAAGTTGTCCCAGCTCACGCTGCGCAACGACACGTGCGAGGCGGGGTAGGCGTCGGTCGACCAGTGGTACTGGGCCTTTCCTCCCGCGCCGGCGCGCGCTGCGTGCAGAACGCCATGGCTCACCAGGTAGTCGAGGCCGTCCTGTGTGGCTTGCGGGGGCACGTCCCCGAAGGCCTCGCCCGCCTCGAAGGGGAGCTCGAAGGCCGCGCACTTGAGGTGCTGGACGAGGATCTCGACGTTGTCCGGATCGATGCGCGCGTGCTCGACGGGCGCGCCGGTGACGAGGTCGGTGTGCGTCGCGACGTACTGATCGAGCGGCAGCGAGCTCGCGACGAGCAGCGCGAGGGAAGGCTCGTTCCGCCGGCCTGCGCGGCCGAAGCGCTGCCAGAGCGCCGCGAGGGTGCCCGGGTAACCGGCGCAGACGACCGCCGAGAGGGCGCCGATGTCGATCCCGAGCTCGAGCGCGTTGGTCGCGACGACGCAGCGGATGCTGCCCGCGCGCAGGCCCTGCTCGATCCGCCGGCGCGTCTCGGGGAGATAGCCGCTGCGGTAGCCTTGGATGAGATCCGGATCGACCTTGTCGGCGATCAAGCGCTCTCGGAGGTACTTGAGCATCACCTCCACCTGGTTGCGCGATGGACCGAAGACGAGCGTGGGCACCTCGGCGCGCACGAGATCGGTCGCGAACGAGACGGCGGTCTTCGTGTAGCTGGCGCGGATGCCGAGCTCGGAGTTCACGACGGGCGGATTGACCACCATGACGTGCTTGTCGCCGGTGGGCGCGCCGCTCTCGCGGACGAGGTGAACGTCCTCTCCCACGATGCGACTGGCATGTTCCCGGGGATTGCCGATCGTGGCCGACGCGAACACGAACGTGGGAATGCGCTGGCTGTGGAAACGCGCGATGCGCTTGAGCCGGCGGAGGACGTTCGCGAGGTGCGACCCGAAGACGCCTCGGTACGTGTGCAGCTCGTCGACCACCACGTAACGGAGGTTCGAGAAGAACCTCGCCCAGCTCGCGTGGTGCGGCAGGACGCCCGCGTGGAGCATGTCGGGGTTGGTGAGGAGGATGCCGCTCCGCTCGCGCGCGGCGCGGCGCGCATCGCCGGGCGTGTCGCCGTCGTAGGTGATCGCGCCGTGGTGGATCCCGCTCTCGCGCATCAGCTCGCGGAGCGCGGCCTCCTGGTCGCGCGCGAGCGCCTTGGTCGGGAAGAGGTAGAGCGCGCGGGCGTCGGGCTCTCGTGCGAGCGCGTCGAGGACCGACAGGTTGTAGCAGAGGCTCTTGCCCGACGCGGTCGGCGTGGCGACGACGAGGTGCTCGGCCGGGCGCTCGCCCTCGGCGCGGATCCGCGTCGTCTCGAAGGACTCGGCCTGGTGTGCGTAGAGCTCGGTGATGCCGCGGCCCGCGAGGGCGCTCGCGACGCCGGCGTGCAGGCGTGCAGGGATCGGCGCGTAGCGGCCGTCGCGGCCGGGAAGGCAGTGCTCGAGCACGACGCTTCCGTCGCCCCGCCATTGCTCGAGCACGGCCTCGAGGCCGCGCATGCGAGACCATGGCGGCTCGGGCCGCGCGAACGCGCTGGGATCATCGGCGGAGGACATGGAGCCGTCACTGTACGGGTG
>JBKDQC010000818.1:0-13462 GCA_046342295.1 Deltaproteobacteria bacterium | reverse complement strand
CCTCTATTTCTGTGGCTCCTCTATTTCTGGGGCAACTCTATTGCTGGGGCTCCTCTATTGAATGTGCTCCTCTATTTCTGGGGCTCCTCTATTTCTGGGGCTCGTCGGAGTCTCGGGGCGCGAAGAGCGCGAGCTGCGTCTCGGCTCCGGGCCGGGCGGAGCCCAGAATGGGCTGGTCGACGAAGCGGACTTCGGAGGGCGCCTCGACCGCGGCGAGTCGCTCGCGGGCGATCGCCATCGCTTTGTCCGAGATGTCGGAGCCCCAGAACGACCGGCCGAGCCCGAGCGCCGCACGACCTGCCGAGGCCGTCCCCATGAACGGATCGACGACCACATCCCCCGGGAGGCTCGATTGGCTCACGAGGATCCGGTTGACCGCGACCGGCTTCTCGGTGGGGTAGCCCTTGTGGATGCGCGGCTCGCGGAACACGTCGGCGACGCCCAAGTCCGCGAGGCGACGCTTTCCCTTCTCGAAGAAGAGGATGAGCTCGTAGCGAGATCGGTAATGGTAGCCCATGCCGATCTTCTCCT
The DNA here is from genome assembly GCA_046342295.1 of Deltaproteobacteria bacterium. GTDB lineage: Bacteria > Myxococcota_A > Polyangia > Polyangiales > Sandaracinaceae > JAFLCL01. The sequence continues at coordinate 12,931 of JBKDQC010000818.1, read as the reverse complement.
TGTCCCAGACGAGCGGCTTCCAGAACTTGAACCCGACCTGCTCGCCGATGGGCTTGGCGACGAACGCGGTCTCCTGGTCGCAGAACAAGTAGAAGTGCGTGTCCTTGCGAAGCACGCGGTGGACTTCGGCGAAGAGCTCTTCGAAGCGCGCGTTCGGGAACACCGTGAACCAGTCGTTGCTCGACGACTTGGAGTGAGAGAGTCGCGTGGTCGTCCCGACCGCGCGGTGCTTCTCGAGGCTCTCGTAGGGAGGATCGGTCACGACGAGGTCCACCGAGGCATCCGGCAGGCCTCGCAAGAAGGCGACGGCATCCGAGCGAGCGAGCCAAGCGTGGAGCTCGACGGGGCCGGGGGCGGTGGCTTCGCGCGATGTCACGGCGGGGCCCCCAGCATGGGGCGACGGGGCCGCCGCGCCAGCGTCGGCCAGAAGGGCGTGGGTTGGCATGGGCACCCCACCGCGCCGGGCGGGAGGTGGGCGGACGGACAGCCGCTTCGTACGGTAAACTTCCGCCACCATGGCGGGGTCCCCCCTCCACCACCTCTTCTCCTCGAGCGAACGGGTCCTGCGGAGCCACGGGACGTTCACGTGTCTTCTCGGCGCCGCGGCGATCGCTGTGGCGGGTGGCTCCTGCGTGAGGGGCGCCTCGGTGCCCGACGAGGGGCCCATCCGCGTGGGCGTCGTGATGCCTCAGACGGGCACACTAGGCACCGATGGCCAGCTCTGGCTGAAGGGCATCCAGCTCGCGACCCAGGAGATCAACGCCGCGGGCGGGCCGCTTCCCGGTCGGCCGATCGAGCTCGTGGTGCTCGACAGCCGCACCGACCCCGAGGTCGCCGTGACCGAAGCCCAGCGCGCCATCGGCGAGGGCGTCGTCGCGATCATCGGCGACGCCGGGAGCGGGGGTACGCTCGCCGTCTACGACCGCGTCACGTCCATCGCGGCGGTGCCGCAGGTCAGCTGCTGCGCGACCTCGCCGAGCCTGACCGCGGCGTCCGCCAGCGCGCCGCTCGCAGACCGCTACTTCTTTCGCACCGCCCCCTCCGACGCGCTCCAGGGCCAGGTCGTGGCGCGCATCGCGAACGAAGAGCGCTGCGAGCGCCTCGCGATCCTCTACATCGACGACGCCTACGGCACGCCGTTCGCGGCCGCGATCGAGGCCGAGTTCGCGCGCCGGGGCGGGACCGTGGTCGCGCGGGTGCCGTTCGTCGACGAGCGCCCCTCGTACACGATGGAGGTGACCGCCATCGCGATGGCCACACCCGAGTGCGTGGCGCTCATCGCCTACCCCGAGACCGCTGGCACGATCCTCCGCGACTACGACCGCCTCTCGATGGGCTCGCCGCTCTGGATCGGCACCGACGGCCTCCGCAGCGACACCTTCCTCAACGAGGTCGGCGGCGGGCTGCTCGCGCGGGTCCGCTTCTACGGCGCCGCGCCGATCACGCAGCCGATGGGGCCGACCTACGAGACCTTCGCCGCCCGGTACCGCGCCGCGTTCGGAAACCAACCGGGTCCCTTCGTGAGCAACAACTACGACGCCGCGGCCCTGCTCTACCTGGCGATCGCGCGCGCCCGATCGACCGAAGGCGCCGCCATCATGGAGTCGGTGAGGGCGCTGGGCGACTCGCGCGGCGCGATCGTGCGGGTGGGCGACCTCTCGGAGGCGCTCGAGCGCCTCGCGACCGGCGACGAGGTCAACTACGAGGGCGCGAGCGGCTCGGTCGACGTCGACGAGACCGGAGACGTCCGCGCCGACTACGAGGTCTGGCGCGTCTCGAGCGACGGACGCGGCATCGAGCAGTTGCGAACGATCCTCGCGACGGAGCTCCGATGAGCCGGCGCGCGGTGGCGCGTGGCGCAATCGCGGCGACGTCCGTGTTCGCGCTCGGCCTCGGGTGCGGGCCCACCTCGGTGCCGCTCGAGATCTCGTTCCCCTCGACCGAGACGTTCCTCGTCGCGCGCTCCATGCACATCCGCATCTACGCGATCGAGGGCGCGACGAGCTGCGCCTCGCTCGTCGTCGCCGCCGCGAATGGGCGCGATCCCGAGGGCGAGCTGCTCTTCGACGTCGCAGGTGTCTCACCCTGTGACGTCCGCGCAGGCGTCGCGATCCCCGACGTCGGCGGCGGCCTGCGCGGCTTCCTGGTCGAGGGCCTCGACTCGACCGGCAACAACACGATCCTGGCGGGCTGCAGCGAGGAGGAAGTCCACGGCGGCGCGAGCGTGAGGGTCCCGCTCTTTCCGACGAGCCGATACGACAGCGCCTACCGCGCAGACGCGCCTGTGGCCGGCGAAGACATCGAGGATCGATGCCGAGGCGGGACGTGAGCGCGTTCGCACTGCGCTTCGTGTTGCGGCTCGCCGTGGCGTTGAGCCTCGTCGGTGGGGCGGCCTCGACCGCGGCCTCCCAGGCCCGACCAGGGGCGCTCGCGCGCGCTGAGCAGGCCTACCTCGACGTCGACTTCGACGGCACGCTCTCCGCGGCGCAGCAGGCCTTGCGCGAAGGGGGTCACACGCCTGCGCAGCTGATGAGGATCTACCAGCTCCTCGGTGTGAGCTCGGCAGCCGTGGGTCAGAGTGAGCGCGCGCGCGACTTCTTCGTCCGGATGCTCGCAATCGACGCGGGCGCGGACCTCGACGACACCGTCCCCCCGAGGCTGCGAGCGCCCTTCCTCGAGGCGCGCGGCATCGTGACGTCGCGGCCCGAGCGGCTCGGCGCGGAGGTAGGCCTCGCCCGCGTCCAGAGCGCGCTCCACGTGGCCCTGACCGATCCTTTCCAGCTCGGTCAGACGCTGCGCGTGCACGCCCGCCTCGAGGGCACGCTCGAGTTCTCGACGCGGGAAGAGGCGGCGCAGCCCGTCGTGTTCGCGCGCCTCGACGGGGCGGCCGCGGCCGATCGGGTGGAGTACTGGGTCGAGCTCGTCGATCCGTTCGGCAACCAGATCCTGACGCTCGGCAGCGAATTCGAGCCGCGGGTGGTCGGCCGCCTCGCCCGCGCGTCCGACGGCGGCAGCGGAGGAGGCGGCAGCGACCTCGCAGCCGAGCCATGGCTCTGGATCGTGATCGGCGCCGTCGTGGTCGGCGGCGGCATCACGGCGGGAGTCATCCTGGGCGAGCAGGCGAGCCGCCTCGAGCTGCGCACGGGGATCACCGTCGGCATCGACTGACTGCGTTTCCCCAGGGTCCATCCGGGCCCTCCCCCATCTTCGTCGGGGCCCCCTCCCGCTTTGGCCGCCGAAGCCGCCGCTTCCGCGCGGGGCCCCAGCCCCCCCTTGGACGCCCCGCGCGACGCTCGGCGGGAGCTCGATTCTTCCCGGTGTCCGAGGTCACTCCCGCGGCGGCCATGCATCGGGGGCACACTCACAGCGTACGCCTCTCGAGAGGATGCGCGGTCGCGTGCTCGGATGGGGCGAGCAATCAGGGCGCACGGGATCGCAGCTCGGGACGCAGGCCGAGGTCGCGTCGCCGACGAGGGCGCGCGCGCAGAGCCGACCGTCCGGGCAGACGCCGGAGCACGGGGTCACGCACGCACCCTGCACGCACTCGAGCGGTCCTGGGCATTCGACCGGGCCGCTGCAGGAGGCGTACTCGCGCATCCCGGCGTCCGCGGGCTCGCGGGCCCGGCAGCGGTCATCGGTCGGGTCGCAGTACGGAAAGGCGGCTGGGCAGCGACGGCCGACGCTGGCGCATCCGAAGAAGCCGTCCGTGGGCGGGTTGGGTGAGCAGCCCACGGCGAGCACCGACCCGAGGACGATGGCGCTCGAGCCGAACCGCATCACAGCCTGCCACCGATCGAGAGGCCGGCCCCCCGAAGCTCGAGCCAGAGACGAGCGCCGGCGCGCTCCGCGGACCCCCTGACGGCAAGCAGGTCCGCGAGGCGCCACGCGACACCCGCGAGCACCATCGCACCGCCGGTCGCGAGCGCGACGAGGCCCACTCCGGTCAGGAGCGGCGCGCTCTCGTATACGCCCGCGACGCTCGACCACTCGGTTCCCGGCGCAGCGCTGTCGACGACCGCGATGTCCGAGACCCCGACGCCGTACAAGAGCGCGCCTGCGAGACAGACCGCCGCGCCGCTGCCCGCAAGGATCCAGGGCGCGGGGTCGCTCGCCTCGCCTTCCGCGTGAGGAGTCCGGGAGCCGACCTGCCGCCCGGTCTCTTGCGCGCTCGCCGGCGCGCATGCGAGGCCCGCGAGCAGCACCGCGAGCCAGCCGATCCGGAACCCTCTCGACACGATGGGGCGCGACCACATGGCGGGCAGAGTGTCGCATGCACGGCGCAGCGCGCGAGCGCCACGTCGCGACCGATTCACATGGGTGCAGCTCAGCCCAGATCGCGTCGCTGCTGGGCGTCGGTTCCGTGCGGACTGCCGTCGAGCTCGGTCGCGAGTCGAGCTCGGGCGCAGTAGAAGTCGAGGATCCTGGTTAGCCCTCCCGCAAGCGGGAGGGGGATCTCGTGCTGGGCCGACGCGGTGTGATCTGCACCCAATTCACATCCCGCAGCCGATCGCGTCGAAGCTGCCTGCCGCACACGCGCAGCAGCCACACGCCGTCTCGGGGCCACCGCACGCCGTCACGCACGTGACCGCGCGGAAGCACGTCGGGGCGCACTCCCCCAGGTCGCACTCGCCCGCTGGGACGCCCGCGTCGTCCCCCGAGCCCGCGTACTGACCAGGCGCGGTGTCGGCGGTGAAAGCCCCGTCGACCGCGGTCGATGGGGCGTCCTCGCCGTGGCGGAGTGCGTCGGTCCCGGCCAGCCCCGTGTCGGTCGGCCCCGTGTCGGTCAGCCCCGTGTCGCGAAGCTCGGGCCCCTCGGAGCACGCGACGAGCCACGCGCACGAGACCGCGGAGAAGATCGAGCGCGCGTCGAGGATCGCGGAGCGAGAGGTCATGCTCGAGGTGTAGCGGAGCCGAGGGACCCAGACGACCGGACCGATCGCGCCGAGGCTTCGCACGCGGTAGGAGATCTCGCGATGACGACCGCGCGCGCCGCGCTCTTCGACATGGACAAGACCCTCGTGCGCGCGAACACGGGTGTGCTGTACGCCCGCTGGCGCGTCCGGCAGCGACAGCTACCCGCGAGAGAGCTCGTGCGGGTCTTGTCGTGGTCGCTCCAGTACACGCTCGGCGTCGTCGACGCAGAGTCCGTCAGCCGCTTCGCGGCCCGCACGCTCACCGGTCTCGACGAGGCCCGCTTCGCCGAGGAATGCCGCCTCTGGTTCCGCGAGGATGTCCTGCCCCGCGTCGCCGCGAGGGCGCGTGCAGAGGTGGAGGCGAGAAGGAGCGAGGGCTACGTGCTGGCGATCCTCTCGGGCTCGAGCCCCTACGCGACCGAGCCGCTCGCCGCCGAGCTCGGCATCGCACACGTGCTCTGCACGCGCCTCGCGGTCTCGGAGGGTCGCTTCACCGGCGAGGTCGTGGCGCCCCTCGCCTTCGGCGCGGGCAAGGTCACGCTCGCGACCGCGTGGGCGCACACCCACGGCGTCGATCTGGGGCGCAGCGTCTTCTACACGGACTCGATCAGCGATCTGCCGATGCTCGAGCGCGTCGGCGAGGCGCGCATCGTCAATCCCGATCCGCGCTTGCGATGGGCTGCCCGCCGCCGCGGCTGGCCCATCGAGCGCTGGTAGACCGTCGCGGAACGAAGCGCGTGATGGCGCGGCGGCTCGGTCTCGGAGCGAGCAGTCCCGACGCCCGCGCTCGGTCGCCGCGCGCGAACCAGGAACGCCACGGGACTGATCGCTCCATCCGAGTGCCACGTGCTCCGAGGCGTCGCGCACCGCACCCTCCCCTTCCTCTGCGCGTCGGCGGGCAGATATGCTGAGGACGTATGTTCGCTTGGCGCTCTGGCTCGCTCCTCGTGCTCCTCGCGCTCTTCGAGGGCTGCGCCGACGGTGAGCGCGACCTCCGAAGAGACGCCGGACGCGTCGATGCGCACGAGGGCCCAGAGCCCGATGCGTACGTCCCGCCTCCCGATGCGTTCGTGCGACCCGGCGTCGATGCGCCCGTGACGCCACCCGACGCCTTCGCCCCGGGCACCGACGCCTGGAGCGCCCCGCCGGACGCGGTCTCGACCGGCGCGGGCCGCTACCTCGACCGCTGCGCGCGTGGAGCCGACTGCGCGACGGGTCTCTGCACGCCCGACCGCGGCGGTACGAGCTTCTGCACGCGAACGTGCTCGACGGACCTCGAGTGCGCCCACGAGCATCTCTGCGTCGCGGGCGTGTGCCTGCCCGACGACACCGGCGAGCCGTGCTCGATCGGCGCGCCCGAGTCCTGCTCGGCCGGCCTCTGCCTCGGCGGCGGCGCCGGCGGCGCGTGCACACGCGCGTGCTCGAGCGCGGCCGAGTGCCCGGCGGGCTTCGCGTGCACACGCGCGGGCGGTTCGGCGACGAAGATCTGCGTCGACATCGAGCGCCCGTGCGCGGCCGCCGCCGACTGCGGCAGCGGGCTCTGTGTGCCCACGCTCGGCTGCACCTCGGAGTGCGACACCGCCGCCGACTGCCCCGGCCGGTACGAGGGCCTGCCGGGCTACACGTGCGCGCGGGCGTACGGATCGTCGACCAACGTCTGCGTGATCCCGAGCGACGTGGTCGGCGACGACGCGGCCGGCAGCGCGTGCGTGTTCGACCCGACGGGCTTTCTCTACGAGTGCAGGAGCGGAGCCTGCGACGACGCAGCGCCGCTCGGCCCCACGTGCACGACCGGGTGCACGGCGCAGGGCGGCTGCGGGCCCGGCCTCGGCTGCTACCCGCTGCCGACCGGCGGCTCGATCTCGCTCGTCTGCTCGCGCGCGGGCGGACGGGACCTCGGCTCCTCGTGCGGCTCGGGCCGCGAGTGCACGAGCGCGCTCTGCGACACCGCAGGCTACTGCACCCGCCTCTGCAACGACGGCCTGTGCCCCACCGGCTGGCGCTGCGAGCCCGTCGCCGGCTTCGGCATCGCGCTCTGCCGCCGCTGAGCGCGCCCGGGCGCCGAGCGAGGACCCACCGCTGACCGGCGGGTCAGTCCGGGCCATCCCCGCACCGCGCAAAGTGCCGCGTACGGAGGGGGGTTGACCAAAAACTGACCCGCGGGTCAGTCTCGCGTTCGCATGAGCGACGACGATTCCACCTCGGAGAGGACCGCGCCGCGGCCTGCGCCGCAACCGTTTGCGGGACCGCTCGCGGTCGGCCTCGACGTGGGCTCGACCACGGTGAAGGTCGTCGCCATGGATCCGCGGACACGCGAGGTCCTCCACCGCGACTACCAGCGGCATCACACGCGGCAGCCCGAGAAGGTGCTCGCGATGCTGCGCGAACTCGAGCAGATCTTCCCCGAGTCGCCGAGGAGCGCGTGGCAGCTCTTCGCGACGGGCTCGGGCGCGAGCCCTCTCTGTCCCGTGATCGGCGGTCGCTTCGTGCAGGAGGTCAACGCGGTCGTCCTCGCGACGAAGGAGCTGCACCCCGACGTCGGCTCCGTGATCGAGCTCGGCGGCCAGGACGCCAAGATCATCATGTTCCAGGACTCCGTCGGGCCCGACGGCAAGGTCCGCAAGAACGCCAACCCGTCGATGAACGACAAGTGCGCCTCCGGCACCGGCGCCACGATCGACAAGTGCATGATCAAGGTGGGCCTCGCCCCCGAGCTCGTGCGCGACATCCGCTTCGACCCGACGAAGATCCACCATGTCGCGGCCAAATGCGGCGTCTTCGCCGAGACCGACATCGTGAACCTCGTCAAGAGCGCGGTGCCGGCGCCCGAGATCCTCTGCTCGCTCGCGGACGCGATCGTGCTCCAGAACCTCTCGGTTCTCACGCGCGGCTCGACGCTCAAGCCCAAGGTCATGCTGCTCGGCGGCCCGAACACGTACCTCTCGTTCCTGCGCGAGTGCTGGGAGCTGCGCATTCCCGAGACGTGGCGCGATCGGGGCTTCCGCTACCACGAGGAAGCGCCGATCTCCGAGCTCATCTTCACGCCCGACGGCTCGCAGTACTACGCCGCCTTCGGCGCCGTCGTGTACGGGCTGAGCGAGCCGAGCGAGGTGCGCTACGCAGGCCTCGAGCAGCTCGTGCGCTACGTGACCGAGGGCCGCAAGGAGCGCCTCGGTGAGCAAGCGGGGCCGCCGCTCGTCGCGAACGCCGACGAGACGCGCGTCTTCGTCGATGCCTACCGCATCCCGAAATTCCAGCCGCCCCCGCTCGCGGCGGGCACCACCGTGCGCGCGGTCATCGGCGTAGACGGAGGCTCGACCTCGAGCAAGGCCGTGCTCGTCGACGAAGCCGGCGCGGTGATCGCCAAGGCCTACCAGCTCAGCAAAGGCAACCCCATCGACGACACCAAGGAGCTGCTCGTGAAGCTCCGCGAGCACGTGCGCGACCAGGGCGCCGAGCTCGAGGTGCTCGGCTTCGGCGCCACGGGCTACGCCGCCGACGTGCTCGAGCAGACAGTGCTCGCGGACGCGAACGTCGTCGAGACGGTCGCGCACGCGGCGAGCGCGATGGCCTACTTCGGCGACATCGACGTCGTCTGCGACATCGGCGGGCAGGACATCAAGGTCCTCTTCCTCAAGCAAGGCGACATCGCGGGCTTCCGGCTCTCGAATTCCTGCTCCGCGGGCAACGGCATGCTGCTCCAGGCGATGGCCGATCAGTTCGGCCTGCCGGTCACGGCCTACGCCGAGACGGCCTTCGCCGCCGAGCTCGCCCCGAAGTTCAGCTACGGCTGCGCGGTCTTCCTCGACACCGACCGCGTGAACTTCCAGAAGGAGGGCTTCTCGCGCGAGGAGCTGCTCGCGGGCCTGGCGCAGGTGCTGCCGAAGAACGTCTGGCAGTACGTCGCGCAGATCCCGCGCCTCGCGGCGCTCGGGAAGAAGTACGTGCTCCAGGGAGGCACGCAGTACAACCTCGCCGCGGTCAAGGCGCAGGTCGACTACATCAAGGAGCGTGTGCCGGACGCCGAGGTCCTCGTGCACCCGCACTGCGGAGAGGCAGGCGCGATCGGCGCAGCCTTCGAGGCGCTCCGTGTCGTCAAGCGCCGCGGCCGCTCGAGCTTCGTCGGTCTCGACGCGGCGATCGGCCTCGAGGTCACGACGAAGACCGACGAGTCGACGACCTGTCACTTCTGCCCGAACGAGTGCAAGCGCACCTTCGTCGACACCAAGCGGCCCGACGGGGAGATCGCGCGCTACATCGCGGGCTTCTCCTGCGAGAAGGGCACGGTCGAGAGCGTCGAGGAGATGAAGAAGGTCGTCGAGCACCGCAAGGAGCTCGGCAAGGCGCACCCGAACATGCTCGCGTACGAGGCGTGGCGCGCGTTCGCGCACGTGACGCCGGTGACGCCGCTGCCCGAGGCGGGCACGCCGACCGACGACATCGTCCTCGAGCGTGGCTTCCTCGGGCTTCGCCGCAAGGAAGTGCGCCGCGGCTTCGAGCGCTCGAGCGCCGAGGTGCGGGCCAAGCTCAAGAAGACGCGCATCGGCATGCCGCGCGTGCTCAACATGTACTCGACGGCGCCCTACTTCCGCGCGTACTTCGAGGCGCTGGGCATCCCTCCGAAGAACGTCGTCTTCAGCGAGGAGACGAGCGAGGAGCTCTGGGTCACGGGCGGCAAGTACGGCTCGATCGACCCCTGCTTCCCGAGCAAGGTCGTGCAAGCGCACGTGCACGACCTCTTGTTCGTGAAGCACGAGCCGGAGAAGGGCCGCCCGCTCAGCTACATCTTCTTTCCGATCCTCACGCACGTGAAGAGCGACCTCGAGAACCTGGTCGATCACGCGAGCTGTCCGATCGTCGCGGGCACGCCCGAGGTGATGAAGAGCGCGTTCACGAAGGAGGTTGACTTCTTCGCGCAGCGCGGCATCGAGTACCTCGATCCCGCGCTGACGTTCACCGAGCCGCTGCTCACGCGCGAGCGCATGTGGACCACGTGGGGACCGCGCCTCGGCGTCACGCGCGACGAATGCGACCACGCGCACGCGGAGGCGATGAAGGCCCTGCGTGCGTTCGCGGACGATCTCGAGACGCGCGGCCGCGCGATCCTCGACCAGGTCGAGCGGGAGGACCGCATCGCGCTCCTCGTGCTCGGGCGCCCCTACCACTCGGACCCAGGCCTGAACCACGGCATCCCGGAGGAGTTCCAGGCCCTGGGCTACCCGATCCTCTCGGTCCGCTCGCTGCCCAAGGACCTCGCGTACTTGCGCCGCTTCTTCAAGGACGGCGCCCACGACACGAACGGCCGGAACCTCTCGCCGCTCGACATCAACGACGTGTGGCCGGAGAACTACTCGACCAATTCGGCCGAGCGCGTCTGGGCGGCCAAGGTCGCGGCGCGCCACCCGAACGTGGCGATCCTCGATCTCTCGAGCTTCAAGTGCGGCCACGACGCCCCGACGTACGGCATCGTCGACGCGATCGTGCAGAGCTCGGGCGTGCCCCACGCGGCCCTCCACGATCTCGACGCGAACAAGCCCGGCGGCTCGATCAAGATCCGCGTCAAGACCTACCACCACACGCTGAGCCGCCGCCGGGAAGCCCTCGAGGATCTGGGCGCCGAGAAGAGGAAGGTCGCCCACGACCTCGAGCAGAAGCGCCTCGATCTGCTGCGCAAGAAGAAAGAGCAGCTCGAGACGATGCGCCTCTCGGACCCCAAGCTCGAGGGCATGATCGCGGAGCTCTCGGCGAAGGTCGCGAGCTACCGCGTCAGCCGCCGCGTCGAAGACGCGCTCCCGAACAAGTCCGAGGCCTCGAACGGCCTCGTCCAGTTGCGCAAGAAGACCCCCACCCCGACGGCCGCGCCCGACGCGGCCGAGTGAGCGAGACGAACATGGCGACGGCAATCCGACTCCCGGTGCTCGGCGGCGACCCGGGCCTCCACGACGCGCAGCGGCTCGACGAGATCGAGCGCGAGCTCGCGGCGCTCGAGGCCGAGCAGGCGCAGCTCTTCTCGACCGACCCGCGCGGCAAGAACCACTGGGTCGATCGCATGACGACACCGGTCGTGAAGAAGCGTGAGCGCGACTCGATCGAGATCATGAACACGGGCCTCACGCCCGCGCAGGACTACTTCGTGGAAGGGGCCCTCGCGGGCCTCGGCTACAAGATGCGCTGGATCGGAACGGCGAATCAGAGCGCGCTCCAGGTGGGCAAGGAGTTCGGCAACCGCGGTCAGTGCAACCCCACGCACTTCACGGTCGGAAACCTCGTGCAGGAGCTCATCCGCCTGCGCGACGTCGAAGGCATCCCCGCCGAGAAGGTCATCAGCGACTACGTCTTCCTCACCGCGGGCGCGTGCGGACCATGCCGCTTCGGCATGTACGTCACCGAGTACCGCAAGGCCCTGCGCGACGCGGGCTTCGACGGCTTCCGCGTGATGCTCTTCCAGCAGCAGGGCGGCCTCTCGCAGGTGACGGGCGACGACATCGGCCTGGTGTTCGACCTCGACTTCTTCCTCGCGGTCGCGCGCTCGTTGATCGCCGGGGACGTCCTCAACGCGATCGGCTGGCGCCTGCGACCCTACGAGGTGGAGAAGGGGGCGACCGACCGCGCGATGGACGAGGCCAAGCGCGTCATCCACGCGGCGCTCAAGGATCACGGCGGAGCGCCGTGGACGTCCTACGTGAGGGCCCTCCGAAGGGCCGCGGCGATCTTCGAAAAGGTCGAGATCGACCCGCTCCGCTGCCGCGCCAAGGTCTCGGTGATCGGCGAATTCTGGGCGCTCCACACCGAGGGCGACGGCAACTACAACCTCAAGAGCTTCCTCGAGAGCGAGGGCGGCGAGTGCATCGTGCAGCCGGTGCTCGCGACCATCCTCTACAACATCTGGGAGGTCGCGCGGGACACCGAAGAGCGCCTCGCGGTGCGCGGCGCGGACCGCGCGCTCTGGGGCCTGGGCGATCTGGACGAGCTCGGCGCAGGCAAGCGTCTCCTGAACATGAAGCTCGCGAACCTCGCGCTCCGCTCGATCTTCCAGAGCTTCGCCAAGCTCACGGGCCTTCACGGCTACGAGCTGCCGGACATGTGGCGCGTGGCCGAGCTGGCCAAGGACCTCTACGCGCACGATCTGCGGGGCGGCGAGGGCCACCTCGAGGTCGGTAAGCTCGTGATGAACGCCGTCGACAAGAAGTCGCACATGGTCGTGAGCGTGAAGCCTTTCGGCTGCATGCCCTCGAGCGGCGTGTCGGACGGCGTGCAGTCCGCCGTCACCGCGAAATTCGACAACGTCCCGTTCGTGGCGGTCGAGACGAGCGGGGACGGCGCGACGAACTTCTACTCGCGCGTGCTGATGACGCTCTTCTCCGCCAAGCGCGCCGCGGAGGAGGAGCTCGCGCAGACGTACGCGTCGCTCGGCCTCACGGAGGCCGAGGCGCGCGCGTTCCTCGCGGCGAACCCGCGCTACGCGAGCCCGCTGCGCCAACCCCGCAAGACCGAGGGCGTGACGGGACGCGCCGCGCTGTTGCTCCACGAGATCGCGCCGCTCGTGAAGGCCTCGCAGGCGGAACGTCTGCGGGTCCGCGCCTCCCGCCGCCTCGCAGCCGTCGGCAAGCAGAGCCGTGGCGTCGCGAAGGCGCTCGGCGCGCTCGCCGCAACCCTGCGCGACGAGGGCGCACGGGAGCGCCTTCGTGTCGATGCCCGTCTTCTCGGTGAGCTCGTGAAGGAGCGCTGGCGAGCGCGTGCGGAGACTGCGTCCGCAGTGACCACCGCGACCAGGCCGACCACCGCGCCGAGCCCGGCCGCCGCACGCGCCGCGACGGCGTTCGAGGCGAGCGCCTGAGACGCGACGAGACCGTCGGGGTCGCCCGACGGTCTCGGCATGGAAGCGCGCCATCTACGGCCCCGTGGACCGCGACGCGGGGACGCGGTGCGCAGCGCTCGCGCCCGCGGAGTCCCCGCTCCGCGCGGGCCGAGGGCGGTGTCGAAATCGAGATCGATGGCGAGGCCGAATGCGGCGCGGG
>JBKDQC010000817.1:0-4258 GCA_046342295.1 Deltaproteobacteria bacterium | reverse complement strand
GAGGAGCTCGGCTTCGTCGGGATCGCGGTGCTCGTGCTCGCCTTCTGCCTGCTCATCCTTCGTGGCTACCGCGCAGCGTTCCGCGCCGAGGACGAGCACGCCTCGCTCCTCGCGGTCGGTCTCACGACCTTCATCGGTGCTTCGGCCTTCGCGAACCTCGCGGTCGCGATGGGCCTTCTCCCCACCAAGGGGCTGGTTCTTCCTTTCATCTCTTATGGCGGCTCGTCGCTCCTGGTCTGCGCAGGCGCGATGGGCATCGTGCTGTCGGTCTCCCGAGAAAGGGCCGTCGAGGGAGCCGACGTCACGAAGGCAGGTACGAAGGCAGCGAGCGAGGTGCCGACCGTCGCGCGGGCGAGCGCGTAGGTCGGTCACCGAGGAGCGTGGTTCATGATCCAGCGCGTGATCGTCGCGGGAGGTGGCACGGGAGGCCATCTCTTCCCTGGCATCGCAGTCGTCGAAGAGCTTCGTCGTCGCAATCCCCGCGGGCGTGGGCCCGATCTCGAGGTGCTCTTCGTGGGCACCGAGCGCGGCATCGAGTCGCGCGTGATCCCGGGGATGGGCGAGAAGCTCGAGACGCTCGACGTGACGCCCCTCAAGGGCCGAACGTTCGCGCAACTCCTCGGAAGCCTCGCCAAGCTGCCTCCGGCCTGGGGGCGAGCGGTGTCGATCCTCCGCCAGCATCGGCCGGATCTGGTCCTCGGTGTCGGGGGCTACGCATCCGGTCCGATGCTGGTGGCGGCCGCCACGATGGGCATCAAGACGGCCCTCCTCGAGCAGAACGCACGCGTCGGTCTCACGAACCGCGTGCTCGCGAAGGTCGTGGGGCGGGCCTACCTCTCTTTCGACGAGACCGCGCCGCTCTTCGGCGAGGCGGCGCGGGTCGTGGGCAACCCGGTGCGGCGCTCCTTCGTCGAGGCCTCGCGGCGTGCGAGGCTGGATCCACGCGGGTCGGACGCGCGCGCGCGACGCATCCTCGTGATCGGGGGAAGCCAGGGTGCCAAGCGGCTCAACGAGGTCGTGCCCGACGCGCTCGCGCGCGTGGGCGTGACGGCTCGGGGCATCGAGGTCGTTCACCAGACCGGCGCCTCGATGCGCGATTCCGTCGCGGCGCGCTACGCCGCGCTGGGCATCCAGGCCGAGGTCGTCCCCTTCATCGACGACGTGGCGCGGGCGTACGCGAACGCGTCATTCGTGATCTGCCGCGCAGGCGCCTCGACCCTGGCGGAGCTCGCCGCCGTCGGGCGGCCAGCCGTGCTCGTCCCCTTCCCATTCGCCGCGGACGATCACCAGACCAAGAACGCCGAGAGCTTCGCTCGTGCCGGGGCGGCCGTCTGTCTGCGCGAGCGGGAGCTCGACGTCGAGCACCTCGCGACCGAGGCCCGGGCGCTGCTCGACGACGCAGACCGACGCCGCGCGATGGCGAGCGCGATGCGCGAGCGCGGCCGGCCGGACGCGGCCGCCACGATCGTCGACGACCTCACCTCGTGGATCGATGGCGAGCCCGTCTCCCGGGCGAGCGCCGACGGTGGCGCGACGGAGCGCGCGCCGGAGGACGAGGACAGCGACGGTCCGGACCCGACGTCGTCAGCGCCCGAGCCGCTCTCGGCTCCCGGCGCGCCGTTGGCGAGGAAGACCTTGCAAGACATGCCCCGGGCGCGTCCCGCGGTCGACTTCCGCGAAGGCCGCTCCCTCCGACTGGGCGGCCCCTCGCGCGCGCACCCTCCACGGCTCGTGGTCGAGCCCTTCGCTCCCGCGGGTCTCGGCGCCCGGAGCTGAAGGCCCGCGCGCGGACAATCCATCCGTTTCGCCGCCGGGGCATCCCCTGAAGAGCCGCCCGCTCTCCGCGAAATGCTCCAAGGATTCCTCGTCGCTCGGTCCGCACTGGCGGGGCGACGCGACGCCGAGCCGATCAGGTTGTCTCTCCGCGGGCCCCGAGCGCGCCGCGGGCGCACGTGAGCGGGACGTACGCGAGCGGAGAACCTACCGCCCTCCGAAGGGCCGAGCTAGCCTCCGCCGCACCATGCGCTCGCCCCAATCTGGTCGGCTCTCGCTCGCGGTCCTCGCATGCACGGCCCTGCTCGCGCTCCACCCGCGCGCGGCGAGCGCCCAGCCGCTCATCGTCCTCGACGCAGGCCATGGAGGCAGCGACCCGGGGGCAGTGGGTTGCTCGATCGAGGAGTCCGCGGCGGTGCTCGACGTGACGCTGCGGCTGCGCACGGTGCTCGAGGCCGCGGGCCTCTCCATCGGGTTGACACGCGATGCCGACGAGGACGTCGGTCTCTCGGCACGCGCCGAATTCGCGAACGCGATGGGCGCCGACGGCTTCGTCTCGGTTCACTCGAACGCGAACGCGGGCACCCCCGCGACAGGCACCGAGACCTGGATCGCAAACGCCGCGGGGGCGCGTTCGCTGTCGCTCGCGACGCAGCTCCAGGACGAGATGGTGATGGCGTGGGGACTCCGAGATCGCGGCGTCCGGCGCGCGGACTTCGTGGTCGTCCGCGACACGACGATGCCTGCGGCGCTGACCGAGCTCGCGTTCACCAACAACTGCGCGCTCGACGCGACCCTGCTCGCGAGCGCCGAGCGGCGGCAGGAGATGGCCGAGGCGCAGGCACGCGCGATCCTCGCGTGGCTGGGTGTCGAGCCGGGGACGGCTGGCACGCTCCGCGGCGTCGTGTTCGAGGACCAAGGCGTCGGCACGATGGACCTGAGCGTCCGGTTGCCCGGTGCGCGCGTCCGCATCGTCGAGACCGCCGCGACCGCGGTGGCCGGCGGCACCGACGCCGCGTGGTCCTTCATGCTCCCGGCCGGCACGTACACCGTCGAAGCGAGCCTCGACGGGCATGTGACGGCGACGCGCTCCTGCGAGGTGACCTCAGGGGGCACGACGTGGTGCTCGATCGGCCTCTTTCCGGTCGAGACGACGACGCCCGACGCTGCGGTAGAGGCACCCGACGCGTCCTCGACCGCCGATGCCGGCCGTCCGGACTCCGATGCCGGACGGATCCCTCGAGACGGCGCGATCGTCGGGGCCGCCGACGCAGGCCCTGGCGCGCAGCCCAGCGGTTGTGCGTGCAGCGCGGCCGCTCGTCTCGGCCCGGACGGTGGCTCGCTTGCGATGCTCGTCCTCGTGGTCTCGGGGTGTCTCTCTCGCGCGCGCCGCCGACGCGTGGCCGAGGCGGCCGCCTCGAGGCCAGCGCGCGCCACCGGGCTGACGCTCACCGGATGGGCGCTCGCAGGATGGGCGCTCTCGACGTCAGGCCTCGCGCTCGGGGGCTCCGGCTGCGCCACGGAAGCGAACGCTCCGGGCCAGCTGGCCCTGACGCGCGAGGAGCCGGCCCCGCAACCGCGCGTGACGACCCTCGAGGGCGCGCCCGTCCGTGTGACGGGGGAGCGCGAGCTGCTCCTCGCCGGCCCGGACGGTGCGCGCTTGGGCGCTCCGTTCGTGAGCCCGGACGCCCGCACGATCGTGGTGGCTCCCTCCGACGCCTCCGCGCTCTATGCCTGGGATCGGGGCACGGAGTCCCTCGTCTTGCTCTGCGCAAGCCGGCATTGCGGCCACGAACCTCGTTTCTTCGGAGAGCGAAGCGTCGCGACGCGCACCCCGGAGCAGAGCTCGAGCGCCATCCCCGGCGATGCCTTCACGCTCGATGGCCAGCCGACCACGGTGCGCCTCGGCGCCCGGGCGCGCTCTGGAGAGGTCGGGCTCGCCTGGATCGAGGACGAGACACGCGTGCTCGTGCGGATCGGGGCGGCCGCCCGCACGCTCGAGGATGGCGGCGATCGGTTCGTCCGCGCCGAGCTGTCACCGGACGCGCGATTCGTGGCGGTCACCGGCCTGACAGGAGGGATCGCTCTTCATCGCCTGTCCGATGGCGCGCGCATCGAGCTCGGCGCGGGAGGCCTCGCCCACTTCGACCCGGAGGGTCGTGCCCTCGTCTTCGATCGCACGACGGACGACGGCCACGCGCTTCTCACCGCGGACACCTACCTCGTGGAGCTCGGCGAGCCGCTCGTGGTGCATCGGCTGCTCGCGACGAGCCGGCTCGAGACCCACCCCTCCATCTCGCGCATCGACCCGCGTGGAGCGGCCACGGTCGCGCTCGTGAGAGACGGCGCGATCGTCCTCGCGGACATCGCCCTCGACTGACGCGAACAGCCGCGAGCGAATCGGGGCTGGGGCCTTCCGAAGGCGCCCGTCTCAGGTCCTCTTCCTCGGCGCGTAGACTTCGGCCACCGAGCCCATGAAGTGGGC
>JBKDQC010000816.1:0-3362 GCA_046342295.1 Deltaproteobacteria bacterium | reverse complement strand
TTCGCGGGCAGCACCGAAGGGGCGCATCGTGCGTACGTGCTGCTCGGGATCGTCGCGACGTGTCGCGCGCTCGGCGTACCGGTGCAGGCCTACCTCGCGTGGGCCTTCGATCGTCTCGGCACTCATCGCGAGCAGTTCGGGCTCGAACTCGAACAGATCACGCCCGCCGCCTTCAAGGCCGCGCGCGGCTGACGACCGCGACCCGCCGCCGCTGGTCCGGCCCGAGCGCGTCGTCATCCCGGCGTGGCTGATCGGTCACGGTACGCCCGCGGCGTCTTCGTCTGCGACGGCAACGGGCCTTGCTGCCACGTCCGCGCCGTTCGCTCGCTCATTCCTGCGGCCGCGCCTGCAGCCTCGTGTGTCATGCCTTCCATCCGCTTCTTCCTCAGCAAGCGGACCTGCTCGTCGGTGACCATGCGCGCCCTCTCGAGCGCGCGATCGTTCGTCGGCCAGGCATCCTTGCCCAGCCCCTTCCAACGGGCCGTCCGCACGGCGGATCGAGCGGCAAATCTAGTTGTCGCTGACCGGCAGCTCTAAGTTGTCGCTGTTCACACCGCACCTGGAGAATGACCTGGGTGCAGCTCAGCCCAGATCCGCCGGTGCGCGCATCCGGCTCCCCCGCCCGCTTGCGGTGGAACGAACTTGACTACGACAGGGGGGTGGGGTGAGGGCTACTGCGGTCGGTTGACGGTGTCCGACGGAACACCCATGCCACATCCGGTCCAGAGCGGCTCTGCCGCCGAACACGAGCGAGAGAAAAGCGTGAGCCGAAATTCGCCGTGCGGTGACTGGAGGGTATGCGAAAGACCCTCTGCATTCCGATTCTTCGTGGTTTCACCGGACGGCCTGGTCGGGTCCTGGCCCTGGGGCTCGCGCTTTGGGGCCCCGCGCCTTGGGGGCTCGCTCTCTCGGGCTGCTCGGAGCTCGGCAGTGCCGTCCGCGACGCTGGACGCTCGGACGCCCCGCGCCCCGCGCCGGGCACGTATGACGAGTGCGGCAACGGCTTCGACGACGACGGCGACGGCGCCATCGACGAGGACTGCCCGTGCGCGACGGGTGAGAGCCAGCCCTGCTGGGACGGCGCCCGCGCCGAGCGCGGGGTCGGCGCCTGCGGCGATGGGGTGCAGCAGTGCAGCGCCTCGGGCTCGGACGAGTTCGGGCGCTGGCTCGCGTGCACGATGAGCGCGGGCCCCGGCGCCGAGTCGTGCGAGGGCGGCGGCGACGAGGACTGCGACGGCGCCATTGACGAGGGCTGCCCCTGCGCCGAGGGCGCCACGCGCGACTGCGCCGAGGAGTTCCTGGTCGCGCCTTGCAGCGCGGGGACCCAGGCGTGCCGCGGCGGGTCGTGGACCGCGTGCGAGGGCGCGGTCGGCCCGATGGCCGAGGTCTGCGGCAACGGCGTCGACGACGATTGTGATGGCGATTCCGACGACCCCGCGCTCTGTCTGTGCGCGGTGCCTCCGCGGCCCGAGGAGTGCGGCAACGGCGTCGACGACGACTGCGACGGCGAGGCCGACGAGGGGTGCGTCTTCGAGCCCTGCCCCGAGGGCTTGCACCGGGTGGGCGCGGGGTGCGTGGCCTCCGGCGGCATCCGCCCCATCGCGCCGCTGTCGTTGGGCGACACGTCGCTCTTGCGTCCGACGCTTCGCTACGAGCTGCCGGCCGGCGCCGACGGCGCGGTCCTCCAGCTCTGTGAGGACCGCGCGTGCACGCGGGTGCTCGAGACGCTGCGCACGACCGGCACGAGCGGCCGCCCCAGCGCCGCGCTGCCGGCCTCGAGCGTGGTGTTCTGGCGAGGCTGGGCGCGCATGGGCGCGGCCGAGGACACGCCCGACCACAGCGGGCCCACCTGGCGCTTCCACACGCCCGCGCGAGACAACTCGGGCGGAATCGACACCAGCTACCACCCCCACCTCGACGTCAACGGTGACGGCTTCGACGACATCGTCGTCGGGGGAAACTCCACGGCGAGCGTCTTCCACGGCAGCCCGACGGGCCTCTCCACCACCGCGGCCATCACCCTCGTCGCCTCAGAAGAGTTCAGAGTGCATAGTCCAGGCATCGGGAGGTCCGCCGGGGCTGCGGGCGATGTCAACGGCGACGGCTTCGGCGATCTCTTCGTCGCGGATACCGTAACAACATCATCCGGGTCGCTGGCGATCCATCACGGTAGCCCCTCGGGCATCTCTGCGACGGCGAGCCTCCTGCTCCCGCCGCCTGCCTCCGTGCGCTATTTTCCAGGTGACGTGGAGACTGCGGGGGACGTCAATCTCGACGGCTACGCGGACATCGCCTTCGCCGCCCATCCGAAGCAATATGGATCTGAGCCCGGACAGCCTTCCTATGTGTACCACGGCGGCCCGACGGGGCTCGGCACTGAGCCTGCAAGCGTGCTCGAGACGTTGCCCGAGCACGACACGGAATGGGTGACCGGCGCGGGCGACGTCAATGGAGACGGATTTTCGGACCTGGCCGCCGTCTCTGGCAGGTTGGGAAGGGTACCCTATTGGCTTCTGAGCGTCTATCCCGGGAGCGCCACGGGCGTCCGAACGGCTTCGACGTCCATCACCTTCCCCTTGATGGTCGGAACCTACTGGCGACCGGTGCTTTCCGAGGCTGGGGACGTCAACGGCGACGGATTCACCGACATCATCTTTGCCGGCAGAAGCGAGGGCGACAGGAGTTCATCTGCAGTCTCCCTGTATCACGGGTCCGCGGCGGGCATCGAGCCGAGCCCCGCACGAACCCTGACTCACCGCTTCAGTTATTTGTCCTCCCTGGCGAGCGGTCGAGACACCAACGGGGACGGCTTTGCAGACATTCTCGTGGGCGATGAAACTGATGCCAGGCCCGACACCGTATTCGTGTACCGAGGGAGCGCGAGCGGTATCGAGCCAACCGCCGCCACAGGCCTCGAAGCGACGAGCGTCGACGAAACCGGCGGCTACCTCAACTCCTATTTCGGCTCTGCGGTCGCAGGGCCGGGCGACATCGACGGAGATGGCTTTGCCGACATCGCCGTCGGGTCCCCCACACCATTCGACGCTGTGGAACTCGACGGCCACGACGAAGTGCATCTCTACCACGGAGGCACCGCACCTGTCGGCAGGACCCCGTGGACGATCCTCGAGCGCGCCTACGCAGACCCAGTCTGCTTCATGTGCGGCCGACGCTTCGGTCGCACGCTTCGGTGACCTGAGAGCACGTGGCACTCGGATGGATCGATACGGGTGCCACGGGCTCGCATTATGGTGTTCCCGCGCTCTTGGTTGACAGCCGAGGGCGTACGAAATGGTCGAGGATTCGGGTAGGAAGAGACCCATCGTGAGTCGTCGTCCCCGAAGGAAGAACATGAACCCCAG
>JBKDQC010000815.1:0-10247 GCA_046342295.1 Deltaproteobacteria bacterium | reverse complement strand
ATCCTCGGCATCGCGGATCTCCGGCTGGAGGTTGGTTGGTGTCGCAACCCCAAGATCCCCGAAGATCCGCACTATTTCGAGGGCCTCATGCCTCAGGCGCTGGATCTGGCCCCAGCTGCACCCGATTCACTCGGCGAGAGGGAGGGGCTGCGGCCAGACCCTCCGGGAAGAAATGTCAGAGCATGAGTCAATCCAAGTGACTCATGCTCTGAGAGCGCGCGCCGGACCCACTGCAGGTCGCGCGGGCTCGACGCGGCGACAGGCAGGGAGGCTCGGTGGGCGCGCAGGGGTCGCGCCGACTCAACGGATCGTGAGCCGCCGGCGTTTGCGGCCCCAGTTGCCGGCGGGACCGTCGAAGACACCCGACATCTGGGCACCGCAGGCCGTGCAGCGACCCCGCGCGTCCAGGCGGTACTCCAGGATCTCGTACCAATCACGCACGATCACCGGCTCGTCGCAGCCCTCGCAACGCGTGGTGTCCCCGTCGGAGTCGTGCACGTTCCCCACGTACACGTGCGCGAGGCCCTCTTCCTTCGCGATCCGCCGCGCGCGGCGCAGCGTCTCCGGCGGCGTGGCCGGGACGTCGCGCATCCGGAAGTCCGGGTGGAAGGCCGTGAAGTGGATGGGCACCTTCACGCCGAGGCTCTCGCGCACCCACGCAGTCAAGGCGTGGAGCTCGGCGTCCGAGTCGTTGTGCCCGGGGATGAGGAGCGTCGTGATCTCGAGCCAGACCTTCGTCTCCTTCACCAGATAGACGAGCGTCTCTTTGACACGCTCGAGCTCGGCGCCGCAGACCTCGCGGTAGAAGCTCTCGGTGAAGGCCTTGAGGTCCACGTTGGCGGCATCGAGCTTCGCGTAGAAGTCGCGACGCGCGTCCTCCCCGATGTAGCCCGCGGTCACCGCGACCGTTCGCACGCCGCGCGCGTGGCACGCGTCGGCGACGTCCATCGCGTACTCGAGGAAGATCGTCGGGTCGTTGTAGGTGAACGCAACGCTCGAGCAGCCGTTCTGCGCAGCGGCGAGCGCGAGCGCCACGGGACTGGCCGGATCGCTCAGCGTGTCGTTCTCGCGCGATTTCGAGGTCTCCCAGTTCTGGCAGAACTTGCAGGTGAGGTTGCACCCCGCCGTGCCGAACGAGAGCACGCTCGAGCCCGGAAGGAAATGGGCGAGAGGCTTCTTCTCGATGGGATCGATGCAGAAGCCGGAGCTCCGACCGTAGGTGGTGAGAAGGATGTCGTGCCCCCGGCGCTCGCGGACGAAGCACAGCCCCTTCTGGCCGTCCTTGAGCGTGCAGTGCCTCGGACAGGCGTCGCAGCGGAGCCGCCCGTCGGGCTGCGCGGAGACGTAGCGCGTGACGACCTCGCTCA
The DNA here is from genome assembly GCA_046342295.1 of Deltaproteobacteria bacterium. Classification (GTDB taxonomy): domain Bacteria; phylum Myxococcota_A; class Polyangia; order Polyangiales; family Sandaracinaceae; genus JAFLCL01. The sequence goes on along the minus strand of JBKDQC010000815.1, from coordinate 8,880 downwards.
TCGCGGCCTCGCCGACCGCGACGCGAGCCGCGGCGCCGGATCGTGGATGCGCTCGACCGCGAAGCGCTCGAGCGTGATCTCCGGTGCCCAGAACGATCGGGGCAGGCCCGCCTTGCGCTTGAGCTCGTCGAGGAAATCGCGCGGCTCGGGGAGCCTCTGCCAGACCTGCGGCAAGAAGAGACCGTGACGCTCGACGCCGCCGCGCGGCCGGTAGCGGAGGATGACGCCGTCGATCTCGGGGCGCAGGGCCGCACGTGCCTGCTCTTCCGTCGCGAACGGGATCGCCGTCGTCTCCGAGAGGAAGGAGACTTCGACGTCGAGGTCGTCGAGGTCGCGCGGGGCGAGCGGGATGGCGCGTGGATCCTCGAACGCGGCAGACACAGCGCTCCGCGTGAGGGTCACGGCCAGCGGAGCGCGCGCGAAGCTCCCGATGCAACCGTGGAGCTCGGGCACGGCATCTGCCTCGGGCTCCGCGCCGACCCGGTGCAACGTGACGAACGCGGGCCGGATGTTCTCGAAGAACACGCTCTTGGGCTGGGTCGGACGGGGGCCTCCCAGGCGGTGCGCGATCGCCCCACGCACGAGGGCGATGGCCTCCCGCTCGATCTCGACATCGACGTTCATGCCGCACCTCCCTCGCGCACGGCGAACGCGCCGTAACCGACCACCTCGTCGTGCGATCCCCCGGCATCGCCCGAGCTCCGGAGCGCGAGGAGCTCGATCGACATTCCGCGACGCCTCGCGAGCGCGAGCAGACCGTTGAGCGGACGGGCGCCGCAGGCGCGCGAAGGATCGACCGGCTCGAGGTCGGTGATGTGCTGCGCCGTCTCCCGATCCGCGCGGCGTGCATCCCAGTAGCCGAGGAAATGAGACAGATCCGAGGACACGACGATGCGGGTCTCCGGGCCACCCCAGACGCGCTCGAGGACTGCGGCCACCTCGTCGGCGCTCGCCTCGCCCACGGCCAAGGGGAGCACGGCGAGCTCGGGCGGCCACGCGCGGGAGGCCGAGGATGCCGCGCGCTTGAAGACCCGCTGGAGAAACGGCAGCTGGACCTCGAGCGAATGCTCGCGGGCGTGCGCCGCCGCGCTCGTGACGACCTGCGGCAGGCCCGTGATGGCCGCGACCGCGCTCTCGTCGATGGGAATGGGGCCCATCGGCGTCTCGAAGGCCGCGACACCCGGGAGCGCGAGGCCTCGCACATGGGCGCGGTGTGCCGGGCCGAGGAGGACGACACGGCGCACCCGCGCGGCGTCCTCGCGCAGGCGGTCGTAGGCCGCGGCCGCGACGGATCCCGAGTAGGCGTAGCCGGCGTGCGGTGCGACGATCCCCTTCACCGGCTGGCCCACGGGGCCCCGCGCCGCGTGCGCCTCCTCGAGCAAGCGATCGACCGTGCGCGCGAGCGCGGCAGGATCGCTCGGGTAGAAGAGTCCAGCCACGGCAGCGGGGCGAACGTGGTCCATCGCCCTCCTGCGTGCGCACGGCCTCGTCCGAGACAAGGCTCGACCTGCGCGTCCGGGGTGCTTCGTGCATCGGGCTGTGGCTGTGGCCCCTGGCGCGCGCACAGTGGTAGACCGCGTCCGATGCGTCGCACGGTGCACGTCCATCGACTCGGTACGGTCGGGTACGGAGACGCGCATGCGCTCCAGAAGCGTCTCCAGGAGGCACGCGCCCGCAAGCTCGTGCCGGACACGCTCCTGCTCCTCGAGCACACGCCCGTCATCACGCTCGGGCGTGGCGCGAAGGAGGAGAACCTCAGGTTTCCGAGGGCGAGCCTCGAGGCGCGGGCCATCGAAGTGCACGAGACCGGCCGCGGAGGCGACGTGACCTACCACGGCCCCGGGCAGCTCGTCGGTTATCCGATCCTCGACCTTTCCCCTGATCGGCAGGACGTGCGCCGCTACGTGCGCGACCTCGAAGAAACGATGATCCGCGTGGCCGCCGCCTACGGCCTCGAGGCCGAGCGCATCGCCGGCCTCAACGGCACCTGGCTCCGTGGCGGAGGCCTGGGCGACCGAAAGATCGGGGCGGTCGGCGTGCGCCTCTCACGCTGGGTGACGATGCACGGGTTCGCGTTCAACGTCTCGACGCTTCTCTCGCATTTCCAGCTGATCGTGCCGTGTGGCATCCGCGACAAAGGTGTCACCTCGCTCGAGCTCGAGCTCGGGCGCGTCATCCCGATCTCGGAGGCGATCGAGGCCCTGCTGCCGATCATCTCGGACATCTTCGACTGTGCGCTGATCGAGGCCGAGGGCTCCCCCCTCGCAAACCTCTCTACGAGCGCCCTCGCCGAGCTCGACGCGACGCTGGCCGAGGCGAGCCAGCGCGAGCGCGCGACGGGCCAGCCGTGACGCAGACGCCCTCGACCTCGCAGGGGCCATCGAGCTCGACCGGCACGGTGCTCGTGCTCTTCTCCGCCACGCTGTGGGGCACCTGGAGCCTCTGGTTCCGACCGACCGAGCTCTCCGGTCGAACGACGGCGCCGTTCGTGTTCGCGTGCATCGCGCTGAGCTCGGTGCCGCTCGTGGTGCGCGAGCACGCGAGGCGCACATCGCCGATCCGATGGACGCGGCGCGTGCTCGCCATGCTCGCGGCGTTCACGGTCTTCGATGCCCTCAACGCGGCGACGTTCTTCCACGCGATGACGGTCACGACCGTCGCGGTCGCGGTGCTCACGCACGACCTCGCGCCGGTGATCGTGGCGCTGCTCGCGCCGCGCATCGACGGAGTGAAGGTCCCGGGATCGGGCTTCGCCGCGGCGCTCGCGCTCGGCGGCGTCGCGCTCCTCCTCGAGCCATGGCGCGAGGGCGCGCTCGGCGGAGACGTGCTCCTCGGCGCCGGCCTCGGCCTCGTCTCCGCGGTCGCGTACGCCGGAAAGGTCTTCCTCGGCCGCAAGCTCACGCTCGAGCTCGGCACGGCCACGACGCTCGGTGTGCACGCGTTCGGCGCCTTCCTCTTGCTCCTCCCTCTGGCGGGGAGCGAGCTCTCCGCGATCGAGACGCGTGATCTACCGTACCTCGCGTTCGCGGGCCTCGTGCCCGGCGCCCTCGCGGGGCTCGCGTTTCTCCGCGGCAGCACGCTCATCGGCAGCGCCCGCGCGGCGATCCTCGCGTTCGTCGAGCCGGTGGTCGCCTGCGCGGTGGGATTCCTCGCATTCGGCGAGAGCTTCTCCCTCTGGTCGCTCGCCGGCGGGTCCCTCGTGCTCGCGGCCGGGCTGCTCGTCTCGTGGCCGCGCCGTGTGTGAGATCTCTCGCAGAGAGCCCGCGGTCCCCACGCGGCGCGCACGTCGCCCCTAGCCCGCGCGCAGGTGCGTGCCATTCTCGCGCTTCATGAGCGCCTCCCACGTCGATCTCGCGTCGTTCGCCCGCCCCGTCGATCCGTCGAGCCCGCGCGTGTCCGCCATGGCGGCCAAGCTCGTCGGCTCCGAGATCCTGAAGATCGCAGCCGAGATCCGCGCGCTCGCGGCGAAGGGCCAGCCCGTCTGCAACCTCACCGTGGGCGACTTCGACCCCAAGCAGTTCCCCATCCCCGAGGCGCTCCGCGCGCACATCGTGGCCGCCTACGAGGCGCACGAGACCAACTACCCGCCCTCGAACGGGATGCCGCAGCTCCGCGACGCCGTGCAGCGCTTCTACCAGCGCGAGCTCGGCCTCGGCTATCCGCTCGAGTCCATCCTCGTCGCGTCCGGCGCACGCCCGGTCATCTACGGGATCTACCGGGCGGTCGTCGATGACGGGGACACGGTCGTGTATCCGGTCCCGAGCTGGAACAACAACCACTACGTCACGATGACGGGCGCCAAGAGCGTCACCGTACAGTGCGGCCCCGACACGCGCTTTCTGCCGACCCGCGAGGTCATCGAGAAGGCCTTGCCCGGAGCGCGTCTCGTCTGCCTGAACACACCGCTCAACCCGACGGGGACGGCGATGTCGCGCGACACGGTGCTCGGCGTCTCGGAGGCGATCGTCCGCGAGAACGAGGCGCGCGCCGCGCGGGGCGACAAGCCCGTCTATCTCATGTACGACCAGATCTACTGGATGCTCACGGCCGCGGGCACCGAGCATGTCTCTCCGCCGCAGCTCGTGCCCGAGATGGCGCGCTACACGATCTTCGTGGACGGCATCTCCAAAGCCTTCGCCGCGACGGGCGTGCGCGTGGGCTGGGCGGTGGGTCCTGCGGACGTCATCGACCGGATGAGCGCCATTCTCGGTCACGTGGGTGCTTGGGCCCCGCGCGCCGAGCAGATCGCGACGGCGAAGCTCCTCGACGACTCGGCGGGCTGCCGCGCGTACGTCGAGGGTCTCAAGGGCGGGATCGTCGGGCGGTTGAATGCCCTCCACGAAGGCTTCCAGGCGCTCAAGGCCCAAGGACTGCCGGCGGATTCCCTGTCTCCGGAAGGTGCCATCTACCTCACGGTGCAACTGGCACCCTTCGGGAAGAAGACGCCCGCCGGACAGACACTCTCGAGCAACGAGGAGGTGCGCCGCTACATCCTCGACGCCGCCGGGATCGGCATCGTGCCTTTCCAGGCGTTCGGATACCCCGGCGAGTCGGGGTGGTTCCGCCTGAGCGTCGGGGCCGTCTCCATGCGCGACATCCAGGACGCTCTGCCGCGTCTGGGCGAGGCCCTGCGCGCGCTGGCCTGACCCCGTGTATCGAACGACGGCGCGCGCGACGCCTCGGACCGTCAGCGTGCCTCGCCCTCGTCGACCGATTCGTCGATGTCGCGCTCCGGCCACGGCGCATCGAGGCCGCCGTGGAAGTGACGCCAGAGCATCCGAGAAAGGCCCGGCTGGTCGTCGGGAAGCGACCAGTCGTAGGCCATCGACATCATCGCATCGCGTGTTCGCATGTCGGGATTCAGCTCTTCCGGGAACGTGCGGGGTATGTGGTCGTAGGGTGTGAAGTCGGGGCTCGACGTGAAGAAGTCGTAGAGCGGCGCTGCGTCCGTCCACTCGCGGCTGTGGCCACCCTCGAGCCCGAAGATGAGCTGGATCGTGCGCCACACGGAAGCTTCGCTCGTATGCACGTGGCTGACGTGTCCCCGACGGGCCCAGGGGGAGATGACGAGGAGCGGTGAGCGGTGGTTGTCCACGTGGTCTCCGCCGTCCTGCGGGTCATCCCAGAAGACGAAGACGACCGTCTCGGGCCAGAAGCTCGAGTGGCTGATGGCGTCGACGAGGCGACCGACGCCTTCGTCGTTGTCGGCGATCATCGAGCGAGGCGTCGGCTCGCCGGGCGTGAGACCCTGTGTGTGATCGTTGGGCATGAGAACGAAGGTGAAGCTCTCGAGCTGACAGCCATGGATGGCGTCCCGCAGGAAGTCGGCCTTGGCGACCTCGGACTCGTAGCTGTAGAAGAGCCCTGGGTATCCGCGCCGGAGCGGCGCGTTCCGGGTGCCCACGATCTCGCCGTAATTGGCGATCTCGATGCCGTTCTCGTGCAGGTAGTCGAAGCCGCTGCCTTCCTCCGGATAGCCGATCTCCGTCGTCGCTTGCGGAGGCACGCTCCAATGACCCCGGCCCCAAGTGGTGAGCCAGCTTCGTTCGACGAAGTCCGTGGTCCGCCCGAGCGTCGCCCACACATGCCCCTGGACGGACTGTTCAGCATGAGAGTAGTGGTTGTCTGCGAGGCCGAACTGCCGCGCGAGCTGGTGTGTGTTGGGGATCGTCGTGGCGAGCTCGTCGACCGGCAGGAGCGTGAGCGAGGGGTCTCCATCGACCCCCCCGAGCGCCCCCATGTAGGCGTCGAAGGTCTTGTTCTCGCGGACGATCACCACCACGTGCCGGATCGCCGTCGACGGCCCCTCCCCCGGGCGCGGAATGGGGAAGTCGTAGGGAGCGCCGTCGGGACATTCGACCTCGACAAAGCGGCTCATGCGGGTGTTGTTGGCCTCGATCTCGATCTCCCAGTCGCGTAGCTCCGCCTCGCTCGGCGCGGTGTCGAGCAAGCTGAGCGAGCCGCCGAGGAGCTCGGTGATGTCGTCCGAAGAGGGATTCCTGTTGGCTCCAGTGCCGAGATCGCGGCCATTGAGGAACGCGACCGAGCCATCGGCACGGGGCAGAACGTCGGTGGGATGCCAGAGGGTCGGGATGCGCCCGAGGCGAGGAAGCGCCGTGTCAGTCGCGTCGAGCACGTCGATGGCGTTGTCGAGCGCAGTCGCCACGAGGAGCTGCCTGCCGTCGGGCGAGAAGCGCAGGGAGGCTGGCGACGCGCCGCGGTCGCCATCCTCCGCCGTGATGCGATGGGTGCCGAGGACCGTGCGTGTGGTCGTGTCGATCAGCACGATGGAATCGCTGTCCGCGCAGGCGACCGCGAGGCGCCGGCCGTCCGCTGAGAGAGCGAGCCCCTCGGGGTTCTTGCCAACGGACACGCGCGCTTCGATGGCCCCGCTCGCGAGGTCGATGAACGCCACGGCGGAGCCGCCCCACAGCGAGACGTAGGCCCGCGCGCCGTCAGGGCTGAGCACGACGTCATAGGGGAAGTCGCTCCGCTCGACGGAGACACGGCGGAGCTCGATCCCAGTGCGGGTGTCGAACCAAGCCACCGCCTGCTCCCGCAACACGGCCGCCACCAGGGTCGTGCCCGTCAGCGCGAGGCCAGCCACGTAGCCGGCATCCACGCCCGTGAGCGCGATGTCGTCGTCGGCCACTTCACGGAGCGCGCCCGTCTCCACGTCGAGGTCGTAAGCGAGGATCTCGTTGGCGCCCCCGCCCGACGCCCAGACCCGACGCGTCGCCCCGTCGCCCGACACGACGAGGCCCCAGAAGAGGGAGCCCGTCGAGGGCCGGAAGATCTCTTGATCGAGGATCGTCATCGACTGGAGGTCGACGACCGCGAGAGTCTCGTCGCGCAATCCACCGTCCGTGACGACGACGAGGTCGGTGCCGGGCACCTCGACGAGCCGCATGGGAAAGCCGCCCACTTCGAGGTTGCGGCCCACGCGAACCAAACGCTCGCCCCCCGGGACGATGAAGTGCGCGCCGTCTTCCTCGCCCGCCGTGTGCCGAGCGAGCGGGTCGGCCTCGCGGGCCCAGCAGCGTCCCTCGGTCGGTGGCCGGTCCGGGAGGGCCCGGCGACAGTTCCCGGCATCGCCGGCGGGCCCGCCGTCCGCGCCCACGTCGATGGGTGCCGCGTCGGACGCGGACCCATCGGGCGACCACTGCGGATCACATCCAGCCGTCGCACCGACGAGGACGAGAGGCAGGACCGAGGGGCGACAATCACGCATGGGCAGATCACATGCAGGTATCGGAGACGTCGCGGTCGATGGGGCTGAGCGACCGCAGGTGGGCGACGATGTTGCAAGCCTCCTGGCTGGTCATGCCCTGGGCACGGTAGCGGGGCATCGAAGTACAGAGCGTCTCGTTCTCGTCATCGACGCCATCGAGGAAGGCGCGCGTGATCTGCGCATCGGTCCAGCCGCCGAGCTCGCTCGGCGTGAGGTTTGGACCGGGCGTACCCGAGACTGCGCCGCCGAGATCGGTGCTGTGGCAGCTCGCGCAGCCACGCATGGTGATCGCCATGCGGCCCATGGCGGCGTCTCCGCCCGAACAATCCACCGCGGCGGCGTCCGGGGAGACAGCCGCATCCGAGCCGCCACCACTCGGACCGCAGGCGCCCAGGAGCGCCGCAGCGCTCATCAAGCCGGCGGCCACGAGCCACGGCGCAACGATCGAATTCTTTTCGGTTCTCATGGGTGCTCCTCTCGAACGGCAAGGGTCTCTGCTTGCGACCGCGTCGTTCTACCAGAGCCGGCGCAAGTAGCGCATCCGAACGTTTCTCGTAGGCTCGCCGCGTGACGCGAGGACAACGAGACCGTCCGCCTCCTCGACCGCGGGCCCGGGGCCACGAGCGCGCCGATACGAGAGGAGCGGAGCCGCGCGAGCGACCGCCGCGGCCCGCACCGCGCGAAGCGCGCGCGCCCCACGAGGCCAACAGCGGCGAGATTGTCTACGGGCGGCGCGCGGCCCTCGCGCTGCTCGAGACGCGACCTGGCTCGATTCGAGAAGTCTTCGTCGCGCCCGAGGCGCGCGACGAAGCGAGGCCTCTGCTCATGCGGATCCGCGCCTCGCGCGAGCTGCCCGACCGGGAGCTCGAGCGGCTCGCGCAGAGCAGCCACCACGAAGGGGTCGTGGTGCGCACGGACCCGCGGAGATGGACGAGCGGCAAGGAATTGCGCGCCCTCTTCGACCCGCGGAACCGAGGGCGCGACGCGCGTCCGCCCGTCGGCATCGCGCTCGACCGTGTGCGCAACCCCTACAACGTCGGGGCGATCCTCCGCAGCGCCGCGTTCTTCGGGGTCGACGTGGCGATCCTCGGCGCGCCTGCGCCACACCCCGCGCTCGCGCCGGACGCGGTTCGCGTCGCGGAGGGCGGGGCCGAGCGCCTCTCACTCTCGCGCACGACGGACCTCGCCGAGACCCTCGCCCAGCTCCGCAGCGTCGGCGTGCACGTCTACGGCGCGGAGAACGATGGGGCCCAGGACGTCGCACGCTACGCGATCCAGCGCCCCGCGGTGCTCGTCGTCGGCCACGAGCGGGAGGGGATCTCGCCGCGCGTGAGGGAGCAGTGCGAGGCCATGCTCGCGATCCGCGGCACGGGCGCGATCCAGTCGCTCAACGTCTCGATCGCGGCGAGTCTGCTCGTGCACGAGCTGGTGCGCTGACGCCCCCGCTCGTCGGAAGAACGATTCTTCCTCGATCTCTCAGAGCATGAGTCACTCGGATGGACTCATGCTCTGACGTTTCTTGCCGGAGGGTCTGGCCGCAGACCCTCCCTCTCGCCGAGTGAATCGGCGAGAGCCTCCCTCCCGCCGATTCGAGCCCGTGGCACCCGCATCGATCCATCCGAGTGCCACGTGCTCTCAGAGCATGAGTC
>JBKDQC010000814.1:0-7170 GCA_046342295.1 Deltaproteobacteria bacterium | reverse complement strand
GCTCGACCAATACGTTCGCGGCAACATCGACCGTCACGCGCGCTACGTGCTGATGAAGCCGGGCACCCTCGCGCACCGACCCATCGCCGCGCCCCAGGGTCTGCTCAACCTCTGCTTCGCTGGCGACTGGGTCAAGACAGGGGTCGACATCCCTTGCATCGAGGGCGCCGTCACGAGCGGTCTCGAGGCCGCGAACGCGATCCTCGGGCCCGCCGACACGATCGAGCTGCTCTGGTAGGGCCCCGTGCAGAAACAACCGGCTCGGATCGGCGTCGCGGCGCCCCGCCAGTGCTGACCGAGCGACGAGGAATACGGGGGTATGTCGAGGAGAGCGGGCGGCTCTGGCGGGGATGCCCCGGCGGCGAAACGGATAGGCTCTTGCTGCGCGGGCCCTAAACAGAATCGCCGAGAGAGTGGATCATCCGCGTCGCGGCGATTCTGTTTCGCGGAGCGGAGTTGGGTGGGGGGCCCCGAGCCAGCTCTGCCGGGCGGGGGGCGGGTCTGCATCAGACCTGCCGGGAAAAAGGGCTACACATGGATCGGCGTCTCGCCGATCCTGTGTAGGCAACGCGGGGGAGGCCCTCACGCAGCTGTGGATGGAGAACCTCGGAACGAGCACGTGCAGACCGAGGCTCGAGCCCATCCACCCACGACAGGCATCCAAGGCCTCGACTTGGTCGGGCGGAAGCCCTTCGCGCGGGGTGGCGCGACGCTCGCGACCTTGCGAGACGAGGTGAGCCAGCGCTCTTCACGATCGGCCCATGCTGGGCGCACGAACGACGACGACCCCGGCGAGGGCTCACCGGGGTCTCGACGCTGCGGTCACGTCGTCACTTCTTGCCGGCCGGGTAGTACTTGGTCGCCCGCTTGTCACCCTTCTTCGTGATCGCCTTGGAGGCGAGCAGCTTGGTGATGGGGAGCGTGATGTCCTTGGAGCTCGTGCCGAGGTGCTTCGCGATCGTCTCGACGCCCTCACCCGGATGCTGAGCGATGTGGCCTTTGACGGCCTCGACGAGCTTCTCGAGCACCTTCGGATCTCGCTTGGCGCCCTTCCTCGCGGGCTTGCCCGGAGCGGCCTTGGGCGCCGGCTTGCTGGCCGCGGGCGCGGGCTTCTCCGCAGGAGCCGCCTGCGGCGCCGGCGCCAGTTCGCCCACGAGGGCGGCTCTCACGGCTTCGAGCGCCGCTTGGCGCACGAGGCCCTCGAGATCGGCGACGAAGGCAGCGACACGGGCTTCGATATCTTGGTTCTTCATAGGCCGGTACAGTGCCTTTGCTTGGACAGGGCGTCAATGCTTCACGGGAGATCCGACACGAAAGTTGGAGGAGCATGCCCCCCATGAGCCAGACACGAGATCCAGATGTTCAGCGTGGCGCTCTCTGGAAGACACGCCGGTTGATCGCAGTCGATCTTCCAGGCTTCGGGCAAATTCCCGTATCGACGGACCCCGATGCGTCTCCCGAAGGGCGGGCTGTCTTCTCGTTGGAGCGGATCGACACACTCGGACTCGTTGATCCTGACTCGGCCCTGGTCCGGGTGAACACGTGTTTGAAAGGCACGTCCTTCGAGGCCCACGCAGAGCGGCTGCGGCGCTCGCGCTCCCCACGCTCGTGCCCTGGTGCGGGGATGACCGCCTGATCGGTCCGCCGATTCTCTCAGGCTCGCCGCGGCCATGCCCCCGGGCCCGGGCTCACGTAGAAGACGGGAGGCACGTGCCCCAGAGGAGCCATGCAGCGGAGAGCGCCGAGGCCCTCGCCGCGCTCACGACAGCTCGAGAGCGGAGGTCGCGCCCGAGGACGTGACTCGGACGACGGATGGCGTCCGCGACGGCCCAAGTCCCGTCTTGGATCAGTCCGACGAAAGCACGGCGACGAGCTCGGCGACGGGGCGCAGTTCCTCGGCTTCCGACACTTCGATGATGTGAGGCTTGTACCGCCCGTTGAGCGGAGCGAGCGTGACGAGACGGCGCCCCGACCGAAGCGATTCGACCGCGGCGATCTTCTTGACTGCGAAGGACCCACCCGTGTCGGGGTCTACGACGCCACGATGCTCGACGAGGAGGATTCGATCGACGAGCGAGCCGCCCGCGACCGGTCCGAATACGCACCATGATCCCCTGGGGATCCTCGGCTGCATCGAATCTCCAGCGACCCGCGCGACGAAGGTGCCCACGGGCGGCCTGGCGCGACGCCCAGGCAGCTCGCACCACGCGAGGACTCCGACCGCCGCAGGCTCTCGCAGGTACCCCGCAGCCACTGCCAGCGACAACACCGGGATGAAGCGCGCGCCGGGGCGTGCGCGTCCGAGCTCCACGTGGACGCCGATCGCTCGGAGCGTGGCAACCGGGTCATCCACCATTCCCGAGATCCCGGAGCCCACCGGCTGCAGGAGCTCGTGCGGGTCGACCTGTAGCGTCTCTGCAAGGAGGCCGAGAGTCCGCAGCGTGAGGTTCTGCCCTGCCTCGATGCGCTGAAGGTTCTTGGACCCCGTGCCCATCCGCGCGGCGAGCTCCTCCTGTGTGAGCCCCCGCAGCCGACGGAGGTCGGAGATCCGGCGCCCGACGGAACGAACGAGATCGGGGGACCGAGGCACCGCGCCACGTTCGAACGACCCGCGGGTCCAACAACACCCTCATTCATGACGGTGTCTTGACACCATCGTACACGGCGGTGTGAGATGCGGTGCAACGGGGTGTTCCAGATGAAATCCATCCATCGAAGCTTCTTCGCGTCGTGGCTCGCGACCTGCGCACTCGCGGCGTGCGCGCCGACAAGTCCCTCCTACTGCGGCGACGGCCTCTGCCAGATCGGAGAGGGGGAGGACCGCGTCAACTGCGCTGTCGACTGCATGGGCGACTCTTGCGGCGACGGAATCTGTCGAGCGGATCAAGGTGAGGCCTGCTCGAATTGCCCGATCGATTGCGGAGGCTGCGCGGGCTGTGGCGACGGCGTGTGCGACGCGCTGCGCGAGGATTGCTCGATCTGCCCCGGTGACTGCGGTTCCTGCAGGACGACTTGCGGACCTTCGACCTGCGCCGGCTGCTGCTCGGGAGATACGTGTCTGGGAGGCGATGCCTCGAACGCGTGCGGCGGTGGCGGCGACCTCTGCATCGACTGCGGCCCCGACTTCGTGTGCAACTTCGGCTCGTGCGCCGTCGATGGCGCCTCGCGCTGGACCTTGGTGCTCGACACGGTCCGGTTCGATCCGACGGATTACTCGGGCGCCGCCTGGGATCCGACGAGCGGTCCAGACCCCTACATCGGGGTACGCGTCGGCGGCGCGTCGAGCACGCCCACATACATCGACGGTCCAGACGACACGCTCTCGATCACCTACACGCGCGCCAATCGAGTGGTCGACCTCCGGGCAGACGCGCTCGACGCCTTCTTGATATTCGATGTCTGGGAGGACGACTCGTTCGACGATGACAGTGTGTGCTCCTTCTTCGCGTCACCCGCCACCGCCAGCTGGTTCGCGGGGACCACACAGGTCTCCACCTGCGTTGCGGATGCTGCGGCGGGAGTGTCGGGCATGACGCTGACCTGGCACCTGGAGAGGTACTGATGCGCACGTGGTCGGACGACCCCGCCACGTGGCGATCGGACCTCACGCGCGGTGGGGCGTCCACCGTCGCGAGCGCGGGCGTCCTTCTCTGGCTCCTGGCTTCCGGCTGCGAGGAAGGACCGATGGGGATGGATCCCCCGGATGCGGCCGTGCTCGCGCCCGACGGATACGCGATGCCGATCGAAACGACCGCCGAAGCCTGCCGCAACGCCGCGGACGACGACGAAGACTCCCTGCTCGACTGTGACGATCCCGACTGCGCCGCGTTCGCGTTCTGTGCGCCGCCGCCGGACGAGACCGGCGACGCTCTCTGCGACAACGGCATCGACGACGACGAAGACGGCGCCGCCGACTGTCTGGACAGCGGCTGCGCGCGTGCCCGTGCCTGTCTGCCTCCCGAGCGCGCGGCGCTCTGCACCAACGGATTCGACGACGATCGCGATGGCACGACCGACTGCGACGACACGGGGTGCATCGACGCTGCGGCATGTCGTCCGCCCGAGACGAGCCTCGCCCTCTGTTCGAATCGGCTCGACGACGATCGGGACGGTCTCACCGACTGTGACGACCCGGGCTGCGACCTCCTGCCTGGCTGCCTGCGGGGGACGCGGTGCGGTCCCGTCCCGACGACGGGTCGCTGCGCGACGCCTACCTCGATCGAGGTGTGCGCCGTGAGCACCGGAGACGGGGGCGCCAACATCGTGACCTTCGACTGCCGACCGGGCGAGACGTGCAGGGTGGACGGCTCGGGGGCCTCGTGCGTGTTCGCAGGGATCTGTCGCGAGGGCGCCATCGAATGCCTCGACTCGAGCCGGGTGCGAGTGTGTACGGCGGGCGCGTGGGAGTCTCTCGCCTGTCCGCGCAGCTGCATCTCGACCGTCCTCGGAGACGGCTGCGCGCCGGACGCGCCGACCCGCACGACCACCGGCGTCCTGCGCTACCAGGCGCGTGGCCGGAACGCCGAGTGGACCGACTGGGGGCCCACCTTCGAAGCCGTCGCGCAGCGGTTCCTGGTGCTGTCGATGCGATCGACCGCCACCTCGAACGAGCTGTTCGACGCGGCCGTCACCACCGAGGGCGAGGAGGGGGTCGGAGGTCGCTTCAGCCTCCGCGTCCCGACGATCCCGACGGCGGACGACCATCTCGTCGCAGCCGCCGTCGGAGTCGGCCCCGATGGCTCCTTCACGTACGTCGTGGCCGACCCGGGCTGGGCGCCGTCGGTGACCGCCAGGGACGTCGCGGACGCTGCGCCGGAACCGACCCCCTGGTTCTGGTCGACTCCGCTGCTCGGCCGCATCGACGGGGATCCCTTCCTCATCACCACCGCGATGGGCTCGGGCGCGGCGCGGGTCTTCGACTACACCCGCTATGTCCAAACCCTGCTCGCCTCCCACTTCGCGGGGCGAGCCGCACCCACGCTGGTGGTCTGGACCGGCCTCGGCACGACCTGGTCGTGCGGAGCGTGCGCTGCGCCATGGCCGACCTCGTTCGCCGACCTGTCCTTCGGGAGTCAGATCTGGATCGCGGGCGGGACCGACGAGGGGTATTGGGCTGACGCCGTGACTGCCCACGAGCTCGGCCATGTCATGATGGACGCCTATGGCGCCTCCCCGGGTGAGGCTGGCGCGCACATCCTCAGCATTCCCGTGCAACCCGGCATGGCCTGGTCGGAGGGGTGGGCGACCTTCGTGAGCAGCGACGTCCGCAACGACTCAGTGTTCTTCGACAAGCAGAGCGGCGGAGCCTTCTGGTTCGACGTGGGCAGCCGACTCTACGGGAGCGGACGACCCTGGCCACGGCCCGATGCCGCAGCCGGTCTCTCGCAAGCGATCGACGAGAACGAAGTCTCCGTGATGCTCTGGCAGACCTCGGGAGTCGTACCGCGGAGTGTGCTCTGGGACACCTTGGCTTCACCTCGGATGACCACTGCCCCCTTCGAGCGGGGATACGCGCGCCGCGTCTGGGAGGACCCCCGCCGGCCGGAGCTGTACGCCGACACCGGTGTCTCGGCGATGCATCTGGCGGACTACTTCGACGCCCTTCGTTGCACGGAGGCGATCGATGCCGAGTCCTTGGATCTCATCACCGAGCCGCTTCTCCACTACCCCTATCCGAGCAGGAGCCCACTGTGTCGTTGAGAATCTTCATCTCGGCCGTAGGCGTCCTCGTGGCTGTGGGATGCGGCGCGCCGGCCGCGGAGCCTGCGACCTCGGCCGCGGTGCCGAGGCCCTCGCCGGACTCGCCGGTTCCGCGTCGAGAGGCCGACATCCCGGAGGACGCTCGCTCCCCGATCGCGGTGCGCATCGAGGCCCCCGAAGGCGTTCCACGCACCGGCCAACCTCTCGGCCTGCATTGGGTCGTCGAGCAACGGGGGCGGCTCGACATCCCGCTCGAGGTGGAAGTGCGGGTGCCGCCCGGCGTGCGAGTGTCGGGCGAGGTCTCGGCGCACATCCAACCCAATCCTGGTGTGAGGCGCGGCGACATCACCCTGGAGTTCCCGAGCATCCCCGCCGAAGACCTCGTCGTGGTGGTCCACGGGGCCAGCGCGACGGCGGGCTATCACGCAGAGATTCCGTACCGCTTCGGCCGCCCTACCCCGGTCGCGCCCACGCCGAGCCGCACGGGGCCCCGACTGCAGCTGGGCGGCCACGATCTCGGCAGGGCCGTTCCGACCCAGGCGGAGCGCCGGTGACGACCCTTCACGAACGCGGGTCTCGGTCCTAGATCTGCGGTCATGTTTTCCACGACGTCTCGGTCCGTCTCTCCCTGTTTCCTCGCCACACTGATGGCCGCGCACAGCGTGGCCGCGGTCCCGGCCCGCGCCGACGACCCGGCGCCCACGCCGCCCGCGACTGACGTGGCGCCTCCCTTGGAGAGCGAGACGCCGGCCGGGGGTGCGTCGGAGGCGTCTCGCCTCGACGCAGCCCGTGCCCTCGAGCCCGAGACCTCACCGGGACAAGAGCCGGCATTGGTCTCGACCCAGGTGGTCGTGGCGGGCACGTCGGCCGAGCCCGCCGAGGACGAGGCGCCGAGCGAGGCGCCCGGGGAGGACGAATTCGGCCTCCGTGGCAACGTGGAGCTGGGCTTTCTCGCCGTGCTCTCCCACCAGCTCCAGCTCGGAAGCGACGGGACGCGCCTCGACTATCCGTCCGACTTCGCGCAGTCGAACCTCTATCTCTATCTCCGGGTGAGCGCCGATCTCGACATCTGGCGTCAGCACATCCTCACCTTCGTCTACCAGCCCATCGATCTCGAGACGCGCGCCTCGGTGCCGCGCGACGTGCGCATCGACGGCCTCGATGTCCCGCTCGGGACGCCCGTGCGCACGCGTTACGGATTTCCTTTCTACAGATTTGGTTGGGCCTTCGACGTGCTCGAGGCCCGCGACCAAGAGCTCGCGTTCGGTCTGGGCCTCCAGCTCCGCAACGCGACCATCGAATTCGAGGGCACCGACGGAACGCGCTTCCGCGCCCGCAACGACGTGGGGCCCGTGCCGCTTCTCCGCGCGCGTGGTCGCTTCGCGCTCCCTGGATCGTGGTTCTTCGCCTTCGACGTCGATGGATTTTATGCGTTCATCCCTGGTCTCAACGGCACGGACAACAACGTCG
>JBKDQC010000813.1:0-2043 GCA_046342295.1 Deltaproteobacteria bacterium | reverse complement strand
GCTCGCCGGCCGAGCCAGGGTTGGGCCCACGCCCGGCTTCCGCGGATGGGTTGGGCTCGGCGACACGAATGGCTGACTCGATGTCGCAAACACCGCCCGCGATGAAGTCCGTACAGCCCGCGTTGCCGCATGCGCGGCCGTTGGTGCAAATCGAGCCAGGACAGCGCGCATCGCCGCCTCGCCCACCACTGACGTCGACCGCGCGGCAACGGTGCGCGCCGCCGCCGCCCGCCGAGATCGGCGCGCAGAACTCACCGCTCGTGCCTGCGTTGCCCTCGGTGCCACTCCGGCCGTCGAGGTCGGTGAGCGAGGCCAGGCCCCAGTCCGCGAGGTTGGTGCTCGAGTCGTCGCCCGCGAGCCCGCTCGCGCCGCGGCCCGCGATCACCGTGAGCGCCGCGAGCGTCACCTCGGGCCCGCACCCGTCGACGGTCACGGCCGTCGAGCCGACGCCTGCCCTCGCCGCGTCGCTCGCCTGGATGGTGAAGCCCTCGATCCGCGTGGGCACGCGGACACCGCTGCATCGCAGGACGGGCGCACCGCCCTCACCGTCGGCGCGCTCGAGAAGGACGGGATAGAGCTCGAGGTCGCGATCACGGAAGTCCGGGCTGTAGCCGCCGAAGAGCGAGACACCCGCGACGAGGTCGAAGGGGCCCTCGTAGATGCCGCGCGACACGAGGACGTCCTTGCCCTCTGCCCGCCCGCGCGCGAGCGCGGCCTGCACGGTGCGGAGTGGCTGCGCGAGTGAGCCAGGGTTGGTGTCGCTGCCCGTCGCGGTGACGTAGACGAAATCGGTCGTGTCGTCGGGCGTGCCGTCGCAATCGGCATCACCGCCGAGGACCGGCGGCGGCCCCTCGCCATCCCAGCGCTCGCACTCGCAGCCGTTGGCCAGAATGCGATCGACGTCGACGAAGCCGTCCTCACAGACCACGTCGCAGCGCGTGCCCGCGCCCTCGGCCGAGCAGGTCGCGACCATGTTGGGCCCGGGCTCGACACAGGGGCGCGCGCATCCTCCGCAATGGAGGCGCCCGACGTAGCGACCCGCCTCGTCGCGGAAGTCCTCGTCGATCGAGCCGTCGCAGTCGTCGTCCTGCGCGTTGCAGGCCTCGAGGAGCGCGGGCTCGCACGCGCTCGGACCGTCGGCGCCGCAGCGCTGGACGCCCGCGCAGCGCATCCCGGGAACCGGGCTGTCGAGGAGACATGCGATCTCGACGTCTTCGGTCTCTGCCGTGCAACCGCAGATCCCGCTGTCCGGCACGCACTGGCCGGCCGCCTCCATCCCCGCGCGCTCGCACGAGAAGCCGGTTGGACACTCGGTCGCGTCGCGGCACGGCCGGCCGCAGCGGAGCGCGCCGGTGGCGGTCGGCAGACAGCGCGCCTCGGGCTGGCGAAGCGCGCAATCAGGATCCGCCGTGCATGGAAGACAGAGCACGTTCACGTCCGGCACGCACGCGCCATCGCCCGCCGGATGCGAGCCTTCGGGGCAGGCCAGGATGCGACACGTGGGCCCCTCGAGCGCATCGAGGCACGCCACCCGCTCGGCGGTGGGGAACGCACGCGTGCAGCTCACTCCACACGCGCCGCAGTTCTCGACCTGGCGATAGATTCCGTCTTCGTCGGCGAAGCCTTCGTCGATGAGCCCATCGCAGTCGTCGTCGAAGAGGTTGCAGACCTCGGGGTCGCCGCACGTGTTGGATTCGTAGCAGCCCGCAGCCGCGAAAAGCACGATCACTGCCGGCGCGAGCCACCACGACTGCCACCCTCGGAAGAGCAGGCCAGTCCGGTCGATGCCAGTCCGGTCGATGCCAGTCCGGGCCATACCAGTCTTCGAAGGCGGATTCGTCTGGGCCATGGTTCTCACCTCACCACCACGTCGACCGACATCCCCGCCGCGCCGTCTGGACCGCGCGCCGCGCCGCCGCCTCCGCGGCCCGCGCGGCCGCCGCGTCCGAGCACGAACGGGTTGCTCGTCCGCCCGGCGGCGACGCCCATCGGCTCGCGCGCGAGGCCGGGGAACCTGTCCCACGCCGAATACCCGCCGCACGC
>JBKDQC010000812.1:0-4889 GCA_046342295.1 Deltaproteobacteria bacterium | reverse complement strand
CTTCATGGGTCTCGCGGCGCTCGGCGCTGGCGTGCTCAATGCGCACGGTCATTTCGCGGTCCCCGCGGCCGCGCCCGCCCTGCTGAACGTCTCGTTCGTCCTCGCCCCCTTCGTGCTCGTGCCCCCGCTGCTCGCCTCGGGGCAGCCCGCGATCTTCGCGCTCGGCATCGCCGCGCTCGTCGGAGGTGTGCTCCAGGTCGTGGCGCAGTGGCCCGCGCTGCGTGCGGTCGGCATGCCGTCGCTGCCTCGCCTGGATCTCTCGGACACCCAGGTCCGCAAGGCGTTTCGGCTCCTCCTGCCGCTCACGCTGGGCCTGGGCGTCTACCAGCTCAACGTGATGATGTCGCGGCTCTTCACGTCGTACCTGCCCGAGGGCGCGATGAGCTACCTCTACTACGCGCAGCGCCTCGTCGAGATCCCGCAGGGCATGTTCGGCGTCGCGATCGCGTCGGCCGCGATGCCGACGCTCGCGGCCCTCCGGGCCAAGGGAGACCGCGAGGGCATGCTCGCGACGTTCCGCGAGGCCCTCTCGCTCGCCATGTTCGTGGCGTTTCCGCTTTCGGCAGTCCTCGCGGCGCTCGGGCACCCCATCGTGGTCGTCCTCTTCTCGCGCGGAGAGTTCGGCGCCGACGCCGCGCTCGAGACCGGCCGCTCGCTCGCCTGGCAAGCTGCGGGGGTCTGGGCGGTCGCGTCGGTCCGCGTGCTCGTGCCCGTCTTCCACGCGCACAACGAGACGCGCCTCCCGCTCTGGGGCGGCGCCGCCAACCTCGTCGTCTTCGTCGCGAGCGGCTTCTTCCTCTCTCGTGCGCTCGGACACGTCGGCATCGCGATCGCGATCAGCCTCGCGGGGACCGTGCAATGCCTCGTCCTCGGCGCGCTCTTGCGCCGCAAGCTCGGCGCGCTCGGCCTGCGCTCCATGCTTCCCGCGCTCGCGCGCTCGGCCCTGGCGAGCCTCCTCGCGGGCGCCGCGGGCTGGGGCGTCGCGCGGCTCGGTGCCTGGGAGCGCGGTGGCAACGATCCCTCGAACCTCGCTGTGCTCTCGCTCGCGCTTCTCGTGTCGGCGCTGGTGTTCCTGGGGCTCGGCGCGGCGCTCGGGGCGCCCGAGCTCGCCCGGCTGACCGCGCGCCTCCGGAGACGACTCCGCCGAGGATGAGGGGCTCTCGCACGGGTCACCCCGCGGGCGGCGCGGACGGCGCGCTGGGGCTGGATGGAATCTCGCGGTCGTGAGCCGTGTCGCGGCCGTCGCGGTACCGAGTGCGCATGAGCCCATCCACGCCGCGCTGGCTCCCGCGTTCATCGCGAGGCGCTGGCGATCGGCGGGGAGGTGGCGCGCTCGGCCCGCCCGCGCGCACAAGCCCGCCGGCGGTGACGTCGGCGGGCGGGTGTCGAACGGGGACGCGGCGCTGTATGCTGGCTCTCTCGCCGAGGTGATCGCATGTCGTTGCCCTTCTGTCGCTTCATCGCCGTGCCGCTCGCGGCGCTCGCTTCGGTCTGGCTCGTCGCGTGTGACTGCGGGGACACCGCGACGCTCTCGTGCCGGTCTTCCTCGCAGTGCCGGCCCGGCCAGAGCTGCGTCGACCGCCGCTGCGTGACCATCCCTGCCGGCACCGATGCCGGCCGTGAGCCCGACGCATACGCGCCTCTGGCCGGCTGCGTGGACGTCGACGAAGACAGCCGCGGCGAGGGCTGCGCGGGTGGTCCCGACTGTGACGACACGGATCCGGCGCGCGGCGGCGCCGAGGTCTGCGACAGCGTCGACAACGACTGCAACGGCATGGTCGACGAGGGCTTCGAGATCTGCAGCGAGTGCACGCCCGAATGCACGATCGATCCCAGCGTCCCCGGCGCCGCGGGTTGGATGCCCACCGACGAGAACAGCGACGGCGTCATCGTCGACGACGAAGGCGCGCTCACGCTGGGCCGCACCATGGCCGAGTCCTTCGCTGTGTGGGTCGCCAACGCGGATGAAGGCACCGTCTCGAAGATGGACTCGCGCACCAACACGGAGCTCGCGCGCTACCCGACGGTGGGCAGCATGGCGCCCCCGGGGACCCGACCATGGAACGAGGCCTGCAACTGGACGAACCAGGGCAATTGCCCGTCGCGCACCGCGGTCGATCAGGCCTTCGATGCCTACGTCGCCAACCGCGCCTTCGGGAGCCAGGGCTCTCTCACGAAGTACGCGAACCTCGAGGCAGACTGTGTCGACCGCAACTCCAACGGCGTGATCGACACGAGCCGCGACCTCAACGGCGACGGCGCGATCCAGCTCGGTACGGCCGAATTCGTGGGGCCCGACGACGAGTGCATCCTCTGGACGGTCGGCGTCGCGAACCCCGACGGCTCCATCACGCCGGACGAAGTGCCCCGCGCGCTCGCGATCGGCCTCGCGCCGCCCGACCAGTTCGTCGGCAATCCGTGGGTCGGCCACTTCAACGCGCGTGAGACCTGCGAGCTCTCCTCGGTCGATGGCCGCACGATCCGCTGCATCTCGACCGCGCCCCTCGCCAGCTACGGAGCGGTCGCCGACGCCGAAGGCCGCATCTGGTTCGCGGACCGCGCGACCGGCAGCCCCGACAGCATCCTGGGCTTCGTGGACACCGAGACCGGTGCCTTCTCCCTGGCGACCCGAGCTCCGGTGACGGGCGGCTGCAGCGGCGCGAACATGTACCCGTACGGCGTGACCGTGGATGGCATGGGGCACGTGTTCGTGGCCATGTCCTCGTGCGAGCCGGGCCTCTACCGCTACACGCCCTCGACCGCGACGTGGGACACCGCGAGCCTTCCCGGCGGCGGGACCCCCCGCGGCGTCGCGGCCGACGAGGCCAGCCTCTGGGTGAGCATCAGCCACGAGGGGATCAACTTCGCGGGCGGTGTTGCGGGCCGGGTGCTCCAGTTCCGGCTGACGGACATGGCGTTCCTGAGGCGATGGGACCTGCCCACCGGCCGCGGCCCGGTCGGGGTCGGGGTGAGCTTCGACGGTTCAGTCTGGGCGATCGCGCAGGCCACGAACTCGGCCGCCCGCCTCGATCCGACCACCGGCACGTGGATCGAGCATCCCGTGGGACTCACGCCGTACACCTACAGCGACTTCATCGGCTTCGGCCTCAACACCTTCGCGCAGCCCCGGGGCTACTACCGCTTCACGAGCGAGGGCTGCGGTCCGGACTCGATGACCCGCTGGCTCGGCGCGCGTCTGCGCGTCGAGGTACCGGCGGGGACCGCGGTCGAGGTCTTCGCCCGCGCGAGCGACGACCGCGCGACGCTCGGAGCCGCGGAGTTCGTCGGTCCCTTCCCCGTCACCGAGGCCGATCCGATCGTCGACTTCACGGCCGCACCCGGGCCCGTGCCCAACGGACGCTACCTCGAGGTCGAGGTGCGCCTCCGCACCGACGATCGCCGCGTGGCGCCGCGCGTCTTCGAGGTCACGCTCGCCCGCGAGTGCACGGGCATCGTCGGCTGAAGCCGGTTTCTCGCGTGATGTCCCCGGATCGGGCCGGTTCGTTTGCGGTCCGGGGCCTGGCTGCCTAGTCTCCGCGCCTCGCGAGGGCCCAGGATGGCCCCGACGGAGCGATGTCATGGCGAAGCTGCCCACGCTGACCGACCCGACCTACACCCCCGGCCGCCCCCACAACGCGATCGAGCGCTTCGCGCTGCGCTTCATCCGCGACGAGCGCGATCTCCCGTTCGTGAAGCTCACGTTCTGGATGAGCGTCGTGCTGCTGCCGACCGCCGTCGCCCTGTATTGGCCGGGCGTGTTCCGGTGGTGGATGGCGCCGGTGTATTGGGCGTTGCTCTACGGCCTCTTCGCCGATCGCTACATTCTCATGCTCCACAACACGAGCCACCGCGGCTTGTGGAAGCGCGAGTACGACTTCCTCAAGTTCTACATCCCCTGGGTGCTCGGGCCCTTCGCGGGGGAGACCCCGGAGACCTACTACATCCACCACATGACGATGCACCACGTCGAGGGGAACCTGCCGAAGGATCTCTCCTCCACGATGAAGTACCAGCGCGACAGCGTGCTCGACTTCGCGAGGTACTGGCTCGACTTCTTCTTTCTCTCGATGCTCAAGCTCGGCCGCTACCAGCTCGGCCGCAAGCGCACGAACCTCGCGGTGTGGATGTTCGTCGGCGAGTGGAGCTGGTACCTCGCCGTCGCGATCGGCTGCTACTTCCACTGGGCGGCGACCTTCACGATCTTCATCGTGCCCTTCTTGATCTGCCGCTTCGTGATGATGGCCGGCAACTGGGGCCAGCACGCGTTCGTGTGCCCCGACGATCCGGGCTCGAGCTACAAGGCCTCCATCACCTGCGTGAACCACCGCTACAACCAGCGCTGCTTCAACGACGGCTACCACATCTCGCACCACCTCAAGGCGAACCGCCACTGGACGGAGCACCCGCAGGAGCTGCTCGACAACGCCGAGAGCTACGTGAAGCACGACGCCCTCGTCTTCCGCGACATCGACTTCATCGGCGTGTGGTTCCTCCTCATGACGAAGAACTACGAGAAGCTCGCCGATCACTTCGTCGACATGCGCGAGACGCCCATGCCGCGCGAGCAGCTCATCGCGCTGATGAAGCGCCGCACGCAGGCGATCGATTGCACCCGGCCCGAGGTCCTCGCGGCCGTCCCTGCGTGAGCTCGACGTGCGCGCCCCCTGGAACGCCCGGCTCCGCCTCCCGCTCGCCCTCCTCGGGCTCACTTCCGGCGTGCGCGAAGCCCCGCCGAACGACCCGGTCGATGCGCGGGCGGGCCTCGACGCCGCGCTGCGGCCCGACGGCGGCGCGACCGACTCGGGCTTGGATGCGCCCCTTCCCGACGCCGCGCCCCTTCCCGACGCCGCGCCCGCGCCCGACGTGCCCGAGGCCCCGGACGCGGGCCT
>JBKDQC010000811.1:0-8659 GCA_046342295.1 Deltaproteobacteria bacterium | reverse complement strand
GCTCGGCCCGGTCTTCGGAGTCAAGGGCGGCGGGACCGGCGGCGGCAAGGCGCAGCTCGTTCCTGCCCACGAGATCAACCTCCACTTCACGGGCGACATCCACGCCATCACCGCGGCCAACAATCTCCTCGCGGCCATCGTCGACAACGAGCTGCACTTCCACCCGCGCGGCGACGGCACGGGGCTCGACCCGAGGCGCGTGACCTGGCGCCGCGCGATGGACATGAACGACCGGTCGCTTCGCGACGTCACCCTCGGCCTCGGCGGCCGCGCCGGCGGCGTCCCGCGCGAGAGCGGCTTCGACATCACGGCCGCGAGCGAGGTCATGGCCGTGCTGTGCCTGGCGAGCTCGATGAAGGATCTCGAGGAGCGCCTCTCGCGGATCGTCGTCGGGCGTACCTTAGACCAGAAGCCAGTCACGGCGGGTGATCTCGGCGCGCACGTCGCGATGGCGGCGCTGCTCAAGGACGCGCTCTTGCCCAACCTCGTGCAGACCGCCGAGGGCGGTCCTGCGCTGGTGCACGGCGGACCCTTCGCGAACATCGCGCACGGGTGCTCGAGCGTCCTCTCTACGCACATGGCCCTCCACTACGCCGACATCGTCGTCACCGAGGGCGGCTTCGGCTTCGACCTCGGCGCCGAGAAATTCCTCGACATCAAGTGCCGCGAGGCCGGCGTGTGGCCCAACGCCCTCGTCGTGGTCGCCACGCTCCGCGCGCTGAAGTTCCACGGCGGCATCGATCCCAAGAGCGCAGGCGCACCCGACGCCGGGGCGCTCGCGCGCGGCCTCGAGAACCTCGAGCGCCACCTCGAATCCGCGCGCTTCTTCGGCATCCCGACCGTCGTCGCGATCAACCAGTTCGACAACGACACGCAGACCGAGATCCAGCTGGTGCGCGACCGCGTGAAGGCCCTCGGCGCGACGGTCGCGCTGTCGCGGGGCTTCGCGCAGGGCGGCGAGGGGTCGGTCGAGCTCGCGGAGGCCGTCGCCTCGGTGCTCGACCGCGACCCGCATGGAGGCTTGCAGGCCGTCGGCGGCCGCCCCGAGCCCCGCTACGCGTACGCCCTCGAGGACAGCTTCGCGAAGAAGATCGAGGCGATCGCGAAGAACGTGTACGGCGCCGACGGTGTGGACATCGACCCGAGCGCAGCCGCGGAGCTCGAGCGCTTCGCGAAGGACGGCCACGGGAATCTCCCCGTCTGCATGGCCAAGACGCAGCTCTCGGTGTCCGACGACCCGAAGAAGCAGGGCCGCCCGCGCGGCTTCCGCGTGACGGTGCGAGAAGCCCGCCTCTCGGCCGGCGCAGGCTTCGTGGTCGCGCTCTGCGGCGACATCATGACGATGCCGGGCCTGCCGAAGGTGCCGGCGGCGCGGAACGTCCGCATCGAGGCGGACGGTCGCATCCGCGGCCTGATGCAGAACGACTGACCGTGCAGGCTTTCGCGCTCACGACGGACGACGCAGGCCGGACCCTCGCGGCCGCACTGCGCGCGCGCATGCCCGACGCGAGCTGGAGCCGCGTGCGCGAGCTCTGCAGCACGGGGCGCGTGCGCGTGGACGGCGACGAACAGCTCGACGCGCACGTGCGCATGCGAGGAGACGAGACGATCGAGGTCGACGAGGCGGCCCGCAAGCGGACCGCTGGGGTGCTCGACCCGCGCGACGTCCTGCACCTCGACGAGGACGTGATCGTCGTCGACAAGCGCGCAGGCGTCATGACGGTGCCCTTCGAGGAGGGTGACCGCGACACGCTGGCCGATCAGGTCCGCGCGTTCCTCCTCCGCGAAGCCCGCGCGCGCGTCCGCGGCGCCGGAAGCGCGCGAGGCGAGAAGGCCCGCAGCGCCGGCAAGGCGCACCTCGACGCGGAAGTGGGGGTGGTGCAGCGCCTCGACAAGGACACGACCGGCGTGATCGTCTTCGCGCGCCGGCACGGCGCCAAGCGCGCGCTCGACACGCAGATACGCGCGCACACCGCGGAGCGCCGCTACCTCGCCCTGGTCCACGGCCACGCGCACGACGCGACGTACCGCACCTTCCTCGTCCAGGATCGCGGCGATGGCCTGCGCGGGAGCTGGGGAGCGGCCAACTTCCGCGGCGGCCGCAAGCACGAGGGGCCACCGCCCGAGGACGCGAAGGAGAGCGCCACGCATGTGCGCGTCCTCGAGCACCTCGGGACGCGCGAGGCCCCGGCGTCGCTCGTGGAGTGTCGCCTCGAGACGGGCCGGCAGCACCAGATCCGGATCCACCTCTCGGAGGCCGGCCACCCGCTCGTCGGAGAGCCCGTCTACGCGCGCGGCTTCCGAGGCCCGCCGATCGAGGCCCCGCGCACGATGTTGCACGCGGCGAGCCTCGCGTTCCTGCACCCGCGCACCGGCGAGCCGGTGCGCTTCGAGTCGCCGCTCCCACGCGACTTCGAGAAGGCCCTGGGCGCCCTCCGGGTCGGCGCGAAGTGATGGCCGAAAGGCGGACCGCGATCGCCGAAGGGCGGGTGGCCCACACCGCACGCTCCGGGCATTCTCCGGCGCGATGAACGAGGCTCCTCACGCCGAGGGCGCGCGGCCTGCGCCCGGGCACCTGAACCGACCGCTGGACACACCGAACGATCGCGGTTGGCTGCGTCTCGTGCAGGTCGGCGCGGCGCTTTGGCTCGCCTACCACGTGCTCGTGCCGCTCCGCTATTACGCGCTCCCCGATCACGACCCTTACGACGAGCGCTTCGCGTGGCGGATGTTCTCGGCCGTCCGCGTGCAGCGCTGCGAGGTCGAGGTGACCGAGACGACGCTCGGCCGCGAGCGCCGTGTGAACCTCACGACCATCCTGCCGATGCCCTGGATCGCCCTCGTCGAGCGGAACCGCCCCGCCGTGCAGCGCGAGCTGCTCGCATACCTGTGCGAGCGCCCGACCGAGCCCTCCGCGGTCGTCGTGGTGAGCGAGTGCACCGAGGCGAGCGGCGAGCGCGCAGCGACCGTGCGCCGCGCCATGGACTGCGCGAGCGGCGCGGTCACCGAGGGGCGCGGGGACGACGCTCCGGGTGAGGCACCATGACCCAACGCAAGAAGGGCGCGCGCCCGAGGGGCGAGGGCACGAGCGCGGGTTCGTCGTCAGGCACCCCGAGCACGTCGACGACACCGGCCGCGTCCACACCGAGCGACGCTTCGAGCTCCGCCGCGACGCTGCCGAGCACGGCCTCGTCCCCTGCGCCGGTGGATCCCTGGACAGCCTACTGGCTCGCGCCCGTGGCAGCGGTGAGGCCCTGGCTCTTCGCCAAGCTCACGTTGTTCATCCTCGCGTTCGATCTCCTCCACACACACCTCGGGCCGGCGTGGCGCTACGGAGCGGCGGGCTTCAACGTCCCGCACTTCGACGTCCTCCGCGCGCTGCCGGTCCCGACGACCTCCGCGTACGTCGGGGTGCTCTTCTTCACGAGCGCGAGCGCGCTCGTCTGCGCGCTCGTGCCGCGACCGCCGCGCCCTCTCCTGCTCACGGTCGCTGCGCTGTACACCTGGAGCTGGGCGTGCTCCATGCACGACAGCTACCAGCACCACTACCTGCTCTCGTTCGTCCTCCTCGCGATCGCGCTCTTCCCCACACTCGACGCCCGCCAGATGTTCGGCGCCGGGAGCACGCCGAGCGATGCGCCGCACGGGCTCGTGCCGCGGGTGCACGCAACGGGCCTGTGGCTCCTCACGAGCGCGTGCGCGGTGGTGTATGGCTACACGGCCGTCGCGAAGACCGAGCCCGACTGGCTCAGCGGCGACGCGATGCGGAGCATCACCCAGAATGGCCAGACGATCCCCGGCGCGCTCGCGCTCGCGGCAGATCTGGGCATCGACGCGGACGCGTTCTGGTGGCTCCTCGGCCATGGCGTCGTGCCCGCGCAGATCGTCATCGGCCTCGCCTACGCGCTCGCTCCGTTGCTCGACGGCCCGAGCACCGCCGAGGAGCGCGCGCGCCTTTCCGAGCTCGTGGGCGATCTCTTCGCGCGCGGAGGCCGCGGCCCAGCGATCGTCGCGAGCGCGCTCGTCGGTGCCGCGCTCGGGCTCGTGGTGGCCTTCGCGCTTGGCCTGGGCCCGTGGGGCCTCGCGACGACGACGCTCGCGAGCGGGCTCGCGGGCACGGTCTTCTTCTTCGACGCGCGCACGTGGCGCTTCGTGCTCGGGCCCTCGGGGCGGCCGAGCGCGCGCGGCCTCTTGGCCATCTTCGGCATGCTCACGGCCCTCTCGTTCCACGTCGGTGCCGAGTACCTCTCGCTCGCGATCGGCTGGTTCAGCGCCTACATGATCGGCCTCGCGCTCCTGGCCTTCCTGCCGGCGCGGTGGCTCTCGCTCGCCGTCTTCGTGGCCTCGGCGCCCCTCCGCGCCCGCACGACCGATTGGGGCGCGGCGCTCGTGGTTCCGCGCCTCGTCCTCGCGGGGCTGGCGGGGGGCGCCTCGCTCGTGGTGATGGGGCAGCTCGCCGATCTGCCGGGCGCGATGGGCGCCGGCCTCGCGCTCGTGCTCGTGCTCGTGCTCGTCGTGGCCGCCGCGCTCAGCGGGCGCATGCCGAGACGCGATGCGCTGCCGTTCGCGGTCGCCTGCGCGGCGGCGGGCGCGCTGCTGAGCGCGTGGGTGTACGTCTCTCCGGCGCGCTTCGACTACCACCGCTTCGCGGGCGGAGATTTCCGCCGCCGGCTCCAGTACGAGCAGGCGCTACGTGCCTACGAGCACGCGAACCGCCACGCCCCGCCCGGCGAGAGCCGCGACGACCGCGTCGAGGAGATGCGCGCGATGATCCGCGAGCGCCGCGGGCTGCCCGCCGAAGATGCCGACTGAGAGCAGGTGGCGCTCGGATGGATCGATGCGAGCGGCAAGAGTGAGGCAGCCCCGCCATTCCTTCTTCGCGTGCGAAAGGGGTCGAGCGCGCGGCGGGCTCACGGGCAGCCGGTGGACACCGTCACGGTCATGGAGTTGCCGCTCGCGCCATCGCACTCGGGCAGCCGAGCATCGTCGGACACACGCATCTCGATCTCGTCGCCCCCGGCAAGCGCGGGCACCGTGCACTCGACCGGTTCGCAGACCCCGGGCCCGAGCGCGCTCGTGGTGAGCGTGCTGCAGAGGGGCGCACCGGCGCGCTCGAAGACGACGCGCTGACGCGACGGTGCGCCGCGCAAGCCGCGGTTGCACACTTCGCCGCGCACGGAGACGGCGCCCTCGGCCAGGCATCCCATCCACACGCGTAGGTCCGCGGCCGCGGTGGGGCCTGCCTCGCCCGGGGCGTTCGAGCGAAAGGTGAGCGCGCCGCGGGCCTCGCCCGTGCGTGGGATGGAGCCGTCATCGCGCACGTTCGTCACCGAGTACGCGTCCTGGTTCCAGACCGGCCGCGCGGGCGCCCAGCGCCCGAACGCGTCCGTCAGCACGTCGATGCCCTCCTCGAGGGCCCCGAAGGACGCGAACGCGCTCGGGTCCGGTACGCGCACGGCACGGCAGGTGTTCCCTTCCATGTCGTCGGCGGGGTGGCATGCGTAGCCTGCGGCGACACAGTCCTCCCCGGGGCCGCAGCACTCGGCGTCCGTGGTGCAGCGGCAGCGACCGCCGCGGCACGTGCCCGGACCGCCGAAGCAGTCCAGGTCGCTCGCGCACGAGAGCCCCGGGAACTGAGCGTCGTAGGGAGGTACGCCGCCGGTGCCGGTCGCCTGCGTGCAGAAGCGCGCCGTGTGGAGCCCGATCGCCAGGACCGTGTCGGCGCCGTCGCCCGAGCCCACGACGATCGGGACCTCGGAGGCGGTGCGCGAAGGACGCCAGTGCGAGTAGAGGACCGCGCCCGTCTCGCCGTCGTAGACGCGGAGGAAGCACTCGTCGGCGTAGACCACTTCGACCGCGCCGTCGCCGTCGAAGTCGAAGGTGGTCGCGCCCATGTAGTCCCAGGCGTCGAGCGGTGGCCGGTCGGCCCAGCGGACCCCGGTCGGCAGGGGCGGACGTGCGGCGCCTGAGGTCGTGTCGAGGCCGCAGCCCGAGGGCACCGGGGCGCGGTCACACTCGAGGTCGTAGACGAAGAGGCCCGCGTCGGCCCCCACGAGGATCTCCGTCTCGTCGTCGTCGTCCACGTTCGCGATCGACGGCGCGCTCGCGCCGCGCTCTCCTGTGAGCACGTCGAAGCGTCGGACGACGCGCCCCTCGATCGTCTGGATGCGAAGACCGTCGTACCCGACCGCGACGACCTCCAGCGCGCCGGGCGCCGTGTCCGCGAGGTCGCCGAGATCCGTGACGACCGCATGCGCGGGTGTGAGCGGGACCGGCGGCGCGAAGAACGACGCGGGCGTCCAGCCGGCGTCGGTCCACGTGAAGATCGCGTGGCCGTAGATGAGCTCGGCCCGACCGTCGCCGTCGAGGTCCCGCACGAGATCCTGCTGGATGACGAAGGGACCGGCAGGGGGCTGCCGCGACATGAAGAGCGGCGCGACGGGTGGGGCCTCCCCGGTGAGGCGTCGGAGCTCGTGGTCGTACACGCGCCCCGCGAGCATGACCTCGGGCATCCCGTCGTCGTCGAGGTCGGCGATCGTCGGCCCCGCCATCATCACGTAGCCCGCGGTGTAGGCGAGGTCGGTCTCCGGCGCGCCTGCGACCGTGGAGCGGCGCCACACGCGGAAGCGCCGCATCCCCGCATCCCAGCGCCACGCGACGAGCTCGCCGCTCGAGTCGTACGCGGGCTCGGGCGCCTCGGGGTCGCCGGCCCAGCGTTGCGCGACGATCTCGGGCGTGCCGTCGCCATCGAGATCGCCGAGGGCTGGGGGCTGGAACCACGCTGCGACAGGGGCCTCGTCGAGCGTGTCCACGAGCGCGCAGCGCTGCGGGTCGAGCACGCGGAGAACGCCGCCGGACCGCCAGCGCGCGGGCTCCTCGGCCGAAGACGAGAGGACGGAGCCGGTCGCAAAGACGAGCCACGTGGGCGGGACGTCGAACTCACCGCTCGCCGGCAGAAAGGTTCCAGCGACGACCGTCGAGGCGACGCGTCGCGCCCACCGCCACGGCTCCGGGCCTTCCGCGAGCGCCGCCCCCGGCGTCGGCCAGTGACAAAGGGCTCGGGGCGCGACCGCGAAGGGGCGTGTCGGGGCGACGCAGCTTGGCTGGACTTGTCCTCGCCCGTACCGGACACAGCGTCCGGCCTCGCAGCGTGTGTCGCCCGCGCAGGCGGGCTCGCACGCGGGCGGAGGCGTGTCGGACCCGGCGTCGATCGGAGTCTCCGGGGCGCTCGCGTCCCGCGCGGCGCAGCGGCGGTCGATACAGATGAGGCCCGAGGCGCAGTCCGCGCTCGAGCCGCAACGGTCCACGGGCGCGGCAGAGACGGGGTCGCACCCGAGAAGCAAGGCCAGGAGCGACGCGACGAGAGGGCGTACCGGCATGCCGGAACGCTACTCTCTTTCTCGCGCGGTGCCGCTGCGTCGTCCCGCCGCTCCCTTCGCGTCACCCTCCGCCCGTCGAGCCGATGCCTGCGACGGCCCCTGCGACGACGGGACCCGCAATCGACCCGGTGATGGGCATGCCGCCGTCCCCGGTGCGGACCGAGCTCGAGACGCCCTTCGAGATCGACACCTCCCGGTGTTCTTCGACGACACCATGGCCGAGGGCAGCGCCGCGTGTTTCTCCTCCGGCCATCGCGAGGAGTGGTTGTCCCCTCGGTGGTGCGAGACGGGCAGCGCGGGAGGAGTGATCGGTGCGCGTCGTACGTTGTCGGGATGAGACCCGCGTGCCTCTGGCTCGGAGCGTGTCTGCTGGCCGCGAGCGGCTGCGGCAGGGTGGAGGCAGCGGCGATGATCGAGCCGCGCCCGGCAACGCTGACGCATGCCTCGGGCTGCCACACCGCGCCCAGCGAGCCGCGGGGCTGGCATTACCGCGGGCATCTCGATGGAAGCGACCGCCCCATCTTGCGCACGATCCCGACCTCCCCGATCGATCGCGGCACGCAGCTTCCCCTGCCCCCGGGCGCGACGCTGGAATGGGCAGTGATCGTGGCGAACCTCGTGGCGTTCTTCCTCGCCATGTTCTTCATCGGTGCCACCTCCAAGAAGCCGTGGCTTCGGTGCGCGGCGCTCGCGGTCGCGCTGGGGGGGCTCGGCATGTTTCTCGGCGTGCTCGGCGAGTCGGCCCGCTCGGTCCTCTCGGTCGACAACGCCACGACGATGCCGGTGCGTGTCACCGCCGATGGAATGAGCGTCGAGGTGCCCCCGATGTCGATGACCGAGCTCCGCGTCGTCGGCCGAGCGTGGACATCACCACCGAGAACGCCTCGGTGCCCGCCGTCCAGGTGGAGCAGCTCACGCTCGCGCTCGAAGACAGTTCTTTCGGTGCGCTGGTGCGCTGGATCCTCGGCGACGGGGGCTACGTGTACTCGGTGTGCGGCGCCAACCACTTCGAGGTGGGTCTCGACGCATACCGATGAGCCGCGAGCTTCTCGCGAGAATCCACGCGACGACCCGAGCCCGCACAGGACGAACGGCTGCCGATTCCGCTTAATTCCTACTGGAATCAAACGGGTCGGTGCTCTACACAGGATCGGCGAGACGCCGATCCATGTGTAGCCCTTCTTCCCGGCAGGTCTGATGCAGACCCGCCCCCCGCCCGGCAGAGCCGGCTCGGGGCCCCCCACCCAACTCCGCTCCGCGAAACAGAATCGCCGCGACGC
>JBKDQC010000810.1:0-1448 GCA_046342295.1 Deltaproteobacteria bacterium | reverse complement strand
CCCGACGCAGACGCGGAGTACGCGAAGATCATCGAGATCGACCTCGACACGATCAAGGAGCCGCTTCTCGCGTGCCCCAACGATCCGGACGACGTGAAGAAGCTCAGCGAGGTCGCGGACACGAAGATCGACGAGGTCTTCATCGGCTCCTGCATGACCAACATCGGCCACTTCCGCGCGGCGGGCATGTTGCTCGAGAAGTTCAAGGAGCCCGCGCCGACCACGCTGTGGATCGCGCCGCCGACGCGCATGGACCAGGACCAGCTCGTCGAGGAAGGCGTCTACGCGCAGTTCGCGGGCGCGGGCGCGCGCACCGAGATGCCGGGCTGCTCGCTCTGCATGGGCAACCAAGCGCGTGTGCGTCCGGGCTCGACGGTCGTCTCGACCTCGACGCGCAATTTCCCGAACCGCCTCGGCCCCAACAGCAACGTCTTCCTGGCCTCGGCCGAGCTCGCGGCGGTGAGCTCGATCCTCGGACGGCTGCCGAAGGTCGAGGAGTACATGCAGTACGCGTCCACCATCGACGCGAACAAGAACAAGATCTTCCGCTACCTGAGCTTCGACAAGATGCCCGAGTACCAGGAAGCCGCGGTCAAGGGCGCCGAGAAGGCGCGCCTTCCGATCCTCCAGTGAGGCTCGATCGTGCACTTCCTGGATGCGGACCTCTGGGCCTTCGAGCTCGGGCCGGCGGACACGCTCGATGCGCGCGAGATCGCCGCGCTGCTCACGCAGCTCGCTTCAAGCGCCTACTTCGGTGATCGGCTCCGCTTCCACCCCCGCAGCGAGCGGCAGATCCAGGCCGCGGCGCGGGCCGAGCTCTCCACGGTCGACGCCGAGGAGCTGTGGCGCGGTGTGCGCTACCAGCCCGTGACGCTCGGCGAGGCCACCGGTCGCGTACGCATCGTGCGAGGCGCGATCGATCCCACCTCGATCCGCGGTGACGAGATCCTCGTGGTCGGCGAGACGCCCGACGATCTGCCGCCCGTCCGCGCGCTCGTCACGGCCGAGCTCCAGACCCCGCTCGCGCACGTCGCCGTGCTCTCCGAGAGCCGCGGCACGCCGAACATGGCGCTGCGCGGCGTGATCGACGACGCCGCTTGGCTCGCGTTCGAGGGGCAGGTCGCGCGGCTCGGGGTGGGCGCGCGCTCGTTCACTCTCTCGCCCGCGACGCCCGAGGCGCTCGAGGCGGGCTCGGCGCGGTCCGGCGCTGCGCGCGCGCTGCCGCCGGTCGACCGCGAGGCGCTCGCCCTCGTCGGGCTCGACGCGCTCTCGCTCGCCGACGTCGCGCGTGCCGGCACCAAGGCCGCGCAGCTCGCCGAGGTGAGGCGCCTGGGCCTGCCGACCGCCGACGGCTTCGTCGTGCCGCTGGGCCACTACCTCGCGCACCTCACGGCGCACGAGCTCGACGTGCGCGCCGCGACCCTGCGCGCCGCGCCCGGCGTCTCGTC
>JBKDQC010000809.1:0-2903 GCA_046342295.1 Deltaproteobacteria bacterium | reverse complement strand
CCGGAGGTCGACTCGAGGTGCGCGAGGTTGGCGACGTCGAAGGTGATCTCTCCCCCCGACACGATCATCTGCCCTCGCGAGAGCGAGAACGAGGCCTCGAGATCGAGGGTGCCGAGCGCGGTCGAGACGTCGCTGACCAGCGTCTCTCCGCCGGTGATCTCGTACGTACCATCGGGCACGGGGCCCCCGGCGAGGGTTTCCGGCTCGCCCTGACGCCACAGGATGCGGGCGAGCGGCACATCGCTCGAAGCACCCGGAGCGCACGCGCCCGGCGTGTAGTCGACGTCGGTCGGCGTGCCGTTGCCTTCGTCGCAGTAGCGCTCGGTCGGTGCCGGCGTGATGTAGGCGAAGTGGAAGCACATCTCGTCCTCGGTGCGCGGCCCGGTGCGCACGACCTCGGAGCGGGGGTTGACGAACGAGCACTCCGTGTAGATGCGGTCGCCCGGTGAGAGGCTCACCGGCGTCTCGTAGAAGAGCTGCGAGTGGAAGTCCCACCCGGTGAGCTCGACGACGGTGTCGCGGCCTCCCGCCGCGCGCTCGACGTGCTCGCGGAAGGCGCTGCCGACTTCGTGCATGTGCGGCATGCCGCCGAGGATGCGCGAGGCTTCGCGCACGGTGCAGTACGAGCCGACCGTCTCCTCGCCGCGCGCGGGCACGGAGAAGTTCAGCGGACCGATCGCGAGCATTCCGTACTCTTCACCCTCCGGCGGCGCGACGTAGAGGCGCACGCCGCTCGAGTCGCGGACGTCCGGCAGGGCCGCGCCGTTGTTGTAGTGGAGCTGCATCACGTAGCGCTCGCCGGGGCGCAGGCGCAGACCGCCGTCGGGGAACTGCACGGCACCTTGGCCCGGCGCCCACGCGTAGAGGTACTGGCTGCCCTCGGGCATGCTGCCGATGCACTCGTAGTCTTCGCTGGGCGCGGTGCCGTCGGTGTCTCGTAGAAGGACGAGGTGGTGGAGCACCTCCGTGCGGTCGAAGACCATCTCGAAGCGCCGGATGAAGCGGTCCGCGGTGCCGGGCACGTCGAAGACGAAGCACTGGTAGAGGTCTCGGACGTCGGGGCCCACCTCGAACTCATCCGCCGTGAGCTCGATCGTCTCGAGGCCCTCCGGCGCTTCGGCGGGCGCGACCCACGGCCGGGCCGAGGACGTGAGCCCCTCTTGTTCCGTCACGGTCTGTGCGCCGCAGCTCGCCCACTCGACCATCGCGCGCGCCGTCTCGTCGGGCATGCGCGGGAGCGAGCGCGGCGGCATCTGGCCGTCGTGCACGCGCGCGGCGATCAGATCGACGGGGCGTCGCCCGTCGGCGCGCGGCGCGAGGAGGAAATCGAGGTCGGTGAGCGCGTACGGCGCGCCGAATTGCGGCCGCTCTCCATGGCACGAGCCGCAGTGGCGCTCGATGTCCGGTTCGACGCGCGAGGCCCAGACCTCGGCGGACGGGACGCACAGACCGGCCGCGTCCGCGCCCGAGTCGGGAGTGTCCGTCGGGCCGCCGCATCCTGCGAGGGCCGCGAGCGCAGCGAACGCGCCCGAAACGAATACGAGGGGACCGCGCCTGGGCACATCGAACGCGTGATCGAGCATGAGAACACCGTACCACGCGCGGCTCCCACCCTGAATGTCCGTGTCCGAGACCATGGGAGCCCCCCTTGAGCGGAAGCGGTCGCAGGTCGAGGAGGTCGAAGTCGAGGTCGAAGTCGAGGTCGATGTCGAGGTCGATGTCGAGGTCGATGTCGATGTCGAGGTTGAAGTCGAGGTTGAGGTCGAGGTCGAGGTCGAGGTCGAGGTCGAGGTCGAGGTCGAGGTCGAGGTCGAGTTCGAGGTCGAGGTCGGGGTCGACGTCGAGGTCGAGGTCAAAGTCGAAGTCGAGGTCGAGGTCGGGGTCGAGGTCGGGGTCGAGGTCGAAGGTCGGCGTCCGACGCCTCGCGCGCCGCCTGCAGCGACGGTCGAGACCCAGGCAGGCGCGAGGAAGAGCCAGCAGCACGCCAGCCGCGGACGCAGCCGTGACCACGGATGTTGGTGGAAGGCTGCCGTTGGACGCTGGTGATGCGTGCTCGCCCGCGGGCACGTACGCGATGACCTGGACGCCGAATGAATCCAATCCCCCGGGCTGTCCCGAACTGGATTCAATCATGACCGGCACGTTCGACGCCCAGGGCTTCCCAGAGGATTCGCCTACGACCTGTCCCGAGAGCTGTCGCGGCACGTGCACGATCACTCCTGCGGTCGGCTCCGAATGTGCCGCAAGCGTGAGTGTCGATGGGCCATGTCCGGAGGCCGGCGTGAGAGAGGGCGGGAGCGTCCGAGGGACCTACACGTTCCGCGGCGATACCGTCACATTTCAGGCCAGCGGGAACAGCTTCGAAGGCGTGTCCGGCACATGCACGTACACGGGCACGGGGACCCGCTCATGAGCTGAGGGAAGTCGAAGTCTCTCGCGCTATTCCTCGGTCCCGAGCAGCGTGTCGAGGGGCTGGCGGCTCACGGTGTTCGACCCGTCGAGCCCGTTGGCGTCGGTCTGGCTCAGGTCGACCCGCGGCGCGAAGGCCTCGCGGTGCAACTGCGCGACGGCGCGGGCTGCGAAGGCGTCGTCGTCCTCGGTCGCTTCGCGTGCCGTGTCGGTGCACGCGTACTGCGCGCCCGAGGTGCCGAGGTGCGACGAGAGGCAGATGCGGAGGCGGCTCGCGTCTCCTACGACCTCGAGGCGCAGGCCGAGGTCCTCCTGCTCGAAGCGCGGGCTCCACGCGAGGAGAGACGCCGCCTGGGCGGGCAGATCTCCCCCGCGCGAGGAGATGCGGGCGGGCAGCGAGACGCCCATGCGCACGAAGACGCCGGGGTCGACCTGCATCGCTTGGTCGTACGCGGCGAGCGCGTCCGCGCGACGGCCGAGCGCGCGCGCAGCGC
>JBKDQC010000808.1:0-7446 GCA_046342295.1 Deltaproteobacteria bacterium | reverse complement strand
CCCTCGGAGGGGTGCGAGTGCCAGGGGCCGGAGTGCGGGCGCTACGCGACGCTCGACGAGTGCGAGGAGGCCCACGCGACCTGCACGCCGCCCGAGGGGATCGATACGAATCTCTACAGCAGCGCCACATGCCGAGGTACGGCTCGTACGCCGGACGGTCGCTGTTACGACGAGCGCAACTTCCAAGACGCGCCGGAATTCTGCTGCTGGCGCGACTGCTACTTCGGCGACACCGAAGAGCGCACCGAGATCCCGAGCGAGTGTCGACCCCAGCGAGCGACGATTGTCGGTACCTGCGAAGGCAGCCGAGGCTTCATCCTGTGGGATGGTGTGCGTTGCTACGAGCCCTCGGAGGGGTGCGAGTGCCAGGGGCCGGAGTGCGGGCGCTACGCGACGCTCGACGAGTGCGAGGAGGCCCACGCGACCTGCACGCCGCCCGAGGGGATCGATCCGAATCTCTACAGCAGCGCCACATGCCGAGGTACGGCTCGTACGCCGGACGGTCGCTGTTACGACGAGCGCAGCTTCCGAGACGCACCGGACTTCTGCTGCGAGAGGCTCTGCGGCGAGTGACGACGAGCTTCACGCGGCTGCGATCGAGGAATCGGTCGCACCGCGCGCGCTCCTCGCGCGAGGCGCTTCAGGTCGACCGCATCTTCCGCACGCAACCAGTCAGCCTCCCGAGGCCCCGAAGAGGAAGGGGAACACCACGCCGACCTCGCCGCCGTCGGATGGGTCGAAGCGCCGGTTGCGCAACTGCCTCACGATGCAGCCCTCGACGCGCGCGTTGTCGAACGTCGAGCTCGCGACGCGGCCACCGTAGTCTTCACGTGAGAGACTACTCCGGACTCTGTGGGACTTCGGCCACGAGTACCGCCGCCCCGAGATGGAGCCAGTCACCCCGCGCGAGTCGGCGAGGCGAGCCCGTCAGGACCCGCTCGAGCCCACCCCTTTCCCTGTACTCGCACCCGGGCTCGAGCCCACCACCGCCGACCAAGAGACCGCCGATGCTCCCGACGTCCTCGGCGAAGAGCGCCGTCCCGAGAACCCGAAGGCGGCAGTGGTGCCGGGAGACGTACGCTGAGTAGATCCAGATCCAAGGGCCCGACCTACGGGGCGGACCACGCACCACCAAGCGTCCGATCTCGACGGAGACTCCCTCGTGCAGTCGAATCTCGAGGACGTCGTGTCCCGTGCGTCGGGTTGGGAGCTCCTGCGTGAGCACCACCTGCTCGGGTGCCACTCCGCGTGGATGTGGATGGAGCGTCCGCAGGTGGACCGTCAGGGCAGCTGTCGCAGCGGCGTTCAAGATGGGACCATCGTGTCACCTCGCCCTCACGGACGCCGTCGGGACGCTCATGCCACACGGGACACGCGAGACTCACGTTCGGAGGCGCTCCCGACGGGAGCGGCTCGCGGGCATCAGGCTCCCGAGGCTCGCCTCGCGAACCGACCGCTCGTGTGGGCCGAACGTCGTGGGGCACGCTGGAGCGTGACGCCGACCACCTCGAGCGAGCCGCACATGGGCCCGGCGCTCCGCGACAACCGTGCCTACGTGCGCCTCTCGGCGAGCGCGCGTCACGCGAGCACGCGCTTCGACGCGCCGCCTCGCGCACGAGGTTTCCTCTCCGCACGATCCGTAGAAGACGAGCTGGCATCGCGGCTCAGCGACGCCAACGAGCGACCATCCCCATCTACGGTGCCGTTCATCCTGACTGCGGGCTACCGCCGACGCCGCCGCGCGCGCTCGCTCTCACACCAGGGCGATCGTTTCTCGCTCTCTCAGGTGCGCGGCTTCATCGGGAGCCTCTCGCCCTCGCGCGCCTCGATCGCGAGCGCGCGGACGAACGCGTCGCGGGTCTCGAGCCGTGCGACGTACGCGGCCAGCGGGCCGTCCTTCTCGAAGGCGCCGAAGCGCAAGCCGAAGCGCGTCATCGCGCCGACCGTGACGTCGCACGCGGAGAAACGGTCGCCGAGGAGGAAGGGACGACCCTCCAGGCCCTTCGTGAGCGCGCCGTGCATGCGCGCGAACGAGCCCCACGCATGCTGTCCCGGCTTCGGCTCCCAGCCACCGAGTTTCTCGGCGAACGCGGGCTCCATCACGCCCGCGGCGAAGAACATCCAGCGCAGATAGTCGCCCCGGCGTGGGTCCGTGATCGCCGGCGCCAGGCCCGCCGCGGGGTGCTTGTCGCAGAGGTAGATCGCGATCGCGCCCATTTCCGCGATGGCCACCCCCGCATCGACGAGGGTCGGGACCTTCCCCATCGGGTTGAGCGCGAGGTAGTCGGCCTGCCGCTGCCGGCCCGAGTGGATGTCGAAGACCTCGAGGCGATAGGGCACGCCGAGCTCCTCGAGGAGCCAGAGCGCGGTGAGCGCACGCGTGCGCGGCGCGTAGTGGAGGACGAGGCTGGCTTCCTGGGTCTCGGGCATGGGCACCATCGTAGAGCACGGGCGACCCACCGTGTCGCTCCTCTCGCGCTCCCGCGAGCCCTCCGACCTTCGCGGGTTTGCGCTCGCCGCAGCGGGTGTGCTCGCCTCCGTCGATGCACCCGCCCGCCCCCATGCCCTCGCCGGTGACCGTCGAGGCGCCTCGATCGCCTTGGGTCGGACGCTTCTTCGCGCTCGTCGGCGTGCTCATGTTCCTCGGCGGCGCGGCGCTCTTCGTGTCGCTCCTGCGCGACGGTCTCGCGGCGCCCGACGCGCCGGTCGAGACCGACTACGCGCACCTCTTCGAGACGGTCGAGCGCGGCGCCACCTGGGTGCGCGTCGTCGATGCGATCGAGCCCTGCTCCTCGGCGCCCTTCCAGCCCGACCCGACGAGCCTCGTCTACGCGGTCGTCGAGGGCGCGCTGTGCTCACCGATCGCCCTCACCGAGTCCGACGTCGCGCGCCCCTGCTCGGAGACCCCGCACGCGCTCGTCGGCGTGGCGCGGCTCCAGGCGACCCCCACCTTCCAGACCAGCGCGGGCCCCACGATGCCGGTGCTCGCGCCCGACGTCGTGATCCTCCGCCCCGACGAGGACCCTCGCCTCTCTCTCGCGAGCCTCGGGCTCACGCTCTCCTTCGCGCTGATGGGGCTCGTCCTCGCGTGGTTCTACGCGTCCTCGACGCGCGTCGGTGCAGCTCGCGTGCTGCCACCGCGGAGCACGCGCCCGAGCCTGCCTCTGCTCCCTCGAAGACCTCTCGCGCTCGCCCGCACCTACCGCACGCGCGTCGCGCTGCCTGCCAGCTTCCTGGCGATCTGCGCGCTACTCTTCGCATCGATGACCGCCGCTCCGTTGCCTGCGCAGGGCCTCGGCTCGCTCGGCCTCCTCGACCTCGGCCGCCTCGCGTTCGGCGCGCTCATGACCCTCGCCTTCCTCGCGCTCCTCGGCGCCACCGTCCGCGGCGCCTGGCGAGCGAAGCGCGGCGTCGAGCGCCCGCGCGAGGTGTGGGCCGAGGTGCTCTCGTCGAGCGTCGTGCTCGCGAAGGGCGTGGACGTCGGCAACCGCCAGCTCGTCTACCGCGACCCCGCGCGCGGGGGCGAGGTGACGCTCTCCCTCGGCGCGCACGAGAGCCCGCCGTGGATCGTCGAGGGCCACGTACTCCTCGTCATGGACGACGCCGACGGGGCGACCTTCGTCGTGCGCGAGGACGGCGGCCCCTTCGCGCTGAGCGCTCAAGAGCTGGCCCTCCTCACGGCGTGAGCAGCCACGACCTCGCTCTCCGCAGGCGAGCGTCGCGGCTGCACAGCCGCCCGAGCAGCACTCTTCACCCCCGATGCGCATTGCTTCGCGGGTCGGCTCGCGCGCCGACCGCTCGTGTGGGCCGAACGTCGTGGGGCACGCTGGAGCATGACGCCGACCACATCGAGCGAGCTGCGCATGGGCCCGGCGCTTCGCGACAACCGTGCCTACGTGCGCCTCTGGGCGAGCGCGCGTCATGCCCGTCGACTCGCTGCGCGTGCACTGGCCAGCGGTCGCGTGACGCTCCTGGCTCGCTCGACGCTCGTCTGCATCGGGCTGTCGAACCGAACCAGACGCACCAGGCTCCCGTCCTCGCTCGCAAAGGGTCCGTGCAGAAATGACCTGATCGGATCGGCGTCGCGACGCCCCGCCTATTCGCGCGGCGTGTC
The DNA here is from genome assembly GCA_046342295.1 of Deltaproteobacteria bacterium. Classification (GTDB taxonomy): domain Bacteria; phylum Myxococcota_A; class Polyangia; order Polyangiales; family Sandaracinaceae; genus JAFLCL01. Next base: position 3,332 of record JBKDQC010000808.1, on the reverse strand, counting down.
GCGCACGGTGCCCAGCAAGACGGCGCAGAAGCCAAGGAAGTCGAAGGCGAAACAACCGGCCTGTCCGAACTGCCAGCGCGCGCGCCACACCATCCAGTCTGTCGGCACCGTGTGCGTGGTCGACCACGGCGCGATCCGAGCGCTGGCCGGAGCCACGATGAGCGCCCAGATCGCGAGGGACACGAGCATCGACCCGAGGCCGAGCGCAGTCAGGGTGAAGGCCGGCTTCCCGCGCAGCCGAAATACGAGCCCGCCGAGCGCGATGACCGCGCCGAGGTCCACGATCGGACCGAAGATGGCGAAGTACCGGTAGAGCGCGGTCTGCACGGGAAAATACAGGTCAGCGCCCCACTCCAGCTTGACGGGCAGTTCCAGGGTATGCGCGAGTTTCATGCCCACCGTCAGCGCAGCGAAGACGAGGGCGAGGAATCGTAAGGTTCGAAGACTCATCGTTTCACTCGGGGTCAGGATGGAGGCTGAGCCCGTGAGGGCCCGAGCACAACCAACCTATCCGATTCGCCGCCGGGGCATCCCCTCCAGAGCCGACCGCTCTCCTCGAAATACTCCGCGCATTCCTCGTCGCTCGGTCAGCACTGGCGGGGCGCCGCGACGCCGACCCCATCAGGTGGTTTCTGCTCGGGCCCTTCGCACTCTTCTGCCTCGCACTCTTCTGCTTCGCACTCTTCTGCTTCGCGATCGACCTCGTCCTCGTGCTCCGCGCCCTCGGTCGGTGACTCCTCTTCGGGCAGCGAAGTACGCACCCGCGGCGCGCCGCTTCAGCGCCACTTCGTAGACGCCCGGCTCCGCGTGGGGGCCGTGTCCGAGTGCGCTCGCGCATCGTCACCGGTCGGCCTGGCGCGATCGCGTCTCACTCCCGGACGTCGATCTCGCCACGCGAGACGCCGCACCCGGCAGCACACGTGGCTCCGCGCGACGCGCTCTCGAAGTTCGTGAGAACTCGCTACGCTGCGCACATGACCTCCGGTGCTCGGACGTTCGACGTAGCGAGGCGCGCCCCGCTCTCTGTCTCCTGGCTCCTCGTGCTCGCATGCTCGTCGAGCGCGACGACCCGACAGCCGAGGTCCGCGCACGGACCAACCATGCCGGACGAGTCGCCGACGACGAACGGAACACCGACGACACGCGCTACGCCAGCGACGATCGCGCCCGATTTCGTCACCAACGTCGAGCTCACCTCGTCCGACGAATCCGAGGTGCTCGGCTACCGCGTCGCTGTGTACGAACGCCCCTCCGAAGACCTTGCGCCGCACGCCGAAGACAGCGACGAGGACAACGACGCCGCGCTGCTCTTCGGGGCGCGCGTGGCACGTGACGCTTCGGGCATCGCCATCGGCGTGAGCGGCCCGGGCACCGCGCCCACGCACGCACCACGCACGACCGCACCGCTCGACGGTTGGGTGTTCGACGACGGCGGCTACGTCGAGACGGTCTCGCTCGACGCGCGCGCCCACGATTGGCCAGCGGGGCACGTGGTGATCGTGGTGCGCCGCGACGCGCGCACTCCGAGGCTCGGTGCGGGTTGGTCGCTCGCGATCGAGCCTTGAAGTCTCGAACCGCTCACACGGTCGGTCGTGGCGGAGGGAGGCCCGCGTCGCGCCCGTCGAACACGAGCGTGCGGCTCCTGCTCGTCGCTTTCGGCTCGCCCACCCTTCACCCTCACCCTTCACCCTTCACCTCGCCCTCGGCGCGATCGGTTCAGCTTCGAGGTGCAGCGCCACGGCGTGGTGCTCCCACGCCTCGAAGCCCGGAACTGGGGCGGGCCATCGATCTTCGCGCCCCTCGGGCCGGGCGCCCCCGCCACGGTCGCCGCGCGAGCTCAGCGAGAGTCAGTCCCGCCCCGGCAAGCGTCGGAGCCGGCCCCCGTCCCGGAGCGTCGAGCGAATCGGCTACGCTCGCGCCATGCCCGGCGCATGCCGACACGACCTCGACCTCGGTCACGAGGCGTCCTTCTCCATCGACGCCTCCTCCATCGTCTTCGGTCGAGGCGCGCTCGCCGAGCTCGGAGAGCACGCGGCGGCCCTCGGCCTGAAGCGGGTCGCGCTCTTCACCGATCCGCGCCTCGCGTCGCTGCCTCACCTCGAGACGGCGCGCGCGGCTCTGCGCGCCGCCGGCCTCGACGTCGCGCTCTTCGATCGCGTGCACGTCGAGCCCACCGACGCGTCATTCCTCGAAGCGGCCGCCTTCGCACGCGAGGGCCGCTTCGATGGCTACGTGTCGGTCGGCGGCGGCTCGGTGATCGACACCTGCAAGGCCGCCGCGCTCTACGCGACCTACCCCGCGGAGCTCCTCGCGTACGTGAACGCGCCGCTCGGCGAGGGCCGCGCGGTGCCCGGGCCGCTGCCTCCCCACGTCGCGTGCCCGACCACCTGCGGCACGGGCTCGGAGTGCACCGGGATCGCGGTCTTCGATCTGCTCGCGACGAAGGTCAAGACGGGGATCGCGTCACGGCGACTGCGCCCGACGATGGCGATCGTGGATCCCGACGTGACGCGCACGCTCCCCGCGGAGGTCGTGGCCGCAAGCGGCTTCGACGTGCTCTGTCATGCGGTCGAGTCCTACACCGCACGCCCGTTCGCCTCGCGCACGCGGCCGAGCCCCGCGACCGCTCGACCCATGAGCCAGGGTCAGAACCCGTGGAGCGATCTCGGCAGCCTCGAGGCGCTGCGGCTCGGCGGCCGCTCGCTCGTCCGGGCCGTGCAGGACGCGACCGACGACGAAGCGCGCGGCGAGCTCATGTGGGCCGCGACCCTCGCGGGCATCGCCTTCGGCAACGCGGGCGTGCACCTGCCGCACGCCATGAGCTACGCGGTCGCCGGACTCGTGAAGGGCTACATGGCGCCGGGCTACCCCGCCGACGAGCCGCGCATTCCCCACGGGACCTCGGTCGTGCTCAACGCGCCGAGCGTCTTCCGCTGGACCGCGAGCGCGAGCCCCGCGAGACACCTCGAGGTCGCCCGCGCGCTCGGAGGCGAGCTGCGCGGCGCGCGCGAGCTCGACGCGGGCGAGATCCTCGCGACGACGCTGCTCTCGCTGATGCGCGCCGCAGGCCTGCCCCCCGGGCTCTCCGGCGTCGGCTACGGCGAGCCCGACCTCGAGGCGCTCGCGGAGCGTGCGATCGTGCAGAAGCGTCTCGTCGACAACGCCCCGTGCGCCGTCGATCGTGACCGCATGCGCGCGCTCTTCGCCGGCGCGCTCGACTACCGCAGCGAGGCCGCCCGATGAGCGGAGCGTCCAGGGCACCGCGCGTCTCGCGCACCCTCCGCGGCGACCACCGGCGCCTCGTCTCGCTCGAGACCCGCTGGATGGACAAC
>JBKDQC010000807.1:0-3260 GCA_046342295.1 Deltaproteobacteria bacterium | reverse complement strand
GCCCACGTGCTGCTCGAGCGCCGCGAGCTCGCGCACCGGAAACTGCGCGACCCTCACGAGCACGTGCGCTCCGAGGCCGCAGCCGACGAGGAGGCGCGCGAGCTCGGCTCGATCGCAGCCGACCTCGACCCCTCCTGGGATCGCGCGGGGCGCGGCCTGCGCCTCGCGCTCGCCCACGAGGTCTCCGATCTCTTTCGCGAGCAGTGGCTCGAGCCCCGGCGCGCACGACACGAACACGCCGAGCCACCCCTTGGAGCGGGTCGTGCCCGGCGCTTGCTGTGGCTCTCTCACGCGCGAGGTCTGACACGGCTCCCGCGCTCGTCACGCGGTCCGCGGCGGAGCGCAGCCTCGGGTCGCTGTCACGCGCGTACACTGTCGAGCGCTCGAAAATCCCGGGGGCGCGAGCGCGCGAGACGCGACGCGGTGCGTCGTTGCGGTGCCTGGGACGCTCGGTTAGAGCGATCGTCATGAACCTCTTCGAGCATCTCGAGAAGCACCAGTACGGCGAGGTCCACGTAAGGCGCGACGCGGCGACGGGCCTTCTCGCGATCGTCGCGATCCACGACACCCGCCTCGGGCCCTCACTCGGAGGCTGTCGCTTCCTCCCGTACGCGCACGAGGAGCTCGCGCTGATCGACGCGCTGCGCCTGGCCCGGGGCATGACCTACAAGGCCGCCATCACGGGCCTTCCCCTCGGTGGCGGCAAGAGCGTGATCTTGCGCCCTTCGAAGGCCTTCGATCGCACGGCGCTCTTCTCGGCCTTCGGTCGCTTCGTGAACGGGCTCGGCGGCCGCTACGTCACCGCAGAGGACTCGGGCACGGGTGTGGCCGACATGGTCGTCATCCGCAGCCAGACCCAGCACGTCACCGGGCTTCCGCCGGAAGATGGCGGTGGCGGCGACCCCTCGCCCTTCACGGCGCTCGGTGTGCGCCGCGGCATCGAGGCCTGCGTGCGACATCTCTATGGCCGCGATCTCTCGGGCGTCCGGGTCGCGATCCAGGGCGTCGGCCACGTCGGCTACCACCTCGCGAAGGAGCTTCACGCGCTCGGCGCCAAGCTGACGATCTCGGACCTCGACGCCGCGCGTACGAACCGTGTGCGTGAGGAGCTCGGCGCCACCGTGGTGCCCAATGAACAGATCTTCGCGCAGGAGGTCGATGTGTTCGCGCCCTCTGCGCTCGGCGCGGTCCTCGACGACGCGACCCTGCCGCAGCTCCGCGCCAAGATCGTCGCGGGCGCCGCGAACAACCAGCTCGCGGAGGCGCGCCACGGAGACGCGCTCCACGCGCGCGGCATCGTCTACGCGCCCGACTACGCGATCAACGCGGGCGGCCTCGTCAACGTGCACGCGGAGCACCACGGCCACGCGAGCGGCCGGGGCTACGACGAGAAGGCCTCGCGCGAGAAGGTGCTCGCGATCCACGACACGATCCTCGAGATCGTCGAGCGCTCCAAGGCCACGAACGTCCCGAGCCACCGCGTCGCCGATCTGATCGTCGAGGAGCGCCTCGCGGCCCTCCCCCACTGAAGCGCCCGTCGGAGGCGCCCGCCCCGGGGCCGCGCAGGCCCGGCCTGTTTCTTCGGACCGCTCGGTTACAGTTGCGGCGAATGAACCGAATCTTTGCGCTCGCGCTGTCGATGCTGTGCGGCTGCGGGCGCATCGGCTTCACGGCCAACCCAGCGATCGATGCGGCGGCGGAGAGCCCGATGCCCGACGCGTCGCAGGATGCCCCGCTCGATGCCGACGCGTTCACGCTCGACGCGTTCGCGCCGGATGCGTTCGCGCGCGACGTGTTCGCGCCGGATGCGTTCGCACGCGACGTGTTCGCGCTCGATGCGTTCGCGCCGGATGCGTTCGCGCCGGATGCGGGCGCCGCGGGCTGCGACGTCTACGTCAACGACCGCTCCGCCGTCGGGGATGTCTACACGACCGCCCTCGGCGACGACGCGAGCCCCGGCACACCGGCCGCGCCGTTCGAGACGCTCGCCGCAGCGCTTGCCGCGGCGACCGAAGGCGCGGTCGTCTGCCTCGACGTCGGCACCTACGTGGGCGACGTGGACGTGGGCCGGTCGGTCTCCATCGTCGGCGCGCGTCGTGGTGTGCCTGCCTGCGGCCGCGTCGGGGACGAATCCGTGATCCAGGGCAGATTGTCCGTGGCGGCGGGCGCGACCGACGTCGTCGTCGATGGTGTGCGGCTCGTGCCGGGCTCCGGCTGGAGAGGCGTCAATGTGATCTTCGGCAACATGGACTTCCGCCTGCTCAACAGCCAGGTCGTCCCCGGCCCGCCCCTCGGAGGCTTCGAGCAGCCTGGTTACGTGGCGACGCCCTCGGGGACTCTGCTCGGTGTCGTCGAGATCCGAGACAGCCAGTTCGAGCCCTTCCTAAACGATGCTGGATGCTCGGCCCTCTGGGTGCGGGGCTCGTCGAGGGCCCTCGCGCTGGGTCCGAGCTCCCTCGACATCGTGCGGAACTGTTTCGGCGACAGCGGGGATGGCGCCGTCCAGATCGAAGGCCTCGGCCGCGGCGGCCTCGCCTCCGTGTCGATCCAGGAGAACGTCCTCCTCAGCTCGAGGCACGCTCGCGGCATCAATCCCGCGGCCATCGCGGTGGGCGGTCTGATCGGCGCCCTCGTGCTCTCGAGGAACGTCGTGCGCGGCTTCCCTCGGAGCGGGGTGCTCCTCGATCCGAGCGCGCTCGTCGCGGCCGACCTCACCGAGAACCAGTTCTTCGACAACGGCTCCTCGGGACCCGGTTTCGCGAACCTGTTGCTCGACACCCCAGCGCTGCCAACGCGGCTGCTCGTGACGAACAACGACCTCGCCGCCCCTGCCGGGTCGTCGATGTCGATCTTGGCGACGCCCGCCACGGCGCCCTTCGCGGCCCCTTGCAACTGGTACGGGGCCCGCGAGGCCCCCGCTGTCGCTGCGCTCGTGTCCGATGCGGTCGACCCCAGCCCCTACCTCACGAGCGGCGTGGACTCGGATCTCTCCACGCCTGGCTTTCAGCCCGCCGCCGGGGCATGCCGCGGGCTGTGATCGCCGCGCACCCAACAGAATCGCCGAGAGAGTGGATCGTCCGCGTCGCGGCGATTCTGTTTCGCGGAGCGGAGTTGGGTGGGGGGCCCCGCGCCGGCTCTGCCGGGCGGGGGGCGGGTCTGCATCAGACCTGCCGGGAAAAAGGGCTACACATGGATCGGCGTCTCGCCGATCCTGGTAGCCTGTCTCTTATACACATCTCCGAGCCCCCGAGACCAGGAAG
>JBKDQC010000806.1:0-7750 GCA_046342295.1 Deltaproteobacteria bacterium | reverse complement strand
ACGTCCACACCGCCACCGCCCCCGCCGCGGGCCCCACCACCGCGCCCCTCGCCGGGCCCAGCGCGAGCGCAGGCACCCACGTCACGCCGATGCCCGCGCACAGGCCCGCGACCTCGACGCGGGGCCCGTAGCTGAAGGCGTTGGCGCGGCGCGCGTCCGACGGCACCGCGAAGACCGAGGCGAGCGCCAGCGAGAGCATCACCCCCTCGCGCCAGGGTGTGTCGAGGAAGACCGCTCCGACGACACCGGCGAGCAGGCCCGCGTTGGCGAGCCCCGTGACGCGAAGCGGCTTCACGTGCGTCTTGTCGCGGGCGATGTCGGTCGCGGCCTCCCCGCGGTAGGCGCGGCGATCCACGAAGTAGAACGCCACGAGCAGGTAGGCGTTGGCGAGCGACCAGAAGGGCAGGAGCCCGAAGGTCCAGTGGAATGGCACCCCCCTCAGGTACCCGAGGAAGAGGGGAGGGTCGCCGAGGGGCGTGAGCAGACCGCCGCAATTCGAGACGACCAGGATGAAGAAGAAGGGGATGTGGCTCCGCTTTCGGCGCTGCGAGTTCGTGCGGAGCAGCGTCCGGATCAGCAGCATGCTCGCGCCCGTCGTCCCGACCACGTTGGCCAGCACGGCCCCGAGCGCGAGGATGCCCGTGTTGATCGAGGGCCTGCCCTCGAGGTCGCCCTCGAGATGAATCCCGCCAGCGATGACGAACAGGGCTCCGAGGAGCACGAGGAAGGAGACGTACTCGAGGGCGCTGTGCGCGAGCGCGCCGGGCTGCGCGAAGGCGAGATAGAGCGCGATCGGCGCGCTCACGAGGGCCGTGACGATCCCCTTGTTCCGGTTGCTCTCCCAGAAGTGCGGAGCCGCCAGCGGGAGGATCGCGATCGCCGCGAGCAGGAGCGCGAACGGCAAGACCGCGATCAGCGGGACATGGGCGCCGAAGGCGTGGGCGTCGGGCATGGGGCGCGACCTTCGTGCGGGGCGTGGCGGGCGTCAAGGAGGCGTCGGCCCGGAGCGCGGTCACCGCGCGGGCGCACGACGAGGCGATCGGGAGAGAGGGTTGTCCTCGAACGGAGCCGCCTGCGGCGGGCTCGGGCAGGTCGGCATGCGCGTCTCGGCGGCCATGCCACAGTCGAGGAGACCATGACCTTCGGGTACCTCGGCTACATCTGGGCCATCCTGGGCTGCTCGACGTTCGGGCTCGTGTTCCTCGGGAGCGCCGGCCTGCTCTACTCGGTCGCTCGGCGGGGGCGTGCGGCGGGCCGTGAGCCCGTCCACACCGTCGAGGCGCTGTCGGTCAGACCCCACACGACTGCCCCGCGCAGCCAGGCCGAGCGCCCCAATCCCTCCGCGCCACCGCCCGGACCCGACGCGGCATGATCGCGGCGTCCGGTGTTGCTCCTCGCGGTGTCTCTCTGGCTCCCTGCCTCGGACCGACATGACCGTCACTTCTCGCGAACCCACGGACGCCGCGCGCCACGCCGCGGAGGACAAGACCCTGCGCGACCTCGAGTGGGACCGGCTCGTGGCCGCGGTCGCGACGCGGTGTCGCGGGCCCCTCGCGGCGCGGCTCGGCGCAGCCGACGGGGAGCCCCTGCCGCTCGCGCGCTCTCTCGAGGAGGCACGCGCGTGGATGGCGGAGACCGAGGAGGCGTTGCGGGCGCGCCGCGACGGAGAGCCCATCCCGCTCGACGGCGTCCGCGACGTGCGCGGCGCGCTCGCGCGCGTGGTGAAGCTCGGGGTCCTCGACGCCCCCGAGCTCTGGAACGTCCGCACGACGCTCGGCGCGGCCAGGGTGCTGCGCCGCTACCTCTCGCAGCGAAAGCCGCGCTTCGTGCGCCTCTTCGATCGCTGTGCGCTCGACCCCTCGCTCGACGGTCTCGAGGAAGAGATCGCGGCATGCATCGAGCCCGGGGGCACCATCGCCGACCACGCCAGCCCCGAGCTGCGTCGGCTGCGGAGCGAGGTCGCCGCGCTGAGGGCGCGCATCGTCGCGCGGCTCGAGCAGATGTTGCTCGAGCACGAGGCCGTCGTGTCCGACCGCTTCCTCACGCAGCGCGATGGCCGCTACGTCATCCCGGTTCGCACGGACGCGCACGAGAAGATCCCGGGCATCGTCCACGGAACGAGCGCGAGCGGCGCTTCGGCGTTCGTCGAGCCGCGCGCCATCGTCGAGCAGCAGAACCGCCTCACACTCGCGATCGCGGAGATGGAGCGGGAAGAGCAGCGCATCCTGGCGCAGCTCTCGGAGCTCGTGCGAGAGCGCGCCCCCGAGCTGGGCGCAGCGCTCGACGCCCTCGACCTCGCCGACCTGCGCGACGCGAGCGCGCGCCTGGCCGACGACCTGCGCGCCTGGCCTCCCGAGATCCTCGACGCGCCGATCATCGCGCTGCACGACGGTCGCCACCCGCTGCTCTGGCTCGACGGAGTGAAGGTCGTCCCCAACGACCTCACGGTCGAGAGCGGACGCGCGCTCGTGCTCTCGGGGCCGAACGCCGGCGGAAAGACCGTCGCCCTCAAGCTCCTCGGCATGGTCGCCCTCATGGCGCGCGCGGGCCTGCCCGTGCCCGCGCAGGAGGGGGCGCGCGTCGGCTTCTTCGACACAGTCCTCTCGGACGTGGGCGACGAGCAGTCGATGCAGAAGAACCTCTCGACCTTCTCGGCGCACGTCCGCTCGATGGCTCGCACCCTCGATCTCGCGGGCCCGCGGACGCTCGTGCTCCTCGACGTGGTCGCGACGGGCACCGCTCCGGGCGAGGGCGCGGCGCTCGCCTGCGCGATCGTCGACTCGTTGTGCCGGCGCGGCGCCGCGATCGCCGTGACGACGCACTACGAGCCGCTCAAGGCCATGGCCCTCACCGATGCCTGCTTCCGCAACGCGTCGGTGGGCTTCGACGTCGCGTCGATGTCGCCGACGTTCCACGTCCGCATGGACGTCCCGGGGGCCTCGTCCGCGCTCGCCGTGGCCTCCCGCTTCGGGCTCGACCCGGTCGTCGTCGAGCGAGCCCGCGAGCTCCTGCCCGAGCAGTCTCGCACCTTCGACGCGCTCGTGCGCAAGCTCGAGAGCGAACACGACGCCGTGCGCGCGAGTCGTGAGGTCCTCGACGCGGAGCGGCGCGCTGCCGTCGAGGCGCGCGAGCGTGTCGAGCTCGAGCTGAGGAAGATGAAGGAGCGCGACAGGTCGCGCCTGTCTCTCGAGGGCGAGCGCTTGCTCGCGCTGATCCGCGAGACGCGCGACGAAGTGCGCGCTGCGCGGCAGGCGATGCGCAAGGCCCCGACGGACGCGGCGCTCGTCGAGGCTGCCAAGGCCGCCGTCGAGCGCGCTGCGCTGCTCGCGGCCGAGGGCAGCGAGATCGGAGACGCGATCGCACCGGAGGTCCCGCAGGCACCGGGGAGCGCGCCCTCGGCCGACGAGCTCACCGTCGGCCGCCGCGTGCACGTGCCGCGCCTCAAGAGCGAGGTCGAGATCGTCGAGGGGCCTTCGAAGGGTCGTGTGCGCGTCGCCGCCGGCGCCGTGAAGCTCTGGGTCGATCTCGACGAGCTGCGGCCCAGCAAGGAGGGTCGCCGGCCCGAGGCCGCGAGGGCCGACGCGGGGAGGTCGGCGCGCGAGGATCGGAGCCCGCGGCTGCGCGAAGAGCCCGTGCGCGACGAGACCGGCCCGCGCGCGGGCACCGTCGATGCGCGGGAGGGTTCTCCCCGCGAGGCGCCGCGACGTGCCATCCAGACCGAGGCGAACACGCTCGACCTCCGCGGCTTGCGGGTCGACGACGCGATCCCGCTGACCGAGACCTTCCTCGATCGCCTCTACGGCGCCTCCCAGCCCGTCGGCTTCCTCGTGCACGGGGTGGGCACCGGAGCGCTCCGCGACGCCGTGCGCGAGTACCTCCGCGGTGCCTCGCGCTACGTACGCCGCTTCCGGAGCGGACGCTTCGAGGAGGGCGGCGACCGGATGACCGTGGTCGAGCTCGGCTGATGCGAGGGCCGGGCCGGGGGAGCCGCAGCGGCGGCGGCGCGCTCTCGCTGGCCGTCGCGCTCGCGGTGAGCCTCTCGGCGTGCGGCGAGAGCGACGATGCGCGCCGCGCGCGTTGGGAAGCGGCGCTCTCGCGCTGGCAGGACAGCCATGATCCCGCCGCCTACCTCGAGTGGCGAGCGCTCGACGTGCGAACTCCGGAGGGCGGTGAGGCGCACCGCCGCCTGCGCGAAGCCGAACGCCACTACCGCGCTGGCATCGCGCGGGTCGAGAGCGGTGATGGAGGGGCGCGCGCCGAGTTCGAGGAGGCGGTGGCGACGGCTCCGATGGATCCGCGGCTCTACCTCCCGCTGGCGCGCGCCTTCCGCGGTCAGGCGGAGCTCCAGCCCTCGAATCCCCATCTCTTCATCCGTGCGGCCGAGTACTACCGAAAATTCCTCGTGCTCGCGCCCGACGACCCGCGCGTGCCAGCGGCCCGCCGCGAGCTCGAGGAGCTCGATCCCAGCGCGACGCAATTCCTCGAGCCGAGCGGCGCGGCTCCGGCTCCGGCTCCGGCGACAAGCCCTTCGGGCTCGCGTGCGCAGCTCGGCTTCGCGGCCGCGCTGACGGTCGCGTCGCTCGCGCTCGCCGTGACCGCGCTCGTCACCGTCCTCCGTCGCCGCGGCGCTGCGAAATCCCTCGCGGAGCTCGCTCGCGCGCGCCCCGAGCTGCATCCGGCGATCGCGTACCTCGCCGCGACGATCCGACACGAGTTGCTCAAGCACCGCATCGGCACCGTGTCCTCGGGCGTGCGGTCTCTCGCGACGGCGCGGCCCGGTCCTGCCGACCGGCTCGACGCGCAGCGCGCCTTCGTGGCCGGGCGGCTCTTCGGTGGCGAGCCCCTGCTCGTGGCGTGGGAGAGCCACCTCGGCGCGTTCGAGCGCGCGCTCGGTCCGGAGCTCGATCTGCGACGCCGAGACGCCGTGTTTCGAGCCGCTGGGTCGGCGGTTCGCGCGATCGTGCGCCTCGAGCCGCGCATCAAGCGGGGAGAGCCTCGAGCGCTCGCTGCGCTCGCCGAGCACGAGTCGGCCCTGCGCGCGCTGGACGCCCACCTCGGGCGTCTCGTCGGAGGGCTCGCGCGTACGCGGCTCGACGCGGCGCTCCTCCGCGAAGTGCTCGAGTCGGTGCGGAGCGAGATCGCTGCGGGCGAGGTGAAGCTCGACGGGGTAGCCCTCGATGCTCCCGATCCGGGGCCGTTCGTCGAGGTTTTCCGCGTCGACCTCGTGCTCGTGCTCAAGAACGTCCTCCGCAACGCCGTGCTCGCGGTCGGTCGCGCGGAGGCTCCGCGCCGCGTCGCGATCGAGGTGCGCGTCGAGCTTCTTCCGACGGGCGAGGAGAACGTCGCGTTGCGCGTGCTCGACAGCTCACCGGAGGTCCTCACCACGGAAGCCATCGCGGAGCGCCGCGTCGATCGCGGGCTCGGTCACGTGACCGCCGCGCTCACGCGGTACGACGGCGCGATCCTGGTCGAGGACGCGAGCCCTCCGTACCGAAAGGCGGTCTGTGTCCGCTTCTTCCGCGCGTTCGGCGCATCCCCGGAGCCCGAGCGTGGCGCGGATTCGTGAGCCGCTCGTCTGCGGGTTGCTCGGTCGCGGCCTTTCGTGAGAACAAAGAGCGGTGCGCTTGCTCCTCATCGAAGACGGCCACGAGTACGAGGAGTTTGCGCGCCATTTCCTCGCGGATCGCTTCGAGATCGATGCAGCGCACACGGGCGCGGAGGCCCGCGCGCGGCTCGAGGCCGCGGAGACCGGCGCCGCGGGCGCAATCGACGCGCTCCTCTTCGCTCTGCGCTTCGAGCGCGCGCGCGCGGAAGACCTCGTGGGCGACCTCGCGGACATCGCGCGCCGCATGTTCGCCGGCGACCTCGAGCGCGCGCGGCGCTGGGCCAAGGATCAGCAGGGCACGTTGATCCTCGGCGAGCTGCGGAGGGCAGGCTTCCGACAGCGCGCGGTCTTCGTGCACGACTTCCCGGCCGAGCGGCTCGCGAACCTGCGAAGGCTCTACGGCGACGTGCACGCGGTGCCCGGCTTCGACGCCGAGGCCCTCGCGAGCGCGCTCGGTGGTGCGCCGTGAGCGCCCCGATCGACGAGCAGGCCGAGCTCTCGGAGATCTCGGCCGCGATCGCACAGCTCGAGCCCGCGCCGTTCGGGTCCGCCGAGGAGATCCTCGCCACGCTCCACCACGACGTGGGTAAGTACCTCACGCGGGTCGCGAGGAACGTCCCGCCCGGCGCGCCGTGTCCCCCCGCGCTCGCGCGCATGCTCCTCGACGACCTCTACGCGACTCACCGCGGAGCGCGCGCCAGCGCCCGCTTCGGGCAGCTGGCCGAGCTTCTGCCGCCGAGCGTGCGCGCGCTCGCGGTCGCCCGCGCCGCGGAGCGCGCGCTCGCGCGGATCGACGAGGCCGAGCCTGCGGTGCGTTCGCTCGCGCCCGAGGCGCTCGCGCGCGCGCTCCTAGACGCGCGTGAGGTGGAGCGCTGCGTCGCGCTCCTCCTGCGCGGAGCACGGGCGGCCGTGCGCCGCGGCGGTCTCTTCGCATGAGCGCGAGGCCGAAGCTGCTCGTTGTCGACGATGGCGATCGCCACGTCGAGCTCGCGCACGCGCTCCTGCGCGACTACGACTACGCCACGCGCTGCGATCTGCCGGGCCCGTGCTGGACGTGCGCGCGACGCCCCGGCTGCACGCTCACGCACGCGCACGACGCCTTCGAGGCCGACGAGGCGCTCGCGCGTCACCGCGACGTCGACATCGTGCTCCTCGACGTCGCGTTCGACGTGCCGGAGGAGCGCCTCCTGCCGAGCGCGGCGAAGCTCTCGCAGCGCAGACGCTTTCAGGGCCTCGCGATCCTGCATCACCTCCGCAAGCGCCGCGGGGATCTGCCCGTCGTGCTGATGACGTCGGAGGACGAGGTCTCGCGTGACGCCCAGGAGGCGCTCGACGCCGACGAGTTCGTGGCGCTCGCGGGAGACGCGAGCTTCGATGCGCGGGCCCTCTCGCTGCTCGTCGAGCGCGTGCTCGCGCGGCGGCACGAGTCGCCGGAGGCCGGTGGCTACACCTGGGGCAAGAGCGCGGCGCTGGCGCGGCTCCGGCGGGACGCTCGCGCGCTCGCGCGCACCTCGCTGCCGATGCTTCTCCTCGGCGAGACCGGTACGGGCAAGAGCGCGCTCGCTGAGCGGGTCGTGCACGCGGCGACGCACCGCAGAGGCCCCTTCGTCGCGCTCGACCTCGCCTCGATTCCGGAGACCCTCGCGGCCTCGGAGCTGTTCGGGACGGCGCGCGGCGCATTCTCGGGCGCCACCGAGCGCAAGGGTCGATTCGAAGAGGCGCACGGCGGGACGCTCTTTCTGGACGAGATCGGCAACCTCTCGCTCGAGGTGCAGCGGATGCTCCTGCTCGCCCTCCAGGACGGCCGTGTGACGCGCCTCGGCGAGAGCGCGCCGCGCAGCGTCGACGTGAAGCTCGTCGCGGCCACGAACGCCGACCTCGCGACGAAGGTCGCCGAGGGGAGCTTCCGTGGCGACCTGCTCGCGCGGCTCAATCCGGCGGCGCGCCTCGTGGTGCCGCCGCTTCGCGAGCGCAGGGCCGACGTGCCGCGGCTGCTCGGCGACCTCTTGCGCCGACGCTTCGCGGGGGGCGCCGATCGGGCGCTCCTGGCGGCGTACATGGAGGCGGCGTCGATCTCCGGAGCACCGCTGGCCGAGGTGCACCTCGGCCGCGCGCCGCGGTCGCCGCGCGGCGTGGCCTTCGTGC
>JBKDQC010000805.1:0-4447 GCA_046342295.1 Deltaproteobacteria bacterium | reverse complement strand
CCGGCGCGACCCGACCATCCAGATCAGCCTCGAAGAGCTCACGGCGATGACGATCGACGACGAGGGCACGACGCTCGGGGTCGACCGCCGCACCCCAGCCGACGCCCGTGGTCGGGTCTCGATGCAGTCCGAGTACGACCTCTCGGTCGAGATCGCGCTACCCGCGACCGACGAGGAAAGCTCGGGCCCGTTCACGCCCGTCGCGATCCAGGGCGCAGGCGCCACGCATGTCGGCAAGAAGCGGAAGCACAACGAGGACGCGATCGCCCTCGACCACGAGCGGTCGCTCTACGTCCTCGCGGACGGCATGGGCGGCTACGCGGCGGGCGAGGTCGCGAGCCAGATGTGCGTCGACACCATCGCCCGCGCGTTCCAGACGAACGACTTCGGTGGGGAACCGATCGAGGGTCTCCCGCCCCGCGGCGACGAGCTCGTGCGCGCGATCCAGACCGCCAACTACGAGATCCTCACCGAGTCGCGTACGAACGAGGCCCGGGCGGGCATGGGCACGACCGTCGTCGCGGTGCGCCTCATCCCAGGCAGTCAGCGTGCCTACGTCGCGCACGTGGGTGACAGCCGCCTCTACCGGCTTCGCAAGGACGAGCTGGTGCAGATGACCGCCGATCACACGCTCGGCGCGCAGGGCGTGACCGGAGCGGCCGCGCAAAAGCTCTCGCGTGCGGTCGGCGTGTTCGACGAGGTGGAGGTCGATCTCAACATCGACGTGCCCGAGCCGGGCGACGTCTACCTCATCTGCTCCGATGGTCTGTTCAAGATGGTCCACGAGCTGCGCATCGTGGAGATCCTGTCCGACCTCGTGGAGCCGCAGGTGGCCGCCGATGCCCTGATCGACGAGGCCAACGGCCGCGGCGGCAAGGACAACATCAGCGTGATCGTCCTCCGGGTGAGCGAAGCCGGTCTGCGACCGAATTGATCGTCCGTCGAGTCGGGAAACGGCGATCCGTCAGCGCAGGAAGCGGTGTCCCGTGAGGTGCTCGTACAGGCGCGCGCCCGTCCAGATCGTTCCGGCGAAGCCCGCGAAGCCCGAGCTCGCGTTGCAGAAGTGAAGGCCCGCGATCGAGCTCCGGTGATCGAGGCGGCCAGGCCAGATCCGCGCGGGGGTCATGATGGACCCGTACGCGTTGCCGGCCGGGGCGCGTACGAAGCGCTCGTTCGTCGTCGGGCTCCCGAGCACCGTCACGGTGAGATGCTCGCGCAGGCCCGGAAGGTAGTCGCGCTCCACGACGCGCATCATCGCGTCGAACACGCGCTCCTTCTCCGCGCGGTACGCGTCGGCCGAGCGCAGCTTGAGCTCGTGGAAGCGTCGGTGGCTCGCCACCGTGAGGAGCTCGAGGATGTGATGCCCGGGCGGCGCGATGCCCGGCGCCTCGGACACCAGCGTCGGTGTGCTCATCGCGAAGCTGACGCGGCGGTAGTCCCCGCGCTCGTGGTTGGCCTCGAAGATTCCGTCGAGGTCCGGGTCGTCGGCGTGGAACACGTTCCACGCTCCGACGCCGTGCGCGCGCAGGTCGAGCCCCGCGATACCGAGGTACGCGACGAAGCTCGAGGGCGAGTACGGGTACGTCAGCCGCGCGCGGAGCCGGCCCGAGAAGCGCTCGAGCCCGATGAGCTCCGCAGCCTGGCGTGGGTCCATGTTGCAGACGACCTCGCCCCCGCGAATCTCCTCGATCTCGCCCGTCGGATCCCCGTGCGCATCGAGGCGCTCGGCGCGCACACCGACGACCCGGTCGCCCTCGAAGACGAAGCCGACCACCTCGTGCCGGAAGCGCACCTCTCCGCCTGCGCCGCGGATCACCTCGAGCAGCGCGTCGATCACCGAGTGGAAGTGGTGCTTCGGGTAGTACGCGCCGCGCCCGTAGCCCGCGAAGAGCTTCACGAACGCGAAGAACGAGAGCTGCTTCGGGGGCAAGAGGAAATCTGGCCACTGGAGCGCGATCAGCGCGCGCGCCTCTCGCGGCAGCTCGAAGCGCGAGAAGACGTCGTCGAGGCTGGCGCTGCGGTAGCGAATCAGCCGCGCATAGCCATGGCCTCGCAGCACGCGGCCCGCGTCCGCCAGCGAAGACGGCAGCGCCTCGAGCTCGCGGTCGGTCGCGACCAACTCGTCGACGAACGCCGTGAGGGCCGCGCGGTGTCCGGGGAAGAGCGCCCCGAGGCGGCGCGCGAGCTCGCCGAAGTCGCAAGGCACGTCGAGCGCCCAGCCCGGCATGCGCATGTGGTCGTAGCCCCCCGGGTCGAGCTGCACGAAGGGCACCCGCTCGGTGAGACCGACCTGCGTCAGAAAGCGCCCCACGGTGCGCTCGGCGCCCACGTTCCACACGTAGTGGAGCTGCGCATCGAAGCGGTAGCGGCCCTTGTCGAAGGTGTGGCCATAGCCGCCCGCCTTGTCGTGGGCCTCGAGCACCAGCACGCGTCGTCCGGCCCGCGACGCGAGCGCCGAGAAGGACAGCGCCGCGAGCCCGCTCCCGACGACCACGTAGTCCGCTTCCATCCGGAACCTCCAGCGGCATCGCCGCGCTCGCGAGCGTTCTCGCGGTCGCCCGTGCGCCGCCGACCACGTTCTACGCGCGCGGCGTGCGGTTCCACGCTCGGTTTCCGAGGCCGAACGCCCAGCTGTTTCGCCACCGTGGCATCCCGTCCAGCGCCGACCGCGCGACATCGAGGCGGTCTTCCTCGTGTTTGGTCGTTGCTCGCGGGACGCCGCGAGGCTGATCCGGGATTCGCGACCATGCCCTTTCTTCGCGCGGCGCTCCGCTCCATGCTCGGGCGATGCGCGTCGCGATCGTCGGAGGTGGCGCTGCGGGCCTGGCCACCGCGTGGCTGCTCGACGCGGCGCACGAGGTCACGCTCTTCGAGAAAGAGCCCATCCTCGGCGGGCACGTGCGCACCCTCGGCGGCAACGTCCCGTGCGCGACCCTGCCTCCGGGCGTGCGCCTCGACGCCGGCGTCATCGAGCTCGATCGCCACAACTTCCCCGCGGTTCATGCGTGGCTCTCCGCGCTCGGCGTCGCGACGCCGGATCTCGAGGGGGGCGGCTCGACCACCCTCTTTCTCGCCGATGGTCGCCACCTCCGCACGCCCGCGGAGCTCGCCGCGGAGCACCTGCCGCTCGGCGAGCACGCCGTCGAGCTCGCGCGCCGCCTGCCCGTGGCGCTGCGCTGGCGCCGCTTCCTCTGGCGCACGCGCCACGCCGAGGAGCGGCGCCTCCGGGGCCTGCCCGTCGAGCGCTTCCTCGCGGACGACGAGCTGTCCACCTGGCTGCGCTGTCTCCTCATGTACGCGTACTCGGTCCACTACGGCGACGTGCCGCGCGTCGCGGCCTCCATGGCGGTGCCGATGCTGCGCACCTTCCTTCGGCCCAACGCATGGACCCACGTGCCCGCGGGGATGTCGAGCTACGTGGATCGCGTGGCCGCTTCCCTCCGTGGTCGCGTGGCCCTCGGCGCGTCGCTCCGCGGCGTCTCGCGCGGAGGCGCGGCAGGCGCTCCACCCGTGTCGGTGATCCACGACGACGGCCACCAAGAGCCCTTCGACGCGGTCGTGCTCGCCGTGCCCCCGCACCGCGTGCTCTCGTTGCTCCGCGATCCGAGCCCCGAGGAGCGTCGCTGGTTCGGCGCGTTCGAGGGCGGCTTCGTCGAGACGGTCGTGCACACCGACACGTCCCTCTACGAGCGGCGGGGCGCGAGGGCGTTTTCGGAATTCGATCTCTTCGAGCTCCCCGGCGGCGGGCACGGCTACAACGCCTACCTCGACCGCCTCGCGGGGCTGTCTGGGGCGGGCCCGACGCACTACTTCCTCGCGTTCGACCTCGACGCCGAGCTCGACCCCGCCTGCATCCTCCATCGCCAGCTGCACGACGTCGCCCGCTACGACGACCGCGCGCTCGCCGAGCGCGAGGGCCTGCGCCACCACAACGGCGCGCGCGCGACGTTCTTCGCCGGCGCCTACCTCCACGACGGCCTCCACGAGGGCGCTGTCCGCTCCGCCCTCGCCGTGGCCGACCGCCTCGGCGGCCGCACGCTCGCGCTTCCCTCCCGACGCGCTTGACGTCTCCCCCAGGTTCGCTAGAACCCCGACCTCATTTTCCGGGATAGCTCAGTTGGTAGAGCGATCGGCTGTTAACCGATTGGTCGTAGGTTCGAGTCCTACCTCAGGAGCCAGCGCTTCGTTTTGAATTGAGAGCCAGCCTCAGTTTGCTGGTCCATAGGCTTCACGGGGTTCAGCGAGTGCTTCGCCCCCCACAAGCCGTTTGTGCGTCCCTGTCTCTCAGGCGTGACAGGTGTCCCTGCGTTTTTTTGGAAGCGTATCAGTGTTCTTCCAAGGGTCTTGACACGAGTTTCTGCCTCAAGCCTTTTTTATCCTTTCAGCAAAGGTAACTGAAAAAGGAGGACGGCCCGCATCCTGCGCGTCGAAATCTGCTCCCCAAGAC
>JBKDQC010000804.1:0-3212 GCA_046342295.1 Deltaproteobacteria bacterium | reverse complement strand
ACATCTACGCGGGGATCGAGTGGGAGGCAGGCTCGGAAGGCGCCAAGAAGCTCGCGGCCTTTCTGAAGGAGAACTTCCCCAAGGAGTACGGAAAGATCCGCTTCCCCGAGTCGAGCGGGCTCGGCATCAAGCCGGTCTCGAAGGACGGCACCGAGCGGCTCGTGACGGCCGCCATCGAGCACGCCCTCCGCTACCAGCGCAAGAGCGTCACGCTCGTGCACAAGGGCAACATTATGAAGTTCACCGAGGGTGGCTTCCGGACGTGGGGCTACGACCTCGCCGTCGCGAAGTTCCGCGCCGACGTCGTCACCGAGCGCGAGAGCTGGATCCTCGGCAACAAGGAGGCCGACGCAAACCTCACCGTCGAGGCCAACGCGCGCCTCGTCGAGCCCGGCTACGACATGCTCCCGCCCAAGCAGAAGGCGGAGCTGCACGCGGAGATCGAAGCCGCGCTCGCGCTCTGGGAGACGCACGGCGCCGGGAAGTGGAAGCGCAAGCTCCGCATCAAGGATTCCATCGCGGACATCACGCTCCAGCAGGTGCTGACACGCCCCGCGGACTTCGACGTCATCGCGACGCTCAACCTCAACGGCGACTACCTCTCCGACGCGCTCGCGGCCCAGGTCGGAGGCATCGGCATCGCGCCCGGCGGCAACATCAACTACGCGACCGGGCACGCGATCTTCGAGGCGACGCACGGCACGGCCCCGAAGTATGCCGACAAAGACCAGGTCAACCCGGGCTCGGTGATCCTGTCGGGCGAGATGATGCTGCGTCATCTCGGCTGGGACGAAGCTGCGGATCTCGTGATCAAGGGCATGGACGGCGCCATCGGCGCCAAGACCGTCACCTACGATTTCGCCCGCATGATGGACGGCGCGACACAGGTGAAGTGCAGCGAGTTCGGTACCGCGGTCATCTCGCACATGTGAGCCAGGCTCGGCGGCGCGCTCCGGAGACGACCCGTCACGGACTCTCCGGTCGCGCGCGCCGCGCTTTCGGCTACAGTCCCGCCGCCGCGCGGCCGGCCGTGCCGTAGCCCGCGCGCTCACGAGGTGTGCAACATGGCGAAGCGAAACAAGATTGCGGTGATCGGCGCGGGCAACATCGGTGGCGAGCTCGCCATGCTCGTGGCGCGCCGCGAGCTCGGTGACTGCGTCCTCCTCGACATCCCGGAGAAGGCGGACTTCGCGCGCGGCAAGGCGCTCGACATCATGCAGACGGGCGCCCTCGACGGCTTCGACTGCACCATCACCGGCACGGGCGACTACAAGGACATCGCGGGCTCGGACGTGGTGATCGTGACGGCCGGCGTGCCCCGCAAGCCGGGCATGAGCCGCGACGACCTCCTCTCGATCAACCTGAAGATCATCCGCGCGGTCGCCGCTGGCATCCGCGAGAACGCGCCGAACGCGTTCGTGATCGTCATCTCGAACCCGCTCGACGCGATGGTCTACGAGATGAAGAAGCAGACCGGCTTCAAGGCCGGCATGGTCGTCGGCATGGCCGGCGTGCTCGACTCGGCCCGCATGCAGCTGTTCCTCGCGCAGGCCGCGGGCGCGAGCGTGAAGGACGTGCGCGCGCTCGTCCTCGGTGGCCACGGCGACACGATGGTCCCGGTGCTCTCGCACACGACGGTGAACGGCATCCCGGTCACCTCGCTCGTCTCGAAGGAGAAGCTCGACGAGATCGTCAAGCGGACGGCCGGCGGCGGCGGCGAGATCGTGAAGCTCATGGGGACGAGCGCGTACTACGCGCCGGCCGCGGGCGCGGTCGTGATGGCCGAGGCCTACCTCCGCGATCAGAAGCGCATCCTCGCGTGCGCCGCGTACCTCGACGGCGAGTACGGCTACAAGGATCTCTACATGGGCGTGCCCGTCGTGATCGGCGGCGCCGGCGTGGAGAAGATCGTCAGCATCTCGCTCTCCGCGGAGGAGAAGGCGATGCTCGACAAGAGCGCCGAGGCGGTCCGCGGCCTCATCACCGACAGCGCGAAGCTCTGAGAGCACGTGGCACTCGGAGTGATCGAAAGCGAGTGCCACGGGCTCGATTCGGCGGGAGGGAGGCTCTCGCCGATTCACTCGGCGAAAGGGAGGGGCTGCGGCCAGACCCTCCGGCAAGAAATATGAGAGCGTGAGTCAATGCACGTGACTCACGCTCTGAGGCCTCAGCCGCTCGTTCTGAGCTTTCGGCGCCAGCGCCGATGAGCCCAGAACGACACGCTGCGCTGCTCTCGATGAAGCCGAGGACACGAGGGGCCGACGTCGTGATCGCGCGAGCGATCACCGTCGGCCTCGTGTCGTTCGTGAGCGCGAGCGCCGCGTGTCGCTGCGAGGAACCGCCGCGGCCGCCCGTCGCCGTCGCCGAGACGGTCGAGGCCGAGCCCGTGGTCGTGCCTCCGGCCGTCGAGCCCCAGCCGGAGCGCACGCGCGACGGCGTGGCGATCGCGCCCACCCTCGTCCGACAGCTCGCGTCTCCCAGCGCCGTCGAGCCCGAGCCGCGCGCCATCGATGGCGACCTCGGCGTGCGCTGCGCGCTCGGCTGCGCGCTCGTCGACGCGAACGACCGCGTGGTGCTCGTGCAGCCGCGCGACGTCGGAGAAGACGGCGTCCCCGGCCGCCTCGTGATCACCACGCTCTCGGGCCCGAGCGCCGAGGAGCGCGAGATCGGGCTCGAGGGCCTCGGGGCCGAAGCGCTCGAAGCCTTCGCCGAGGAGGGCGGGACGCCGCCGTGGGCGCCGCTCGTGGCGCGTGCGCTCGGCGCCGGGCCACATCGCCCGCTGCCGGACCTGGTGGCGGCGCGCGCCCGCACCATCTTCTCGCTCGACGAGTACGCGCCGCTCGTCGCGCTCCGCGCCCCGCTCGCCGAGCGCTGGCTCTACGCCGAGGTCGGGCCCACGGCGTACCGCCTTCACCTCCTTCGTGCGGATCGCAGCGTCGACCGGCTCCTCGCGTCGCTGCCGCTGATCGCCACCGCGTGCGATGGCGACGCGACCGATCGCGCGTGCATCGCGCCGATGTCGATCGACGGCGCGTTCCTCGCGCCCGATGCGCGCACGCTCCACGTGCTCGTCGGTCACCCCGCAGCGGGGCACGCGAGCGGATCGAGCGAGGTCGTGAGCGTCGGCCTCGACGACGCGAGCGCGCTACCGACCCTCTACGACGAGGGCGCGCGCAGCGCCGAGCTCGCGCGCGCGCTCCGCGTCCCCGGAG
>JBKDQC010000803.1:0-13835 GCA_046342295.1 Deltaproteobacteria bacterium | reverse complement strand
GAAGACCTCGTCGATCTTCGTGTCCGCGACCTCGCTGAGCTTCTTCACGTCGTCCGGATCGTTGGGGCACGCGAGAAGCGGCTCCTTGATCGTGTCGAGGTCGATCTCGATGATCTTCGCGTACTCCGCGTCTGCGTCGGGTTGGAGCAGCTCGGGCTTGGCGAGCCACGCCTCCATCTTGTCGGCCCGGCGCGCCAGCGCCTTCGCGTCGCCGTAGCCGCTCTCGATCATCGAGCGCAGGAGCGTCACGTTCGAGCGGAGGTACTCCGCGATCGTGGCCTCGCCCAGGCGGATCGTGCAGCCCGCGGCCGAGCGCTCGGCGGTCGCGTCGGCGAGCTCGAAGGCTTGCTCCACCGTGAGATCGGGCAGGCCCTCGATCTCGAGGATGCGGCCGTTGAAGACGTTCTTCGTGCCCTTCTTGGCGATCGTGAGCTCGCCCAGCTGGATGGCGGCCCACGGGATCGCGTTCACGAGATCCCGCAGGGTGATGCCCGGCTGCATCGTGCCCTTGAAGCGCACGAGCACCGACTCGGGCATGTCGAGCGGCATGATGCCGAGCGCGGCCGCGAACGCGACCAGGCCCGAGCCCGCCGGGAAGCTGATGCCGAGCGGGAAGCGTGTGTGCGAGTCGCCGCCGGTGCCGACCTGGTCCGGCAAGAGCATGCGGTTGAGCCAGCTGTGGATGATGCCGTCGCCCGGGCGCAGCGAGATGCCGCCGCGCGTCTCGATGAACTGCGGCAAGGTCTGGTGGGTCTCGATGTCGACCTTCTTCGGGTACGCGGCCGTGTGGCAGAACGACTGCATCACGAGGTCCGCCGAGAAGCGCAGGCACGCGAGCTCCTTGAGCTCGTCGCGGGTCATGGGGCCCGTCGTGTCTTGGGAGCCCACGGCCGACATGTGCGGCTCGCAGTACGTGCCGGGGCGGATGCCCGCGACGCCGCACGCGCGGCCCACGATCTTCTGCGCCAGCGTGAAGCCCTTGCCGGTGTCCGGCGGCGAGATCGGCTTGCGGAACGCGTCACTCGGGCCGAGGCCCAGCGCCCTGCGCGCGCGCTCGGTCACGCTGCGGCCGATGATGAGGGGGATGCGGCCGCCGGCCTGCACCTCGTCGAGCAGCACCTGCGTCTTGAGCTCGAAGGTGGAGAGCGTCTCGCCCGCGGCGTTCGTGATCTTGCCGGCGTAGGGCCACACGGTGATCACGTCGCCCATCGCGAGCCTGGTCACGTCGCACTCGATCGGCAGCGCGCCCGAGTCCTCCATCGTGTTGAAGAAGATCGGCGCGATCTTGCCGCCGAGCACGAGGCCGCCGCTTCGCTTGTTGGGCACGTGCGGGATGTCCTCACCCATGAACCAGAGCACGGAATTCGTCGCGCTCTTGCGCGAGCTGCCGGTCCCGACGACGTCACCGACGTACGCGAGCGGGTGCCCCTTCTTCTTCAGCTCGGCCATCTGCTCGAGCGCGTTCGTGATCCCATCGCGGGGGTTCTTGAGCATCGCCGTCGCGTGGAGAGGGATGTCGGGGCGCGACCACGCCTCGGTGGCTGGAGAGAGGTCGTCGGTGTTCGTCTCTCCCGTGACCTTGAACACGGTGACGGTGATGGACTCGGGCACCTTCGGCCGGCTCGCGAACCACTGGGCCTCGCTCCACGAGTCGAGCACGGCCTTGGCGTGGGCGTTCCCCGCCTTGGCCTTGCCCGCGACGTCGTCGAACGCGGCGAACACGAGCAGTGTCTTCTTCAGCTGCGCGGCCGCGACGGACCCGAGCTCGGCATGATCGAGGAGCGACACGAGCGGCTCGACGTTGAAGCCGCCGAGCATCGTGCCGAGGAGCTCCGTCGCCGCCTTGGGCGTGAGGAGCGGCGTCTTGGCCTCGCCGCGCGCGACCTTCGCGAGGTAGGCGGCCTTCACCTCGGCCGCCTCGTCCACACCCGCCGGCACGCGGTTCGAGAGCAGATCGAGGAGGAACGCCTCCTCGCCCGCCGGCGGCGCCGCGAACAGCGCGACCAGCTCGGTCACCTGCTTCCGATCGAGCGGAAGCGGAACGATCCCCTGCGCCGCGCGCTGCGCGACGTGCTCACGGTAGGCCTGAAGCATCTCTTGTCTCCTCTTCGCCGTTCGGCTCGGGCCCACACCGGGCGGAGCGCGCCGGTCCGTGTCCGAGCCCATCCTGGCGCCGAGAACCTAGACCCGGCAGGTCATGCGCGGAAATGGATATTCCTGATTGCATCCATGCACCACGCGCATGGACGAACGGGGCGGAGCGGTCGGGAGACCGTGGATCTTCCACGTCGAGGTGACTCTGCTTCGCGGAGCGGGGCTGCATCCGACCCGAGGCGAGGGGGCTCTGGAGGGACCGTCGTCTCGCCGATCCCGTGTCGGTGCGGGCCGTCGCTCACGCGGCTTGCCGGAGCGAGGCTTGGTCCAGGCGTTCCTCGAGCCTGCGCTGCACCTCGCGGAGACCGCGCTCCCGATGCCCGAGCCCCCACACGACGAGGCCGACGACGAGCGCCGCGCCTCCGAAACCGACGACGGCGCGCCATGGCTCCTCCGCGTAGAGGTCCCAGCGGCGCCAGAGCAGCCAGCCGCCCCACGGGGCGAGCGCGACGCACAGGGCGGCGGTCGCTCGCCGTGCGGTGGTGCACCACCGGAGCTCGACCGCGAGCCGCTTGCGCGTGAGACGCACGAACGCATCCAGTCCCTCGGCGTCGGAGGCGAAGACCGACGCCCGCGACGAGAAGAAGAGCGCGAGCCAGACGCCGCAGAACAGAGCGATCAGAGCCAGCAGCACCAGGTTCTCGGGGCGGCCCGAGGAGCGCAGGGCCAGGGCGCTTGCGCCCAGGATGGCGAGGGCGCTGGCGAGCACCTGGGCGGCGGCGGCCCGATGCAGGAGGCGGGCGTCACGCTTGGCGCGTAGGGCGAGGTCTGCGGCGAGGTCTTCGGTGTCGCCGAGCGCTTGCCATGAGGCACGCCAGGCCGCGAGCTCGTCGTCTTCGGGGCTCATGGTTGGTCTCCGTGGTGAGGGTCGTGATCGGCGAGCAGCACGCGCAGGGCCGCCTTGGCGCGATGGATGCGAACGGCGACCGCGCCCTCGGTGACTCCGAGGACCTCGGCGATCTCGCGTTGCGTGAGCCCTTCGAGCAGCAAGCTCACGGTCTGCCTCGCGGGGAGCGGGAGCGCGCGCACGGCTGCGAGGAGCGCGTGCTCGCGCTCCC
Source organism: Deltaproteobacteria bacterium (assembly GCA_046342295.1). Lineage (GTDB taxonomy): Bacteria > Myxococcota_A > Polyangia > Polyangiales > Sandaracinaceae > JAFLCL01. The sequence continues at coordinate 10,623 of JBKDQC010000803.1, read as the reverse complement.
GCCGCTCGTAGGCGACCGAAGGGATCCTGCGGGCGGTGTCTTCGGGGCTACGCTCGTCGTCGACCGTCTCGAGCGAGGATGCGCGGCCTCGACGCGCGAGAAAACGCACCGCCTGGTTGTGCGTGACCCGAAGGATGAAGGTCTTCTCGGAGCACTCGCCTCGGAACGAGGGCAGGGCACGGTGCAGCGCGAGGGCCAACTCCTGGCGGAGGTCGTCGCGGTCGGCGGTCGTGTACGCGTGGGTGGCCACGAGCCGCTCGATCGGGCGGGCGTAGGCGCGCAGGGCACGCTCGAGGGCTTCGTCGCGGGGGCGAGCGGTTGCCACGGGGTACGTCGGATTGCGGACCATGACCCGTTTGGTGCCGGGCGCGACCCAGATCCTTACACGAAATCGTGCAGTCCCCGGACGCGCCGAGCGCAGCCTCGGCCCCAGCCTCCGGCGATCGGACACCACGCGCAGGCGCGCGAGCGCCGAGCACGGGGCCCGTGGGCGCCTCGCGATACGCTCGGCGGGCACCACGTTTCTTGGTCTCCGATCTCGAAGTGTCGACGGTGGCGGCGTCGGCCAGAAGTCGTCGCGTGAGAGCCGGCCCGAGGCGAAACGGCGCCGCCCTCGAGGCCGCCAGGCGCCCTCTTCAGGGGCCACCGCACGGCGTGAGGCGTGCGCAGCCGCGCTCGTCGCTACCGTCGCGACAATTCGTCACGCGGTCGCATTCCGGAGAGTCAGCTCGGTAGACCAGGCGCTGTCCGTCGTCGCACGCGAAGGTCGGACAGTCGCGCTCGTCCGCACCGTCTGCGCACACCGCGTAGCCGTCGCATCGGTCCAACTCACCGAACCAGCGCAAGCCGCGGTCGCACATCGTCGAGGTCGAGTTCGGGGGACATCCGATCTCGTCCTCGCCCCGGGGAAGACAGTTGTACGCCCCGTCGCAGCGGGCGCCTGGCACGCCGCGTCCATCGCTGCACACGAGGTCGAACATGCAGCCGCGCTCGTCCGCGCCGTCCTCGCACTCGTTGCTGCCGTTGCAGCGCGACTCGACCCCGACCAGCGAGCCGTCTCCGCAGCGCACGGCACACCGCGCGTCGCACGCGAGGGGCAGGCTCAGGTCGCTCCGGCAGAGCGCGGCCGAGAGCGCCTCGCAGCTCGCCTCGGCGAGGCACTGCTCGTAGCAGGCGTTGGGCGCATACAGGCTGGAGAGCGTCCTCTGGACCACGCGGCCCTCGCTCAGCAGCCCGCAGCCTTGGAGCTGCGCGACCAGCGCGGTGCGCTCGCCCGAGCATCCCGCGACGAGGCCAGTGAAGAGAAGGACAGCGAGCGGAACGGACCACGGCGCGCGAGCAAGAGGCATGGACCCGGCCAAGCAACGCACATGCCCGTCGATCCGTGCCGCCCTGTGTCACGACGGGCGGGATCCGGTGTCGTGGAGAGGGCGCCGCGGGGCCGCCTCCGGCGAGGGCCATGCGTCCGACGTGGTGTGGATCCTTGCATCCATGAGAGTCCTGCATGGAAGCTCGGGCATGGACCTGTTGCTCCTCCGCTCGCTCCTGGCCGTCGCCGACCACAAGACCGTGACGCGCGCGGCGCGGTCGCTCGCGGTGACGCAACCGGCGCTCTCGCGGCGCCTGCAGTTGCTCGAGGAGGAGATGGGCGCGACGCTGCTCGAGCGGAGCAAGCAGGGCGCTGCGCTCACGGAGGCGGGTCGGCTGGTCGCCGCGGAGGCGCGCGTGCTCGTCGAGCGCTACGCCCGCCTCAAGCATGCGGTGCGCGCGCACGAGCGCCTCGAGGCGGGCCTCGTGCGGGTGGGGGGCGGCGCGACGGCCGTGTCGTTCGTCCTTCCGCCGGCGATCGCCGAGCTCTCTGGCGCCCTCGCGAGCAAGCGACCCGGCGTCCGCTTCGAGGTGCGCGAGGCCGGCAGCCGGGACATCGAGGCCGACGTGATCGCGGAGCGCCTCGAGCTCGGCGTGGTCACGCTGCCGACGGCGTCGCCCGAGCTGGCGGTGCGCCCGCTCCGCCGCGACCGCATCGTGCTCATCGCCTCGCGTACGCACCCGCTCGCGAAGAAGAAGCGTCTGGTGCCCGAGGATCTGCGCGGCCGGGGCCTCGTCGGCTTCGACCGCGGCAGCGCGATCCGCGCGCTCATCGACGACGAGCTCGCGCGCGCGGGCATCGAGGTGAACGTGCAGATGGAGCTCCGCTCGATCGCTGCGATCGTCGAGATGGTCTCGCACACGGAGCTGCTCGGCTTCGTGAGCCAGCTCGGAGTCGAGGGGAAGAAAGATGTCGGGGTCGTCGCGCTCGAGGTGCGTGGCCTCTCGATCCACCGCCGCCTGGCGGTGATCCACAAACAAGGACGGCCCCTCTCGCCCGCGGCGCAGGCCTTCGCGGCGCTCCTGCGTTGATCGCTGGCGATCAGGCGGTGCGTGGGCGGTCGTCCGCGTCGCGCTCGAGGCCTTCGCGGCGGCGCAAGGCGCGCCGCACGAACTCGTCGAAGACGTGGAGGAGGTGCGCCTCCGCGGCCGGTCCCTCGAGCACGCCGAGGGCGCGCGCGATCGCCTCGAGGGTCGAGACCGCGCCTTCACGATCCGTCGCGCGGAGGGTGTACCGCGAAGGACCGGCCTCTGGCAGACGCACGTGCTCGGCGCCCGCGGCGGCGGGGTCGCGGCGCGCGATGCGGCCCGCCTGCGTCCAGGTGCCGTCGGGCACGACGAGGACGAGGTCCTCGCGCGCGTCGGCCGGCGCGAGCACACGCGCGCCCTCGCTCGGGTAGAGCACGAGGCGGTGACCCGCCGGCACGGGGCCCGGCTCTCGCCTCTCGGGGTGCCCGCGCCCGTGAACGCTCGCCCGCGCGAGGGCCGAGGCGACCAGACGCGAGGTGTTCGTGGTCTTGTGGAGCTCGATGTAGTGCGCGACGACGTGCACGTGCGTGCGCGCGGGGAACGCGGTGAGCTCGTCGCAGAGGCACACGCTCACCGCGTAGCGACACCGGGCGCATCGGAGCGCTTTGCGGCTGCGCATTGCGAGCGACTCCCGGTACGTGCCCGGGGGCGTCGCTGGCCCGTCGTCTCGGTTCACGCGGGGATCCGGCGGGAGATCACTCCGCCGAGAGATCACTGCGCGGTCGGGGCCGCAGCCGGCGCGGTCGGAGCCGGCGTGGCCGCGGTCGGTGCGGCGGCAGGCATGCGCGCGTGCTCGGGCAGCGTGCCCGTGAGGCTGCGGAGGAACGCGACGATGTCGCTCACCTGCGCATCGGTGAGGTCCCGGTTGAGCTGTACCTGGCCCATGATCCGCACGGCGCCCGCGAGCTCGCTCTGCGAGCCGTCGTGGAAGTAGGGCGCCGTGAGCTCGATGTTCCGGAGCGAGGGCACCTTGAAGCGGTGCCGATCGGCCTCGTCGTGCGTGACGTTGAAGCGCCCGTTGTCGGCCTCGGTGAGCGGGGTGCCGCGGAGCTCGAAGTAGTTCCGAACGAGGCCCATGCGCTGGTACATCCCGCCGCCGGCGTTGGGCCCGCGGTGGCACGCCGTGCACCCGACCTCCTGGAACGTCGCCCAGCCGCGCTGCTCGTCGGCCGTGAGCGCGCTCTGGTCGCCGTGGAGGAACGCGTCGAAGCGCGAGGGCGTCACGAGCGAGCGCTCGTACTCCGCGATCGCGTCCGTGATGTTCGCCTGCGTGACGCCGTCCGCGTAGATCGCGGTGAACTCGGCGCGGTCGTTCTCGTTCGCGCCGAGCGTGGCGACGACCGTCTCCCAGTTCGCGCCCATCTCGCCCGGGTTGGCCACGGGGCCCGCGGCCTGCGCTTGGAGGCTCTCGGCGCGGCCGTCCCAGAACTGAACGAAATTGAGGCCGGAGTTCAGGACGGTGGGCGCGTTGATCGGGCCGATCTGGCCGTTGATCCCCTGCGAGGTCGCGCGGTGCTCGGCGCCGCCGGTGTCGAGGGAGTGGCAGCTGGCGCAGGACAGCGTCCCATCGCCCGAGAGGCGCGTGTCGTGGAAGAGGCGCCGGCCGAGCAGCACCTTGTTCATCGCGACCGCAGGCGTCGGGAGGGGCTCGATCGCGGGCGCGCCGGCGGGGGCAGGCGTCGGGCCGGCGGCGGTCGGGGTGGCCGGCGGCGTGGCCCCGGTCGCCTCGGGGGCGCTCGTGGGCTCGGGGGCGGCAGGGGCGTCCTCGCCGCACGCGAGCAAGGCAGCGGCGGACGTGAGCCCGAGGCAGATCGAAACGAGAAGATGCTTCGAGGACATGGCGGGGGCATAGGGCCGGAGCCGGGACGGATCAAGGGGCGGCCGTGAGAGACACCCCGACGGGGGGAGGTCGGGACGCGGGCGACGTATCCTCGCCGTCCACGGAGGAGACCTTGGAGATTCCCGAGCCCCACCTGCCGGCGCCAGACGCCAGCGAGCCCGTACCGGCGCGCCCGGGCGCGTACCGGGCGAAAGATTCGTTGTCCCGCATCGCCGACGCGCTGCGCGAGATCACGCCCGTGCTCGATTCCCCCGACATGGAGCCGGACCCCGCCCGCGAGGACTGGTCCCGCGCGCGCGGACCGCTCGCGGCGGCGCACGCGTTGTTCCAGGAAGAGGTGCTGCCTGCGATCGACGATGCGTTCGCGTCGATACCATCGGGGAGCGATCTTCGCCTGAAGCTCGGCGCGAACGTCGCGTGGGTCGGGGCCGAGCTCGCTGCGCTCCTTCACGCCTCCAAGCGCACGGACGACGCACAGCGCCTGCTCCTGAGCGTCTCGCGCATCGCGCCGGCCGCCGGACCGGATGACACCGACGTGAGGGCCGAGATCGAGGGTGCGATGGCCGACACGGCCCCTTGGGTCGAGCTCATGCGGGCCCGTTACCTCCAACGCCGGCAGCAGTGGGACGAGGGGGACCGCGCGCTCCGCGCCGCCCGAGCCAAGGCCACGCATGCGGCGGTCAAGGCCGCGATCGCCAAGCAGCTCGGGGGGGCGAGGCCGATCACGGGTGTCCCGCCGCTCTTCCGCATCAACGGCTGCGGCGCGAGCATCTACGGAGAGCGCGATCGACGGCCGGATGGCTCGTACATCACCACCTACTGCGTCGCGCTGCTCTTCGTGCCTGTCTGGCCGATCAGCGCCTACCGGGTGATCGACCAAGGCAACGGCAGCTATTCTTTCCTCGCGCGCGAGCAGCTCTCGGGCTTCGCGCGCGGCTACCGATGGGCGGTCGCGGGCGTGGCCGCCCTCTGGCTCGCCGTCGCGGGCGTCCAGAGCTACCTCGCAGATCCGCACCGCCTCGCTGGCAACGCGTTCGAGGAGACGCAGGGCGAGGTCGCTTCGATGGAGCCGGCGCGCGCGCTCGAGGCATGGCAGTCCCTCGCGAACAGCCACGGATACGCGCTCTCCAGCGCGCAGCGCGACACCGCGGGTCGCGAGATGGTGCGCCTCGTGCTCGACGCCGTGCCCTCGCCGATGACCGCAGCGCGCGTGGGGGAGGTCGAGACCGCGCTCGCGCGCTACCGCGCCCTGCCCGAGCTCGCCCACGGCACCGCGCAAGAGCGCGCCGTGCTCGATCGCATGCTCGCGTGGCAGGCCGACGTGGGCGCAGCGAGCCACGACGCCGCGATCGCCTCGCTGCGCATGCTCGATGCGCTCAGCGCCACCGATCCTTCGTCGAGCGGCGTGGACGCCACGCTGCGAGACCTCTACGGCACGGGCCCGAGCCTCTTCGCTTCGGCGCCCGAGCTCGCCGAGCGTCGCGCGTCGCTCCACCGCGCGATCGCCGAGCAGCTCGCGGCCGAGTGGCCGCTCGAGGCGGTCGATCACTGGTCTGAGGCCGGCGATGCCGCGTCGATGGAGCGCTTGGGCCAGACGCTCGCCGAGCTGTCCGGCTCGCGCTCTCTCCTGCTCGAGGTCGAGGCGCCCGCGCTCCGTTACCTCGAGGTCGTCGGCGCCGGCAGCTCGCCGCGCGACGAGGTTGCGCTCGCGCTCGACGCGGCGCGTACGATGCAGACCGACGAGGCCCGTCGTCTCGCGCTCGGCTCCGGCGAGCCGCGCGCGCTCGAGGCGGTGCTCGCGAGCTATCCGGGCGATCAGGAGACGGTCGCAGCGCTCGCCCAGAGCAAGCGCCAGGCGGGGGATCTCGCGGGCGCCCATCGCCTCCTCGACCCGCTCGGAGCGCACGGGCGCCTCACCGGCGCGGCTCAGTCCGCGCGGGCGAGCCTGCTCGCCGACGAAGGCCGCCTCGACGAGGCCGCCGCGCTGCTCGCGCACGCGGTGAACGCGCGACTACCGGCCTTTCAGAGCGCGCAGCGCGCGTATCGCAGCGCCTTCGATGCGCGCACGGCCGAGCTCGAGGCGCAGCTCCGCTCCACCTTCCCGCCACCCGAGCTCGAGCGACGCACGGCCGGCATCTACGACGAGACACAGCTCCGGGAGGTCGTGCAGGGCTGGTTCCTCGAGCAGCTCGGCAACGACGCGAACCTCTCGTCGCTGCGGAGCGCCGTCGAGGCACGCGGAGGCGTCGTGCCCTCGGTGCTCCAGCTCGCGATGCTCGAGCTGCGCCTGGGCAACGACAGCGCGGGGCAGGCGCGCGAGCAGCATTTCCGCGAAGCCGAGCGCCTCTTTCTAGCGATCCGGCAGGAGGTCGAGGGCTTGCCGAGCTTTCACCTCGGCCTCGGACAGGTCTACCACCGACTCGGTCGCGCCGCGGAGGGCGACGCGGAGATCGCGCAGGTCCTCACCTCGGGCGATCTCAACCTCGAGCTCGAGGCGGCGCACACGTACCGCGATCTCGGCCTCACGACGCGCGCCACCGAGCTCGCGCAGGGCGTCTACGACCGCAGCGCCTCTCCGCAGCGCGAGAGCGCGGCGATGCTGATGTCGCTCCTCTCGAGCACGCTCGAGGACGAGGAGCTGTGGCTCTCGCGCGCCGATCCGCAGAGTGACTTCGTCCAGGTGAACCTGCTCCAGACGCGTGCGCGACGCTTGGCGCGCGATGGAGATCTGCGCCAGGCCGAGCGCCTCTTCGGACAGGTGGCCGAGCGATACCTCTCGATGGGCACGCAGGACGAAGCCGCGCTCAACAACGCCGCGATCGCGTTCCAACAGCGCTACGAGTGCTCCGGCAACCCGGGCCACCTCGCGCGCGCCGTCGAGCTGATGGAGCAAGCGCTCCGCCGCGCGCCCGAGAGCGGCATCGCCGCGGGCAACTTCGCGGAGCTGCTGTCGTACGCGGGCGAGGTCAGCGCGATCGAGGGCTTCGTCCGCACGCGCGAGCTGCACCTCGACTCCGAGCAGGCGAGCCACCTCGTGCAATGGCTCCTCAACGGCACCCAGCGTGACGCGGTGCTCGCTGCGCTCCGAGAGGAGCCTCGCTTGCGCCGGGCCATCGAGGTCGCCCGCCAGGCGCAGACGCTCTCGCCCCAGCGCACGAGCGCCTATGACACCGAGGGCGCGTTGCTCCAGCTCTTCGACGACGCGGCCTCGATGACGGCCCTCTCCGAGCGGCTCGGCCACGTCTCGAACCTCGAGACGGCCGTCGCCGCGGAGCACGCCGTGCGCTGGCAGCGCGGCGAGCTCGACCCGACGCTCGGGCCCGCCCTCGAGACGGGACTGGCGAGCCAGCGCAGCCGGATCGAGTCGCTCCGGGGCGGACACGCCCCCACGCTCGCGGCTGCGCTCGTGCTCTACGGGCGCTCGCTCGAGGAGCGCTCCCAGATCTCTCGCGATCCTGCGGATTTCGAGGCGGCCGCGTCCGCCTTCGCCGAGGCCGAAGGGCTCGTGCCGGGGTGGGGGGCGCAGAGAGAGCGGGGCTGGGCGCTCCTTGGCCGATCGATCCTCGAGCTCGCGAGCGCGAACGCGGCGGCTGGCGAGATCGTGACGACCGGCTGGCGCTCGGCGCCGCTCGGAGTGCTCTGTGCGCGGCTCGCGAGCGACCCGGCCGCGCGCGAGGCGGCGCGCCAGAGCGGCGTGATGCGCGAGGGGATCAGGCTCCTCGGCGACGAGACCCAGCCCGGTCTGCAAACGCTCGCCTGCGCGCGACTCGCGGGCGCCGAGGCGCTCGAGGCCCGCGCACGCGCCCGCGCGAGCACCGAGCAGGAGCGGCTCGCCTTCGAGGTGCAGCGGCGGACCGAACCTTGGTCGCCGTATGGGGAGCTCGGCGCGCTCCTCGAACGGTGAAGCGCGAGGCCCTCCGCGGACGGACCGGCCCATTCCTCGACGCTCCGAAAGCAGGGTGGTACTTTCCCTTCGCGTTCGGCGTGGAGCAGATGTGAGCTCCCATCGGGCCTGCTCGAAAGGAGCTCCTCGACGAGACCGCCGGCGCGCCCCCGCTTCGCATGGTCAGCCCGCTGCACGGCGCCGTCCGCTTCACCGACATCGTCGAGACGGTGCGTGGGTACCAGCCCCACGCGGACTTCGACCTGATCCACCGCGCGTACACCTTCGCGCACGAGAAGCACGAGGGCCAGAAGCGGAAGTCGGGCGAGCCCTACATCACGCATCCCATCGCGGTCGCGAAGGTCATCGCCGAGATGCGCCTCGACGCCTCGAGCGTCTGCGCAGCGCTTCTCCACGACGTCGTCGAGGACTGCAACGTCTCGGACGAGGAGATGGGCAAGCGCTTCGGCGCCGAGATCGGTTTCCTCGTCGACGGCGTGACCAAGCTCGGTCGCGTGAACTTCACCTCGAAGGAAGACCAGCAGGCCGAGAGCTTCCGCAAGATGCTCGTGGCGATGGCGCGCGACATCCGCGTCCTCCTCGTGAAGCTCGCCGACCGTCTCGACAACATGCGGACGCTCGACCACATGAAGCCGGAGGCGCAGGCTCGCATCGCCCAGGAGACGATGGACATCTACGCCCCTCTCGCGGGGCGTCTGGGCATCAACTGGCTCAAGAGCGAGCTCGAGGATCTCTCGTTCCGCTATCTCTACCCGGAGCAATTCCAGGACCTCGTCCAGAAGACCAAGCGGGTCCAGAGAGACCACGAGCGGTACATCGCGGACGTCGTCAAGCGTTTGCAGAAGATGCTGATCGAGCGGAGCTTCCCGGCTGACGTGTCGGGGCGCCTCAAGCACCTCTACTCCATCTACCGCAAGATCCGGCAGAACAACGTCGACTTCGAGCAGATCCACGACGTGATCGCGTTTCGCGTGCTCGTCGAGAACGTGAGCGACTGCTACGCGGCCCTCGGCGTCATCCACTCGCAGTGGACGCCCATCCCGGGCCGCTTCAAGGACTACATCGCGCTCCCGAAGCCGAACATGTACCAGTCGCTCCACACGACGGTCATCGGCCCCGGACAGCGGCGCATCGAGGTGCAGATCCGCACCCACGAGATGCACCGAACGGCCGAGGACGGCATCGCGGCGCACTGGACCTACAAGGAGAAGGGCTCGGGCGGCCTCGACGCGAAGGACGCCGCCCGCTTCGCGTGGCTGCGGCAGCTCATGGAGTTCCAGCAGGAGGTCTCGGACCCTGCGGAATTCCTCGACTCGGTGAAGGTCGACCTCTTCGCGGACGAGGTCTACGTCTTCACGCCGAAGGGTCAGCTCAAGGTCTTTCCGCGCGGGGCGACCCCGATCGACTTCGCCTACACCGTGCACTCGGAGGTCGGCGAGCACTGCTCGGGCGCGCGCATCAACGGCGCGATCCAACCGCTGCGCTACCAGCTCCGCAACGGCGACACGGTCGAGATCCTCACGAACCCGCAGCAGCACCCGAGCAAGGACTGGCTCGACTTCGTCGCGACGGGGCGCGCGCGGTCGAAGATCCGTGCCTACGTGCGCGCCGAGGAGCGCACGCGCTCGGTGAAGCTCGGGCGCGACCTCATCGAGCGCGCCTTCCACAAGAAGGACATGAGCTTCGCGCGCTTCGTCAAGAGCGGCGCGGTCGAGAAGGTCGCCAAGGCGCTGAAGTTCGCGAACGCCGAGGAGCTCTTCGCGGGCGTGGGCATCGGTCGGCTCGAGCCGCACGAGGTCTTCGAGGCCGCGATGAACGCGGAGGGCGCGCCCACGCAGCTCCGCCCGAGCCTCTTCGAGAAGGCTGCGCGCGCGGTCACCGACACAGTCACGGGCAACGCCGGCGGGATCGCGATCGACGACGTGGACGACATCGTCATCCGCTTCGCGCAGTGCTGCAATCCGCTGCCCGGGGACCCAATCACGGGCTGGATCACCCGAGGGCGCGGCGTGACCGTGCACCGGCGCGGTTGTCCCCGCGCGATGGAGCTCGACCCCGAGCGCCGCATCGACGTCACGTGGTCCGAGCGGGTCAAGGCCGCACGCCCGGTCGCGCTCCGGATCATCACGACCGACAAGCCGGGGATCTTGTCGAACGTCAGCGCCGCGTTCACCGAGGCCGGCGTGAACATCCAGGAGGCGAACTGCCGCGTCGGCACCGACGGCACCGCGGTGAACCTCTTTCACTTCCAGGTGAACGAGGCGAGCAAGCTCCAGACGCTCATGCGCAAGATCCAGAGCCTCGACGGCGTCTACAGCGTCGAACGGAGCTGACGGAGGCTCTCAGAGCATGAGTCACTTGGATGGACTCATGCTCTGACGTTTCTTGCCGGAGGGTCTGGCCGCAGCCCCTCCCTCTCGCCGAGTGAATCGGCGAGAGCCTCCCTCCCGCCGATTCGAGCCCGTGGCACCCGCATCGATCC
>JBKDQC010000802.1:0-13461 GCA_046342295.1 Deltaproteobacteria bacterium | reverse complement strand
CCCGCGCGACCACGGTGACCTGCGGAAGCTCGACGAACTCGGTCGCCTCGACGTGGGTCACGATCGCACGGTCGAGGAGCGGCTCGATCGACGCGAGCTCGCCCGGAGAGAGCGCGCGGGTGGGCGCCGTGAGCGGGTTCTCCTGGGCACGGGCCCGAGGCGCGAGGGCGCACGACAGGAGAGCGACGAGCAGAAGCGAAGAGGGGCGTGTCACGGCACCGATCGACGGCGCGCGCGCGCGGCCATTCAACGCACGACGCATCGCCGCGGTTCGGTGAAAGGCCGATCGCGCTCCGCTACCCTCTGCGGCGATGCGAGCCCTCTGCCTGGTCAATCCCCGCGCGCGACGGCTGCGCCGTGGCCGTCTCGCTGCCGAGCAGGTGCAAGCGATCCTCGGACGGGTCGGCGACGTCGTGATCACCAAGGACCTCGCTCACCTCGAGGACGTGCTCGAGCGCGAGCTCGGCACCGACGTCGCATGCATCGTGACCGTCGGCGGCGACGGCGCGCTGCACTGGACACTGAATTTCGCCTCGGCCATCGCGCGGGCGCGCGGGATCGAGCTGCCACCGTTGCTTCCGGCCCGGAGCGGTACGATCGACTTCGTCGCCCGCAAGGTGGGCCTCGAGGGGAGCCCAGCGGACATCCTCGAGCGGCTCGCAGCTCGGCTCCGTTCCGACGAGCTCCTCGAAGCGCGGGTGCTTCCCACGGCGCGCTTCGCGATGGAGGAGACGAGCGGTCGGCGCCGCGACGTGATCGGCTTCGCGGCGGCGCTCGGCGGCATCGGCGTCCGTTTCTACGACCAGTACTACGCGCACCCGGATCCTTCTCCTGCGACGATCGTGTCGGTGATCGCACGGGCTGTCGCCGGCTTCCCGTTCGGCACGACGCACGCCCGCGAGATGTTTCGCCCCCAGCGCGCGAAGGTCCGGATCGACGGCGAGCCTGTGGGCGGGAGCACCCACTCGGGGCTGCACGCGGGCGCCATCGACCTGGATCTCGGCGGGGTACTGAAGGTGTTCCCGATGGCCACGGAGGGGCGCCTTCATCTGCACGCGGGAGAGCTGGAGCCGCGCGCGATCATCGCGTCGTTGCCCGCGCTGGCGAGAGGCGGTCTCATTCGAGGCGAGAGATTCGTGGAGCGCGCAGGCCGGAGATTCGAGGTCGACGTCGGCGAGCACGAGCCGCTTCGTCCCGTCCTCGATGGGGAGCGCTACCCGGACATGCGATCCGTCGTCGTCACCCCTGGACCGGCGGTTCGGGTCGCCGTCGTGTGAAGGTGAGCACGGTCGCGGAGCCGGAAAGAGGCCGACCCGTTCGCTCAGCTGCGCGCGACCGCCAGGGTCGCGAGCGCCGAGAGAAGCGCGCGCAGCGGCCGCTCGTGCAGCTTGAACGCGAGGCGGTTCACGACGACGAGCGAGGAGACCTCGACGATGGTCTCGAGCTCCGCGAGGCCGTTCTGTCGGAGCGTCTCTCCGGATTCCACGAGGTCGACGATGACGTCGGACAATCCCACGAGCGGAGCGATCTCCACCGAGCCTTGGACGAAGATGAGCTCGACCGCGATGCCCTTCCGCGCGAAGTGGCGACCCGCGATTCCTGGGAACTTGGTCGCGACGCGCACGGGGCGGTCCCGCGGCAACGCGCGCCCCGCGAAGCCCGCCACGACCATGCGACAGCGACCGATCCCCAGATCCAGCGGCTCGTACAGGTCGTACTCGCGCTCGAGCAGCACGTCCCGGCCGACGACGCCCATGTCCGCGGCACCGTACTCGACGTAGGTCGGAACATCGTCGGGCTTGAGCAGGAGAAACGCGAGCCCCGTCGCGTTGTCCCGGCGCACGAGGCGGCGGTCGTCCGCCAGCACATCCGCGGTGTCGACACCGTGGGCGGCGAGCACCGGTGTGAGCTGCGCGAGCACGCGCCCCTTGGGCACGGCCAGCACCAGAGGTCTCGTCGGGCTCTCAGCCACGTTGCGCCACGCGTTCGATGTCCGCGCCGAGCGCGGCGAGCTTGGCCTCGATGCGCTCGTAGCCACGGTCGATGTGGTAGACGCGCAAGACCTCGGTCTCGCCCTCGGCCACGAGCCCCGCGAGCACCAGCGAAGCGCTCGCGCGCAGATCGGTTGCCATGACGCGCGCTCCGCTCAGCTTCGCCGGACCGTGCACGAACGCCGAGCGTCCGCGGATGTCGATGCGCGCGCCCATCCGAACGAGCTCGGGGACGTGCATGAATCGGTTCTCGAAGATGGTCTCCGTCAGCACGCTCGAGCCCTGCGCGAGGCAGCAGAGCAGCATGAACTGCGCTTGCATGTCGGTCGGGAACCCAGGGTGCGGCTCGGTGGTGACGTCGACGGGCCGGAACGGAGGCCTTCCGACGACCCGCACTCCACGCGCCTCCCGCTCCACGATGACGCGTGCGGCGCGCAGCTTCGCGCAGAGCGCCTCGATGTGATCGAACGTGATCCCCTCGAGGAGCACGTCGCCGCCGGTCACGGCCGCCGCGACCATGTAGGTGCCAGCCTCGATCCGGTCTGCGATGATCGCGTGATCGACGGGCTGCAGTGTCTCGACACCGTCGATCACGATGACGTCGGTGCCCGCGCCTTCGATCGACGCGCCCATCTTGTTGAGCACGGTGCCGAGCTCCTCGACCTCCGGCTCGCGCGCAGCGTTGGTGATGCGGGTGCGGCCACGGGCCAGCGCCGCGGCGCACATGAGGTTCTCGGTGCCCGTCACGGTCGGGATGTCGAGATGGATGTCCCCGCCCCGCAAGCGGCCTCCCGGCACGTTCACGTTCACGTAGCCGTGGTCGAGATCGATCTCGGCCCCCATCACCTCGAGGCCCTTGAGGTGCTGGTCGATGGGACGCGCGCCGATGGCGCAGCCGCCGGGCAGAGACACCCGCGCCCGGCCGTAGCGCGCGACGAGCGGCCCGAGCACCAGCACCGACGCGCGCATCTGCTTCACGAGCTCGTAGGGCGCGTCCGGCTCGACGACCGGCTTTCCGCGGACCACCACGACGGGCGGCGCGACGTCCACCTCGAGCCCCATGTGCCGGAGCAGCTGTGCGGTCGTCTGGATGTCCCTCAAATCCGGGACGTTGCGAAACGTGTGCTCCCCATCGGCGAGCAGGGACGAGCACAAGATCGGCAGCGCGGCATTCTTGGCGCCGCTGACCTTGACCGTGCCCCGGAGCGGAGTGCCACCACGAACGAGGATGCTGTCCACGCTCCGCGTGTACGCCGTGCGGAACGGAGTGACAAGATCCCCGCCGAACGGGGCACGGACCGCCCCTCGAATCAGCCTTCCGACAGGTCGACCTCGAGCTCTTCGCGCCGACCTGGCTCGATGCGGATCTCTCGAACGACCGAGCCCGACTCGGACTCGACCTCGACCCGGTGCGGGCCCGGAGGCAGCGGAACCGTGATCGGGCTCCGACCGACGTCGCGGCCGTCGATCTGCACGTCGCCCCACGGGATGACCGTGATGTGCACGCTCCCGAGCTCGCTGACTCCCTGGGGCGCGCTGGCGGGCGCGGTCCGGGGTGACGCGGTCCTGCTAGGCGGGCGGTTCGAGTCCGTAGGCTCGGCCACCGGAGGAAGCTCACTCTCATCGGGGACGAGCACACCGCGCGGAGGCTCGCGCGGGGGAAGAACCTCTGCCCGCGTCGCCTGACCGCGTGATGGACCGTTCGTCGCGACCCCCGAGACGATCCCCCCCGTCGCGCCCGATGGCGCGGGATCGAGGACACCGCTCCAGACGACGCCGAACGCGGCCGCGGCGCCCGCGGCGAGCGCCAGCGCGAGCAGAGGCCCCGCGCGGACGAGGAAGCTGCGGGACGACACAGCCGGCGTGACGGGCGCAATCCGGATCAGAGCAGCTGGCGGCGGGTCCGCACCGAGCTCGGCGAGCGGCGGGCTGATCCGGGTCGGCGGCGCCTCTTCCGGGCTGGCCGGAAATGCCTGCGCGACGCTGGCACTGCCCGCGCCCACGGCATGAAGCATCGCCGCGATCCTCCGCCGGCCTTGCACCGGCGCTGGTCGGTTCACGAGCGCCTCGAGGACATCGCCCGCGCTCTGGAAGCGCTGCTCGCGGTTGGGCGTGAGGAGCTTCTCGATCACGTCGCAGACGTCCGTGGGCACGTGGGGAGCGACCTCGGCGAGCCTCGCGCGCCGGCCCTGGGACGCGGCCATCATGATCGCGAGGTCGGTCGGCCCCTCGAAAGGTTTGGCGCTCGCGAACGCCTCGAACATCACGACCCCGAAAGACCAGAGGTCGGCGCGCCCATCGACCTCGTGGCCGAGCGCCTGTTCGGGGGCCATGTACGCGGCCTTGCCCTTGATGGTCCCCGTCGTCGTCGAGAACGCGGTCGTGCCGTCGCGGTCGACGTGCTTGGCCTTCGCGATCCCGAAGTCGGCGAGCTTGAAGTTGCCCTGGAGGTCGACGAGGATGTTCGAGGGACTCACGTCGCGATGGACGATCCCGAGGTCGTGCGCGTACGCGAGGGCCTCGAGCATGTCGACCAGGAGCACGAGCCCCAGCTCGAGAGGCATCGGCTGTCCGAGCCCCTTGAGGAGGGCCCGAAGATCGCCGCCAGGGACGTACTCGAGGGCCATCCACCACGTCTCGCCTTCGCAGCCGAAATCGTAGACCTGTGCGATGTGGGGATGCACGAGCCGCCCTGCGAGCTTGGCTTCCCGCTGAAAGCCCTTCACGAAGTCGGGCTCCGCGGCGCGCTCGGGGAGGACGCGCTTGAGGCAGAGCTCGCGCGCGAAGCCCTCGTGCCCCGGCCGGATGGCGAGGCAGGTCTCGGCCATCCCTCCGCGGCCGAGTGGGCGGAGGATCTCGAACGGCCCGAACCGCATGAGCGGGACGACAGTACCACGCTGGGCACGCGCTGTGTCTGCAAGGACCCGTTGAAGGATCCCCGCCCGCTCCGGTAGCGTCCGCACGATGTCTTCGCCCACTGCCTCGGCCGATGGGGCCATCACACCCGGACGGGTGATCGGCGCCCGCTTCGCCGTCGAGCGACTCGCAGGCTCCGACGCGTTCGGCACGCTCGTCGCGGCGCGCGATCAGAAGACCATGAAGCCCGTGCTGCTCCGGTTCCCGAGCGCGTCCCTCTTCACTTCGGCGCAGTCCGCGGACATCCTGCGCAGCGAGATCCGCGCGGCGACGATCACCACCCACAAGCACCTGGCGTCGGTCTTCGGGACGGGCACCGACGCGGGCTCGCGCTTCGTCGCGAGCGAGTGGATCGAAGGAGCGAGCTTGGCGTCGCTCGTCGCGTCGAAACGCGAGGCGGGCGACCCCTTCGTGCTCCGCGAAGCCTGCGCGATGATCGCCCAGATCTGCGACGCGGTGGCGCCTCTGCATGCCCGACAGAGCGCCCACGGCGCCCTTCGACCCTCCTCGATCCACGTGACCGAGGCTGGGATCAAGGTCGACGAGGTCGGGCTCGCGCGCGCGGTGATGCGTGCGTCCGGGCCGAGCGTGCTCGGCGAGGACGCGATGCAGTTCATCGCGCCCGAGCTGAGGGGCGGCCCAGGTGAGCCCACCATCGCCGCCGACCTCTTCGGCCTGGGCGGCGCGCTCTACTCGGTCCTCTGCCTCCGCACACCTTCGGAGCCGTTCGTTCCGCCTTCGCAGGCGCACCCCGACGGCGCTCCGGAGCTCGACGCGATCCTCATGAAGTGTCTGGCGCCGAGCCCGTCGGATCGCTTCGCGAGCGCCCACGACCTGCGGGTCGCGCTGCACCCCTTCATCAGCGCCGGCGGACCGAAATCCGAGATCCCCGTCGATGTCGACATCGACGTCGACATTCCTCTCAGCATCGCGCCCGCGAAGCTCGCGACGGCGCCCAAGCTCTCCATTCCCCGCGCCCCTCCGACGCCGCGCATCGAGCTCGCGGGCGCACCAGTCGTCGGCCAGCGCGTCTCGGTGCACGAGGAGTTCCGTCCGAGCGTCGTCAGCCAAGGCGCGAGCGGCCCGGGGAACCCGATGCCGAGCGCACAGGTCGACCTCGGGGCGATGCTGAAGAAGATCGCCGAGAACGACGCCCCGCGCTGGATGGCCCAGAAGGATGGCCTGGATCACGGGCCCTTCTCTGGACGCGAGCTCGTGGGGCTCATCGTCCAGGCCGACGTCCTCGGCGAGCACGGTCTCTTGAACATGGACACGGGCGAGCGCCGCAAGGTCGAAGAGTGGCCCGAGTTCGCGGAGTTCGTCGAGCAACAGCGCCTCAAGCGTGCGCAGCAGGCGGAGACGCAGGCCATCGCGCAGTCCGCGAAGGTCGAGTCGCAGAGCAACGCCGCGAAATTCGTGGTCGCGGGCGCCGTGGTGTTCGCGATCCTGATCATGATCGGGGTGTTCCTGTACACACGCGGCGCGGAGCAGGAGCAGCAGGTCGCGATGAACGACCTCGCGGATCTCTATGCGCGGGGCGATGTGCAGATCGAAGGAGCCGCGGGGATCCTGCCGGATCCGCCGCCGCAGCGCCGCGGTTCGGGCGGCGCGCGCAGGACGGGCGGCGGCGGCGCCGGCGGCGGCGGACGCTCGTACGAAGACGCCATGAGCGAAGCGATGGACCTCGGAGATGTCACGGGCGGCGGCGGCGAGGGTCGCCTCTCGCCCGCACAGGTCGCCGGCGTGATGAACGGCCAGATCAACTCGATGTTCGGCTGCGTCTCGAGCGAGCTCCGCAGCGGGAGCCGCCTCGGGCGCGTCCGCATCGACATCGCGATCGCGGGCTCTGGCCAGGTGATGGGCTCGTCGGTGCGCGCAGGCAGTCCAGCCTTCCAGCGGTGCATCCAGGCGCGGGTCGGCGGCATTCGCTTCCCGTCGTTCGGAGCCCCGCGGATGGGCGCGAGCTACGCGTTCGACGCCTCGCAATGAGCGCCGCAGGGGGATCCACGTGACGTTTCAGCCATGGCTCGCGAGGCTCGGAACCATCGCATCGCTCGCGGGTGCGTGCGGTTGCCAGGCGGAGCTCGAGCAAGGTCTCGATGAGGCACAGGCGAACGCGATCGTCGTCGCGCTCGACCAGCACGGCATCGGCGCGACCAAGAGCGCCGAGCTCGGGGGAGGCGAGGAGCCTGCCTACACGGTGAGCGTCGCTCCGGACGACGTCGCGCCGGCGCTCGCGGTGCTCCGATCGGAGGGGCTCCCGAGAGAGCGCGACCCCGGTCTCGACGAGATGTTCGGCGAAGGGAGCCTCGTGCCGACCGCCACCGAGGAGCGCGCGCGCATGACGGCAGCGCTTTCTGGAGAGCTATCGCGCTCCATCGAGTCGAGCGACGGCGTGCTCGACGCGCGCGTGCACATCGCGCTACCGCAGGCCCAGGTCCTCGGGCTCGATGCTCCGCGCCCGCGCGCGCGTGCCTCCGTGCTCGTGCGCCACCGCGGTCCGAGCGCGCCCTACGACGAGGCCGAGATCCGGCGCCTCGTCGCCGGCGCGATCGAAGACATGGCCGCTGAGGACGTCGCCGTGGTCGGCGTCCCAGTCGCTCCCACCCCCGATGCCGAGCGGCAGCTCGCCCAGGTCGGACCGTTCTCCGTGAGCCGTGCTTCGGCGACCGCCCTCAAGATCACGTTCGGAGCACTTCTCGGGACCAACCTGGTGCTCGCGCTCGGCCTCGCGCTCTCGTTTCTCCGCGCCAGCCGGATCCGGCGCGACGCGGAAGAAACGACGAAGGAACCGAAGAAGTAGCTCGCTCACCCGAGCGCGCTGACCAGGCCGCTCGCGATCTCGTGGGCCCGTGCCTCGTCGCCCGCGAAGTCGAGCTCGGCGTACATCCGCGTGAGCCGCGCGACTTTCGAAAGGCCGAGCTCGGGCGCCCGGACCATCGCGCGATGCGCCACGAAAAAGAGACTGTAGCCGCGTCGGATCGCGGGAAGGTCATCGACGTCGAGGCCGAGGGCGCGGCGCGCGAAGACGAAGTAGGGAACCACCATCTCGAGCACATGAGGGCCGTGCTCCTCCACCGCCGCATGCAGCTGCGGCGTGCTGGCGATCCCCGCGTGGGCGAGCATGCTCGCGAGGTAGGCAGGATAGAAGACCTCGTCCGACAGCGGCTTGACGAGCCGGGCGCCGATCGCGCGGTCGAGCGACTCCACGCCCGCCTGCCGCGCGACCGTGTCGAGGGTCAGCGTGTCGATCGGCAGGCCGCGACCTCCGTGGCGGCTCTCCTCCTGTGCCCGTTCTCGGTAACGACGCATCTCGCCACGGATCGAGACGAACTCCTGGTCGGCGATCTCGAGCAGGCTCGCAATGCGGCTGAAGCGACGTCGAATCTCGAGCGGCACCGCCGACGCCCGGGCCGGGGCACCATCGACGAGGAGCTTGTAGCCGAGGTCGTGCTCCACTTCCGCCCACGCGTGCTGGAGCGCCGTACGGATCTGGATCTCGAAACGTGCACCTCCCGCGACCGGGCCGAGTCCTTCGGGAAAGGCGCAGACGTAGTGAACCGATCGATACCCGAACGAGCCGTGGTCCCGCGCGCGCAGCTTGTCGACCGAGTGGCGATAGTCCACTTCGAAACGCTCCTCGACGATCCGCGCCACGTCCTCGATGCTGTCCTCGAAGTACGTCGCCACCCGGAGACCGACGACATCCGTGACATCCCAGAGCCGTCGATACGTCTTGTCGGGGCGAGCGAGCTTCTTGCGCAGGCTCTCCTCGGATTTCACGCGGGAGCTGACGAAGTGGACGTCGAGTCGCCCCCCCGCGAGAGCCGCGCGTAGCTCGCGCTCGAGCACCGCGCCGACCGCCTCGAGGGCCGAATGGTGGGCGCGGTAGTCGCGAAGGATCTCCTCGTGGCTCATGTGAACGACCGCCTGCGCTGCGCGATTCGGGTGGCCCCGATCGTCACGTCACCTCGAGCGCCAGCAATGCGTCACCCGCGTTCACGTCGTCGCCTTCCTTCACGAGGAGGCGCACGACGCGCGCCTCGGTCGGCAGCCCTGCGCCACCGTAGCTCGCGCGGTTGAAGGTCTTCATGACCTCGATGAGCGCGACGGTCTGCCCCGTCTTGATCACGTCGCCGACCTTCACGAAGGGCTCGGCGTTCGGAGAGGAGCGCCCGTAATAGCGGCCTCCGAGCGGTACCTTCCACACGAGCCCGCCACCCGGGCTCGCGGCGCCGACCGACGCGCCCGCGGACACGGCCCCGGCCATCGCCTTCGGGTCGACCACCGCGAGCACGTCGCCGTAGCCCACGGGCCTCCGTGCGAGCCTCGCGTGCGCGCTCTCGTCGACGACCAGCCCCACGACGCCCGCCGGGACGACGAGCTTCGTGAGCGTGCCGAGCACCTCGAGCTCGCCGCACCCATCCCCTTCGCGGACCATCCGACCTCGCGTGGGCGCGCGGCGCAAGAGACCTGGACGCGGGGCTCGAAGCACCCAGAGACCGTCCTGCTCGTTGACCAGCGCTGCGAGCACGGGCTCGAAGCGGCGACCGCTCTCGTGCGTGGTCATCGTCACCTCACTCCGCTGACGAGCTCGCGCAGATCGTGGAGCGACCAGATGCGCGGGTTCTTGATCCGTCGGTGACCGATCGACTGGTACGCCATCTCGACAAGCGCCTCGAGCCAGGGCCGCAGCTCCGCGACGGCCACGATCTCGTCGGTGTCCATCTGACGCGCGGCGACGAATGGGTCCATGTCCGCCTCGATGCGCGCCTCGACCTGCTTCATGCCCTCCTCGATCGCGCGCCGCTCGAACTCGTCCTTGGTCACGATCTGGAAGTCGTCGTCGAGCTTGGTGTTGTACGTGGCGATCGCGAGCGTGCGGCCCTCCATCACCGACAGGCGTGAGAGCATCGTCGAGAGCTGCACGACCGGATCGTAGGGCAGACCGTTCATCGCGTAGTAGCCGGCGCCCGACGCCTTGCGCAGGAGCACGGTGAACATCGGGACGGTGTTGGTGGAGTTCGTGTAGATGAGGCTCGATCCGTACGCGAGCAGACCCTGGCGTTCAGCCTCCGCGCCGATGTCGAAGCCCGAGATGTCCTGGAGCCACACGAGCGGGATTCCGTCGGCGTCGCACGCGCGCGAGAACGCAGCGATCTTGGCGATCCCGCCGCGGTAGAGCGCGCCCGCTGCGCGCACCGCCTCGGGCTGCTCGGGGTCGCCCACGAGCCCTTGGCGGTTGATGACGAAGCCCGTGTAGAGCCCGCCGACGCGCCCGACGCCACACACGATCTCCTCGCCGACCTCCGGCATGCACTCCCAGAAGAGGCTCTGGTCGCAGAGGCGCGCCAGCACCTCGAGCGCGTCGTAGGTCTCGCGGTGGTCGACGGGCAGGAGGCCCGCGAGCTCGCGGGAGGGCTCGCGCGGCTCGACGCTGCCCATGCCGTGTCGATAGAAGTCGGCGGCGGAGCTGGGCAACTTCTGGATCTCGCCGCGGATCGCCGCGAGGCACGTTTCGTCGTCTGGCACGCGAACGTCGGCGCAGCCGCTCGCATGCACGTGCACCTCGGGCCCTCCGATGTCGAGCGAGGTGAGCTTCTGGCTCTTGGCGCCCTTGATGAGCGCGGCGCCCGCGATGACCATGTACGCCTGCTCGGTCATGTAGACGCGGTCCGAGATGATCGGTTGGTAGCCGCCGCCTGCGATGCAGTCGCCGAACACGCCCGCGATCTGCGGCACACCCTCCGCGGAGAGAAGCGCGTTCATCTTGAAGATGTGGCCCGCACCCCGCGCCCCCGGGAAGCTCTTGCTCTGCTCGGGCAGGAAGAGGCCGCTGCAGTCCACGAGGTAGATCGTAGGGAGCCGCAGCTTGCGGGCCATCTCCTGCGCGCGCTGGATCTTCTCCGGCGTGCGCGGCCACCACGAGCCCGAAGCGACCGTGTTGTCGTTCGCGATCACC
Organism: Deltaproteobacteria bacterium; assembly: GCA_046342295.1. Classification (GTDB taxonomy): domain Bacteria; phylum Myxococcota_A; class Polyangia; order Polyangiales; family Sandaracinaceae; genus JAFLCL01. Next base: position 2,592 of record JBKDQC010000802.1, on the reverse strand, counting down.
ATGCACCAGCGTTCGGCGACGCGCGCGAAGCACGTGACGACCCCGGCGCCGGGCGAGGTGAGCCTCTCGTCGCCCGTCCCGAACGTCTCGCCCTGGTTCACGAACGTGCCGACCTCGAACGAGCGGCTGCCTGCGTCGATGAGACGCTCGACGCGCTCGCGCGCCGTGAGCTTTCCCTTCTTGTGCACGCGCTCGACGTACTTGGGGCCCCAGCCCGCGTGCACCTCGCGGCGCCGCGCCGAGAGCGTCTCTTCACGCCCCGAGAGCGCACGCACGTGCGCGTCGTAGCTGCGATCGTCGAGCACCTCGCTGCGAGGCTTGCCGATGGGAACCAGGGGGACGTGGGCCATGATCAGGATCCTTCCGGCGCGACGAGCATGGAGATCTGGTCGATGCCGCCTCGTCGCAGCGCGTCCATGACGGCGACGAAGCGCGCGTAGACGACGCGGCGATCCGCGGCGATGGTGGCGCGCGCGCGCGCAGGCCCGACCGCCGTCGCGTGCGCGCGCGCTGCAGCCTCGAGCCCGGCGTCGTCGAGACGACGTCCGCCGACCTCCACGTGACCGTCGGGGAACACGAGGACCTCGAGCGTCTCGGAGGGCTCCGCTCGGAGCGCGGCAGGCGCGAGCGCCGCGACGAGCCCGAGCGCGGCCAGGAACCGTCGTCGAGAGACGACGCTCACGTCGGCCACCCCGGGATGGCGCGCGTGTCATAGCGGCTCGTGCGGAAGGCCTCGCTCGCGAGGATCGCGAGATGCATCGGGATCGTGGTCTTCACGCCCTCGACGACCATGCCGCGAAGGGCGCGCATCATCCGCTCGATCGCGAGCTCGCGCGTCTCGGCGCGCACGATCACCTTGCAGATTAGAGAGTCATAGAAGGGCGGCACGACGTAGCCGCTCGCGACGTGGGTGTCGACGCGGACCTCGCCGCCCTCGAGGTCCGGGACGACGAAGCGGGTGATCTCCCCGGGGCTCGGACGGAAGCCGTCGCTCGGGTCTTCGGCGTTGATGCGGCATTCGATGACGTGGCCACGAAACGCGATCTGTTCCTGGGTCACCGAGAGCCGATGCCCGGCGCACACGCGGATCATCTCGCTCATCAGGTCGAGGCCGCTCCGCATCTCGCTCACGGGGTGCTCGACCTGGAGGCGCGTGTTCATCTCCATGAAGCGGAGGGTTCCCTGGCCGAAGTCGCCGGCCGAGCCCGAGGCGTCGAGCAGGAACTCCATCGTGCCCGCGCCCACGTAGCCGATCTGCTGCGTGCACCGGACCGCAGAAGCGAACGTGCGCGCGCGCTCCTCCGGGGAGAGCACCGGCGACGGCGACTCCTCGATGAGCTTCTGGTGGTTGCGTTGCACGGTGCAGTCGCGCTCTCCGACGTGCACCACGTGCCCATAGCGGTCGGCCATCACCTGGATCTCCACGTGTCGTCCGCCCTCGAGGAGCTTCTCCATGAACACGCGCGGATCGCCGAACGCCGCGGTCGCCTCGGCGCTCGCCTCGGTGAAGGCGCGCTCGACCTCGTCGATGTGCCGCGCGATGCGCATGCCGCGACCACCGCCGCCGCACTCGGCCTTGAAGAGCACCGGGAAGCCCGTGCGCTCGGCCGACGCGCGGGCGTCCGCGACGTCCGCGAGCACCCCGTCGGAGCCCGGGATCAGCGTGAGGCCCGCTCGCTTCGCAGTGACCTTGGCGGGCGTCTTCTTGCCCATGAGCGACATGGCATGCGCGGGCGGGCCGATGAACGTGATGCCGTGCTGCTCGCACATCGCCGCGAGCAGCGGGTTCTCGCTGAGGAAGCCCCAACCGGGGTGCAGGGCCGAGCAGCGCGCCTGCTTGGCGGCCTGCACGACGCGCATCGGATCGAGATAGCTCTGGGCCGCACGGCCGGGGCCGAGTAGCACGGTCTCGCGGCCGCGCGTGTACGGCGCGCTCGCGTCGGCTTCGGAGACCCCGAAGACCGGCGTGATCCCGAGCCCGTCGCAGGCACGCGCGATGCGCGCCGCGACCTCACCACGGTTCGCGACCAACAAACGATGGAACGAGCCAGCGGGCATCGACACCTCAGGCCACGGCACCCGCCGCGGGCCCGGCAGGGTAACAAAACGCCGCGGTCGATGGGCCACGGAACCGCCGTGGAGGCGTGCGTCGCGATCCGGCCGGTGGGCGGCGGGCTCTTGGAGGATCAGCGCTGGAAGAAGATCGGGTTCGACACCGCGAACGGCTCGCGACCGGGATGAAGGAGCTGCATGTCGTCGCTCGAGCGCGCGTGCACGATCGCCCACGAGCCGGACGCAGCCACCGGGATCGTGACCTCTCCCTCGAAGCGCACGACGGGATCGGCCCCGGCGGTGAGGGGCATCGTGACGAGGGTCTCGCCATCGACGATCACCTCGAGCTCCTCGACGTCGATCCACTCCGCAGCCTGGACACGGATGCGGAGCGGGGCGGTCGCCCCCGCTCCCATCACCGTGTCACCTGGCCGCGCGCCGCCGCCGTTCGCCGTCACGTCGAGATAGACGCCGCCGCTCACATACGAGCGTCCCGCGGCCGTCGCGTCGCGCACCATCTCGGGGGTCACGAGGGTCGGG
>JBKDQC010000801.1:0-8543 GCA_046342295.1 Deltaproteobacteria bacterium | reverse complement strand
ACCTCCCAGCGGCGATCGAGCTTCTCGTCTTCACCGATCCAGGCGGGCCGCGGGGCCTCGTTCCGTACTTCGAGGCGCTTCGCGACGAGACCCCAGGTTGGGCGCTCGTGGTCCGCGACCACGACGCCGACGACGACACGCTCCGACGCCGCGTCGAGGCCCTGCGGGGCGCTCGCAGCGCGGTGCCACTCCTTCTGGCCGTGGCCTCGCCCGCCCGGGCGAAGCTCGCTGCGTCGATGGGCTTGGAGGGTGTGCACCTCGCCGAGCGCGGCCCCTCGGGGCTCGAGGCGCGCGCGGCGCTCGGCGACGCGGCCTGGGTGAGCGCGTCCGTGCACGATGCGCGGGGGCTCTTGCGCCGGGCGGCCGAGCGCGTGGACTTCGTGACCTTGGCGCCGTTCGGGCAGGTCGCGGGCAAAGGATCCCCGCTCGAGGACGACGACGTCCAGGCGGTGACGCGGCTCGGCACGCCCGTGCTCGCGCTCGGCGGACTCCGTGGAGTCGAGGACGCGCGCCGCGCCGTCGCGCTCGGCTGCCGAGGGATCGCGGTGAGGTCCTGGATCGCGACGGCCTCCGACGGTGCGCGCGCGCTCGAGGACGCGCGCGGCTGGCTCGCGCACGCGCTGGAAACGCGACCGTGCGCGACCTTCCCCGTAGACTGACTCCATGGACAGCTTCGGCGCCCAGCTCTTCAAGCTTCTTCTCTTCGTCGGGGCGGTCGTCCTGGTCGTCGGCGGGATTCTCCGATGGCAGTTCGTGGACGTCGTCACGGTGGGCAACGACGCGATGGGCCCGACGTTCTTCGGGGGAGACACGATCCTCGTCTGGCGAACGAACGAGTTCGACCACGCGAGCATCCTCCTCTGCGAGCATCCCCAAACGCCCGGCACGTTCGTTCTCGGCCGCATGCTGGCGCGGCCAGGGATGAACCTCGAGACCGTACGCGGACAGCTGAGGGTCAACGGCCAGATGGTCGGCTACGACCTGGCGGGCGAGTTCCAGTTCGAAGACCAGCGCAGCCACGCGCAGACCGGATTCTCGTACGGGAGGGAAGTACTCGGAGAGGTGGATCACCTCTTCATGGTGCAACCCAACCGGCCGCTGACGATCCGCCCGGTGCGTGGGGCGACCGGGTTCTTCCTTCTGAGCGACAACCGCGCGTGGAATGGGGCCGACAGCCGGGCCTTCGGCGTCGTGTCGCCGGCCTCGTGTCACGGCGTGGCGTTCATGCGCTGGTCCCCCGGCGGTCGCGCACCCGCGGCGCTCGGTCACGGCTACCTCGACCTGCTCGACTGATCGAGGCGCGGCGGCCCTGCCCGGTCCGCACCGACACTCACCAGTCGGACATCGGAAGCTGCTGCGCGTGGTCGTGTGCGAACGGATGCCAGGTGTAGTCCCCGCTCTTGAGCGAGGAGATGACGAAGATGACCGCCAGAGCCACGGCGAGCGTCGCGCAGAGTAGCCCGATCAGGCGGGGACCATTCCACGTCGCGTCGTGCTGCTTCAGGCGCTCTTCGATCTGCTTGTCGTCCACGTCCTTGCCTCCGGCGAGCCAACGCCGAGGTACCGCGTCGTCCGTGCCGTGTCCAGCGCTTCGTGGTCGTCCACAGGAGCGGACCTCGGTCAGAGCGGGAGCATCGCGACCGGCACCCGCTGGCCGGGTGCGAGCGTCACGTTGTAGACGCCGACCACGCGCCCGCCGACGGAGATCGAGACCTGCGCAGGAGTGGCGCCCGCGACGCCGCAGTCGCCCCAGTAGTGGAGCTCGATGAGGTACTGACCGCGCGGTGGCGCCGGCGTGTTCCAATACACGTTCTCGATGGTGTCCGAGCCGGACACACACGCGCCGCGCGCGTCGTGGTCGAGGACTCCCCCCGTCGGAGACTGGCGATCCTGGTAGCTGATCGTGAAGCCCGACGGGTCGGTCACGTAGAGGTCGATGTCCGCGCCGGTCTGCCACGCGAGCGTGATCTGGATCGCGCCGCTCTCGTAGCCGCACCCTTCGTCGATGCGACCGTCGCAGTTGTCGTCGAGCCCGTTGCACTGCTCCGAAGCGCCTGCTGTGCACTGGACGCCCGACACGCTCACCCCCGCCTGGACCTGGACCTGGACCTGGACCTCGGAAGCGGACTGGGGGGCGGGGGCCGGCGGGGTCGGCTCGGATTCGACGATCGTGCGCGCTCGGCGAACGCATCCCGCGCCAGCAAGCGCGGCCGTGGCGCAGAGAGCGACGATGAAGACCGAGAGCGACGACAGCGTGCAAGGGCGCATGAGACCTCCGGAGGATCCGCAGCATACGCGAGGGTGCCCTCGACGTTCCCCGATCTCGGCGCCGGGCGGAACGTCCGCGGCCGCGCGGTGTCCGAAGGCCCGGTGCACTCTGCTACCCTCGAAGCCGTGACCGACGAGCGCCATTCCGAGCAGGACGCGCACTCCGCGCGAGCGTTCCGGTTGCTTCCGAGCGAGCGGCTCCTCTGGGTGGGGCGCCCCGTGCTCGGCATCCCGCGCCAGCTCGGCTACCGGGTCGCGCTCCTCGGAGGCGGGGCCGTGGCCTCAGCGGCGTCGCTTTTCGCCGCCCTGCTGCGGGTGTCGGAGGTACCGGGGATCCAGGCCTGCGCGGCCGTGGCCCTGTACGCGATGGTCTTCGTGATCGGGGCGCTCCTCGTCCCCCGCTACACCCTCGACCCGTGCGAGTTCGCGATCTCGAGCCGGCGCGTTCTCTGGCGCCGCGGCGCGAGCGTGCGTTCGATCGAGCGCAACGCGATCAGCTTCGCGCGTCTCCGGTGGCACCCGACCGCGCGCGGCGTCGGCTCGCTCGAGCTCGTGCGGGCGGTGCCCTTCGGACCTCTGCTGCGGCAGGAGCGGCTCGTGCTCCACGATCTCCGCGGCCCCGACGCGGTGCTCGGGGTCCTGCGCGGCGTGGAGCGCACCCGCACGGACGAAGGCGACCCGCACCTCGTCGAGATGCTCGACGCCGACGAGAAGGTGCTGTGGGGTGCGGGCCCGGCGGGCCTCTTGCTCGGGTGGCGAGAGCTCGCGACGGCCGCGCTCGGCGTGGCCGTCATCGCCATCGCGCTACGCTACGGCTTCGTCACCTTCGGTGCCCTCCGCTCTCTCGAGGAGGTGGGCCTTCCGGTCGGCTCCGAGATCTGGTGGCTCTTCTTCGCCGCGTGTTTCGTGACGTTCTCGCTCGTGCTCGCCGTGGGCGGAGGCCTCGTCTGGTGGGGCACCGTGCGGGCGAGGGCCGAGGGGCGCGAGACGGAGTACGTCGTCACCGACCGCCGCGTCCTCATACGGCGCGGGCTCACGGAGCTTTCGCTGGATCGCTCCCGCATCTTCGACGTCGCGGAGCTGCGCACGGTGTTCGGACGCAAGCACGTCTTCTTCATCCTCGACGGCCCCGAAGGCCGCGCTCTCGGGGACAGTGGCGCCCTGAGCGGTCTCTTGCCTGCGCGCGATCTCGTGCCACCCGTCCTCTACGATCTCGAGGACGTCGGTGACCTGCGCGCGCTCTTCGGCCTCGGGGATCGGGACAGCGTCGCCTGACGGCGGGTCAGCGACAGTAGCGTCGCCCTGGATGAGGCTGGGACGTCCAGCGCTCACGTCGGTCGAGGAAGGCCCTCACCGACTCGTGCATCGGAGGTGCGCTCGCGCGCGCTTGCTCCTCGGTGACCACACGCGCGCGTCGACGCCGCGATCGCTGCTCCGAGACCGGCTCGAGCCCCGCGCGCTCGAGCTGCGCGAGGCGCCATGGGTACATGGGAGCCGAATCCGTGCAGCCGGCCGCGAGGTCCTCGTCGGTGCAGAAGAGGCGGATGGGGAGGTGATCGTCGTGCGCGTACGCGGGCTGGCAGCTCACCTCCGAGAAGCGCTGCACCGCGGCGGACGGCGCGCGTTGTCGTCTGGCCTCCTCGAGCAGCATCGCGCGGACGTGCTCGACGACGAAGACACGCTGAACGAGGGCCCGCTCGTCGAGGAGCAGGGCCTGCACGAAGCGCCACGTGCGAGCGAGGTCGATGCGAAGCGGGCTGTCGTCGCTCGGATCCATCAGGTCGCGGTAGTCGGTGCCGCGACCCTCCGGATCGATCGGCACCCCGACGGATGGGTGCGGCTGGCCCTGCGCGTCGAGCAGGTAGAAGAGAACGTCCGCATCGCGACCCGCCTGATGCGAGCCGTGGTGGTCGATCGGTCCGCCCTCCCGAAAGCCGATGTCGTTCACGACGACGGTCCCGCCGGGCAGCGCGTGTGCGACGTCCGAGGCCGCGCCCGTGAGCGCGTTGATCATCTCGGCGGTGCCATAGAACGCGCTCGGGTTCGGGCGCCTCGGGTTCGAGGCGAGTCCCGGCGAGGACTCCGGGAGCGCGATCGCACCGCGCAGCGCTCCGCTGCTCGGTCCCCCCGTGGAGGTCGACCGAGCGCCACGGACCGGCCGGAACGGGGTCGCGATGCCGCTCGCCGGCGCAGGCACGGTCGGCTCCTGAGCCGCGCTGGCTGAGGCGAGGACTGCAATCGTTGACGCCAGGAGCGACGCCGCCCGAGCACGCACCCAAGGACGCATGGGCCAACAACACGCCGTTCTCCGCGCGAAATCCACATTCCGAGCGTCTTTGGGGGCGACCCAGCACGCTCACCAGGCGTTCTGTGTACAGTTTCACTTGACACGATACACGGCCGAGCGTCAGAACGGGGTGCATGAACGGGCCCGTGAAGCGCGCACGTCCGGAGGCGCTCGACGTCGCCGCGTCGGCGATCGCGCGGGTGCTTCCGCGGCGTCTCGAGCCTGCGGTCTCGCAGGCCCGCCTCGATCTCCGGAGCGTCCTCGACGGTTTCCGCGGCGCGCGGACCGCATCGTTCTCGACGCCCTCGGCGCCCCCGGCGGCGCCAACGCCGCTGCGCGAGATCGATCCGCTGGTGGAGGTTCTGCCCCGAGCGCTGGCCGCCCGCTACGCCTCGCTGCGCCGCGACCTCGCGATGGTGGGGGGCGAGCTGCGTGGCAAGCGGGCGCCTGCTCTGGTGCCGCGGAGCGCCGTCATGAGGAGCCGCTACGCGGTGGCTGACGACGTCGCGGCGGCGAGCGCGCCGCCCACCCGCACGCTGGAGGTGGTGCGGGCGTTCGAGGAGACCGCGGACGCGCGCACGCTCGAGCTGCGGGACCCGCGCGGCCCGATCGCCTTCCGCGCCGGCCAATTCCTGACCCTCCACGTGGAGATCGACGGCGTCGAGCACCGTCGCGCGTACTCGATCTCCTCGGCCCCGGGCAGCGGCGACCGAATTCGCATCACGGTCAAGCGCATTGCCGGTGGGCGCGTTTCACGCCACGTCGTCGAGCGGCTCGCCGAGGGAGCGCGCCTCGTCGCGCACGGCCCCTCCGGCTCGTTCGTGCTCCCGGCGCGCCGAGGACCGCGCCGCCACGTGATCCTCGTCGCGGGTGGCAGCGGCATCACGCCGATCGCGTCGATCCTCCGCGATGCGCTCGGTCGCGATCCCGACACGCGCTTCACGTTGATCTACGGCAACCGCAGCGAGTCCGACGTGATCTTCGCGGGGGAGCTCGCGGATCTGGCGGCGACGCACGCGGCACAGCTCTCGGTGCTGCACGTGCTCAGCGCGCCGACGACCGACGCCGCGTGCATCCGAGGTGTTCCCGACGCCGAGACGCTCGGCGAAATCGTGGAGCAGCGGCAGCTCCTCGGGAGAGACGATGGCGACGAGGCGCCGCTCGTGATGACGTGTGGTCCCGCCCCGATGATGTCGGCCGTGCGTGCGGTCTTCGAGGCGCGCGGCGTCGAGCCCGCGCAGATCTTCGAAGAGAAATTTCTGAGCCCGGCCGAGCGAAGCGGCGCGGGCCGAGCGTCCGGACCGCAGCTCGTCACGATCCGCACGGGCGCACGCGCTCGAGCGGTGACGGTCGCGCCCGATCAGACCGTGCTCGAGGCCGCGCTCGCGCGCGGCGTCGCCCTACCCTTCTCCTGCCAGATGGGCGGTTGCGGGGCGTGCCGCGTGAAGGGCTCGGGCGAGCTCGCGATGGACGAGCCGCATTGTCTCCGTGCGGGCGAGGTCCGCGACGGCTCCGTGCTCACCTGCATCGCCCGAGCGCTCGGACCGGCCGCGATCGAGCTCCCGGCAGGCACGCGATGACCGAGGGCGCGATGACCGAACAGCCGACCGAGCGGCGCGCCGCGTCCGTTCCTCCCTCGATGGTCCCCTCGTCGATGGCGCCGCCAGCGAGCGAGGCGCAACGCCTCCGCATGAAGGACCTCTGCGATGCGACCGGACTGCCGAGACAGGCCATCCACTTCTACATCCAGCAGGGGCTCCTGCCAGCCGGCTCGAAGACCGGCCGGAACATGGCGTACTACGGCCTGGAACACATCCAGCGCCTCAAGCTGATCAAGAAGCTGCAGCACGAGCGCTTTCTGCCGCTCAAGGCGATCCGTGCCCTCCTCGACGACCAGGAGTCTCAGTTCTCGCAGGTTCAACGCTCACTCCTTCTCGAAGTGAAGCAGCGCTTCACGACCTCGCTCCTGGCGAGGCCGGACGTTCCCGAGCTCGCCGTCGACGCCGCCGACGCGTGCGCGCGGCACGGGATCGACCGCGCCGACTTCGACCGCATGGTCGAGATCGGCGTCCTCGGTGCCAGGACCGATGATGCCGGGCGCACGCTCATCGCGGGCGACGACGTCTGGGTCCTCGCCGCATGGGGTGAGATCCAGAAGCTGGGCTACGGCACGGATCTGGGCTTCCGCGTCGAGGACATCCTGATCCTCACGGAGGTGGTGCAGGAGCTCTTCAACCGAGAGGTCGTGCTCCTCGCGAGCCGCATGGAGCGCCTGCCGCCCGAACGCGCCGCGGAGATGATCGAGCGCGCTCTGCCCATCGTGCACTCGTTCATCACAGGCTTCCACGTCTCGAAGATCCGGAATTTCTTCGCTTCCATCGAGTGATCCACGGCGCGTCCGCCGCCGCGTCTCGCGACCCACGCCTCAGCTCCGACCCCTGGACAAGGAGAACCCATGCTGCCCCTCCGCCTCGAACAGCGCGCCCTCTCGCTCCTGCCCTCGAAGGTGAAGAACCAGCTCGAGGCGTACGCCGACGCAGCCTCGACCTTGCTCGAGGTGCGCGATCCGCGGGTACTCGGGGCCATCGGCCCGAGCGCAGTGCGAGGCGCCATCTTGAAGCGCGGCAAGCAGGGCGTGCCGACCATCATCCCCGCCTCGCACCGCGCCTACTTCGATTGGACCTACCCGTCGGACTTTCCGGAGATGGCCGAGCTCTACGCGCGCGCCAAGCGCGGGCAGTGGAACGGCGACGACCTCGCGTGGAACACCTCGGTCGATCCCCTGAACCCCGAGGTCCCGCTCCTGCCGGACGACTTCTTCGGTTGGGAGCGCACCGAACAACTGGGTGTGAAGCTCACTCCCAAGGAGAAGACGGAGCTACGCCACTCGATCGCGGCGTGGATGCTCTCGCAGTTTCTCCACGGCGAGCAGGGGGCACTCTTCGCCGCGGCCCAGGTCACCGAGGCCGTGCAGTTCTTCGACGGCAAGCTGTATGGCGCGACGCAGGTGATGGACGAGGGGCGTCACGTCGAGGTCTTCCACCGCTACCTCGATACGAAGCTCGAGAAGCTCTACCAGATCAACGACAACCTCTTCGTCATCATCGACGCCCTCATGAACGATGGCCGATGGGACATGAAGTTCCTCGGCATGCAGATCATGGTCGAGGGCGTCGCGCTCGGCGCGTTCTCGACGCTCTACCGGGAGACGAAGGAGCCCCTCCTCAAGGAGTTGCTCAAGAACGTCATCCAGGACGAAGCCCGACACGTCCACTACGGCGTCTTGGCTCTGCGCGAGCACGTGCTCCGGGAGCTGAGCGAGAGCGAGCGGCGCGAGCGGGAAGACTGGGCCTTCGAGGTCGCCCTCCTCATGCGGAACCGCTTCCTCGCCTACGAGGTCTACGAGGAGTGGTTCGAGCACCGGATGAGCCGCGAGGAGTGGCGCTCCTTCATCACGCAGAGCCCCGGCATGGAGCGCTTCCGACACCTCATGTTCGCGCGCATGGTGCCGAACCTCCGCGAGATCGGCCTGCTCTCGGACCGCATCAAGCCGCACTACGAGCGCGTCGGCCTCGCGAAGTACTTCGGCGGAGTCGCGGCCGACCAGCTCACGGGCGAGCAGATGCTCGCGGACCTCGAGGACGGCGCGGCGCCCGCGCGCAGCCCGGAGCAAGAGCTCGCGATCGCTGCCGAGGAGTGACGTGAGCGAGCCGATGCAGTCCCCGTTCGTGCTCCTCGGAGGAGCCGAGCGCGCACGCGCGATCGCCGCGACCTTCTACGACATCATGGATCGCGACGAGCCGCGCCTGGCGAAGCTGCACACGCTCGACGACGAGGGGCGTGTGCATCCGAGCGCGAGAGAGAAGTTCGCGCTGTTCTTCGTGGGCTGGCTCGGCGGCCCCCAGGACTACGTCGCCCGGCATGGGCACCCGCGCCTCCGCATGCGGCCCATGCACGTCCCGATCGACATGGAGATGCGGGACGCATG
>JBKDQC010000800.1:0-4389 GCA_046342295.1 Deltaproteobacteria bacterium | reverse complement strand
GGATCGATGCGGGTGCCACGGGCTCGAATCGGCGGGAGGGAGGCTCTCGCCGATTCACTCGGCGAGAGGGAGGGGCTGCGGCCAGACCCTCCGGCAAGAAACGTCAGAGCATGAGTCCATCCAAGTGACTCATGCTCTGAGCACCCCGAGGCGCACCGAGAAGCCGTCCGATCGCGGAGCCCGCCGGGGTCCGACGCCCACGAGCGCCATCCGATCGGGGGCTTGCGCCCCCCGGCGCCGTCGGGGATGGCTCGAGAAATCCCGAGCGTTCGCGATTTCGCCGCTTGGCCCTCGCCTTGCTGCAAAGTCGCCCCGACGCATCGAGACCACCGACACGAGGCCCCCATGTACGACCGCCCGCTCCTGCTCATCGCGATCTCGCTCGTCGTCCCGCTCACCGCGTGCAACACAGGCCCCAACAACCGCCGGCGCGACACCGGCCCTGGAGGAGACGCGGGAGGCCCCGTCGCCCTCGACACGGGCTCGCCGTCCGGCGGATGCGATCCCGCGGCCGACTCGGACAGCGACGGCATTGCCGATGGCCGGGAGGGCGGAGGCGACACCGACGGCGACGGGACCGGCAACGACGCCGACCTCGACTCGGACGACGACGGGCTCTCCGACAGCGTCGAGGCCGCGGGCGCCGGGCCGTGCACGCCGCCGGACTCCGACGCCGACGGCCGCTACGACGCGATCGACCTCGACAGCGACAACGACGGCCTCACCGACCGCGAGGAGGCGACGCTCGGCACCGACCCGACGCAGGCCGACAGCGACGGCGACGGGATCGACGACCTCACCGAGCGAGCCTCGGGGTCGAGCCCGACCGACGAGACCTCCCGCCCGCCCGAAGGCACCCTCTACGTCATCCTCCCGTACGGCGAGACGGCCGAGCGGGAGTTCGACTTCTCCACGCGCATCCGCGCCGTCGACATCGTCTTCATGACCGACACGACGGGCTCGATGGGCGGCACCATCAGCGAGGTCCAGAGCACGCTCGAGAGCACGATCGTGCCCGGCGTCGCTGAGGCTCTCGGAGCCGACGCCGACGCGCGCTACGCGCTCGCGGCGCCTGGCGACTTCCAGGAGGGCGGCTGGCACTTCAGCGGCAACATGGCGATGATCCAGCCGCTCACGTTCGACGTCGCGGCCGTCCGACGCGCCACCGGCTCCCTCATGGCCTCGAGCGGCGGCGACGGCCCCGAGTCCATGGTGCCCGCGATGCACGCCGCGATCACCGGCATCGGCTTCCCGAGCTACGTCGACTCCAGCGGCGGCGGCTGTGACGCGAGCCTTCGTTCGGCGGTGGCGGCGGCGTGGCCCGCGGGCTCCGGCGGCGACGCCTGCGGGCCGATCCGGAACATGGACCCCGTGCGCGACTGCGGCATGGGGCCAGATGACGCGTTGGCCTACGGATGGGCGTGCTTCCAGGAGGGGCGCGTCCCCATCATGGTGCTCTTCTCGGACGCCCCCTGGCACAACGGGCCCAACATGTCCGACGACGGAATCGCCCCGGGCGGCAACTTCTACGCGGGCTCCACCCCGGACGCTCCGACCTGGCCCGATCTGGTGAACGCCATGACCGAGCGCGGCGCCTATTTCGTGGGCATCGACGTCTCGAGCTGGGGAGACAACACCTACAACAACTCGCTCGAGCTCGCGCGCCTCACCGGCACCGTCGACGGCTCGGGCGCTCCGATCGCGTTCAACGGATCGCCGTCCACGATCGCCGCCAACGTGATCGACGCCATCCAGCGGATCGCGGGCACCACGCGACAGGACATCACGACGCGCGTCGATCCCGACACGACCGAGACGCGCATCGCGGCCCCCAACGACACGGCGTCCTTCATCGACGGCGTCACTCCGCTCCGGGGCGTGCCGGACGCACCGACCGGCTTCGAGCGCTTCGACGCGACGACCTTCTACGACGTCGCGCCGTCGACGCGCGTCTACTTCCGCGTCGACTTCAACAACGACTTCCAGCTCGGCTCCGACGTGGCGCAGGTCTTCCGGGCGACCATCACCGTGGTGGGCCGCGCCGGCTCCGAGGTCGACAGCCGCATGGTGTTCATCGTCGTGCCTGCCGCGGGTGGTGAGCTCCCGATTTGATCGGCAGCCCGGTCGATCAGCGGAGCGCGGCGAGCGCGAGCACCAGCACGACGAAGGCCATCACGAAGAGCGCGAGGCCCAGGACGAGGACGCGGGCCTCCCGCCGCGCGAGGGCGTCGGCGTCGATGTGTGCGAGGAGAGGCCGCGCCCGCTCGGGCGCGCCGGACAACGCTGCCAGCCGGGCCCGGAGCTCCTCCAGCGTGAGTCTCCCTTCCGCCGCGTCGTCCGCGACGGCCTGGAGCGGGGCGGCCACCGAGACCTCCGCGCCGCCCTCCGGGACGAGCCGCGCGAGGAGCCTGCCGAGCGCGGCGACCGTCCCCTGGCGCGCCGCCTCCGTGCGCTCGATCGCGCGATCGAGCCCGCGCACACGCGGCACGCGGTGGGCGTCGATCACGGTCTCGTCCCACGCGCCAGGCTCGAGCGCGAGCCCCGCCTCGTCCACCGCGAGCGCAGCCTCGGCGAGCGCCAGACCCCAGCGCAAGCGCTCGGCGAGGCTCGGCGCCTCGGTCGCCGCGAGCGCGACCTCGAGGGGCGTCGACCCCTCGACCGCTTCGGTCGCGACGAAGAGGTCCTCCTGCCACTCTCCGGCGTCGTGGATCGCGACCAACGCGGGGGACAGCACCGTGGTCCGCGCGCGCAGGGCCGCGACCTGCGCGTCGCGCTCCGCGGCTCGGCCCGCCCCGAGCGCGACGCGTGTCAGGTCGAGGTCTCGCCCGAGGAGCGTGTCTCGGGCCACGAGCGAGGCGCGCGCCTCGGGCGCCGCGCCAGGGACCGGCGCTCTCCACCGCGGCCGATAGCGACCCGCGAGCAGGCGCGGCAGCTCGGCGTTCGTTTCGTCGTCGCTCGCCATCCAGTCCTCGAGGGGATCTATCCCATGCGTGGACACGAGCACAGGCCTCTTGGGACCTCGTCTGCGATACGTTCCGCGGCATGAAGCTCGTCTCCGCCGATGAGGCGCTCACGGTCGTCGCGTCCGGTCACCGCGTCTTCGTCCACGAAGCGGCGATGGCGCCGACGTCGCTCCTCGAGGCGCTCGCGCGTCGCGGCCCGGAGCTGACACGCGTCGAGGTCGTGCACCTCCACGTGAACGGTCCCGCGCCGCACCTCGCGCCCGCGCTCGCGGGTCACCTGCGGCACAACGCTCTCTTCGTCGGCCCCAGCGCACGGGAGGCGGTCGGCGACGGCCGCGCCGACTTCACGCCGGTGTTCCTCTCCGAGGTGCCGAGCCTCTTTCGCGATGGTTCCCTCCCGCTCGACGTCGCGCTCGTGCAGGTCTCACCCCCGAATCGCCACGGCTACTGCCGCCTCGGTGTCTCCGTCGCGGCCGCGCGCAGCGCCGTCGATCACGCCCGCGTCGTGATCGCGGAGATCAACGAGCACGTCCCGCGGACCGACGGTCACACCTCCATCCACGTCGATCAGATCGATCTCGGCGTCGAGGTCGACCGACCGCTGCCCGAGCACCTCGACAGCGAGCCAGGAGACGTCGAACGGCGGATCGGCGCCATCCTCGCCGAGCACGTGCCGGACGGCGCGACGCTCCAGATGGGGATCGGCACGATCCCCGACGCCGTGCTCGCCCAGCTCCAAGGGCGGAGCGATCTCGGCGTGCACACGGAGATGTTCACCGATGGCCTCGTGAAGCTGGTGAAGTCCGGGGCCGTCTCCGGGTCGCGCAAGACGATGTTCAAGCACCGCGTCGTCGCGAGCTTCGCGATGGGCAGCCGTGCCCTCTACGACCACGTCGACCACAATCCGTCGGTCGAGTTCCACCCGAGCGACATCGTCAACGACACGGCCGTCATCCGCGATCAGCACCGCATGATCGCGATCAATTCCGCGATCGAGATCGACCTCACCGGCCAGGTCTGCGCGGACTCCATGGGAGAGAAGATCTTCAGCGGCATCGGCGGGCAGATGGATTTCGTACGCGGCGCGGTGCTGAGCCCGGGAGGGAAAGCCTTCATCGCGCTGCCCTCCTCGGCGCGGGGCGGCACGCTCTCGCGCATCGTGCCGCGCCTGCAGCCCGGCGCCGGCGTCGTCACGACGCGCGGCCACGTGCAGTGGGTCGCGACCGAGCACGGTGCGGTCAACCTCCGCGGTCGAACGCTCCGCGAGCGCGCGGAGTTGCTGATCTCCATCGCAGACCCCGCGTTCCGAGGAGAGCTGCGGGCCGCTGCGGTCGGACGAAGGCTCCTCTGATGGCATGCGCCTCCTCGGCGCGACCCGCACGCGGCGCGCCTTGAACGGAGCCGCTGCTCACCCGTACAGTGACGG
>JBKDQC010000799.1:0-7140 GCA_046342295.1 Deltaproteobacteria bacterium | reverse complement strand
GAGGGTGAGGCCCTCACGGGCGCGGTCGATCCTCTTCTGGCGTGCGACCGCGCGCTCGAGCTCACCAGCCTGGTCATGTGCACCGCCGGTCCGGTCGGCCTCTACCTCGCCGGCTTCACCGACGACGAGGTCAAGCGCGAGACGCGCTACCCGCTCTTGCCGGGGGCGATCCCCGAGTTCAATCGGTACGAGTTCAGCCGGCCGATGCGCCGCGCCGACTGCGCGCGACCGCTCCGCGTCTACGCCCACATCGCGCCCTACCACGGCGGCCCGACGCGCATCACGAGCACCAACGGCGCGGGCGACGCGGCGCTCTCCGCGCTGCTTCACGACATGTCGGCCAACCGCTACCACCGCGCGAGGGTCCCCGGCTCGGCCAAGCACGTGCGCGAGTTCCTCACGTACTCGTCGATGAGCCAGGTCTGCCGCTACGCCAACCGCGTGAGCTACGAGGTCCTCGTGCAATCCTCGCCGCGTCTCACCCGCGGCCTCCCCGAGCGCGAGGAGGGGCTCGACGAGGAGAAGTACTGGGCGCGGTGATCGCTTCGCGCGGTCCGGAGCGGCCCTTCGTCTCCCGGACCGAGGCGGTGGGCTCCTCGGGCCGGAGCGTCGCGGACATCGACCACGTCGACCAACGGGTGCAGGTCACACCGCGTCGGCCCAGCACGAGATCCCCTTCTCGCAAGCGGGCGGGGGAGCCGGATGCGCGCACCGGCGGATCCGGACTTGGCTGCACCCGTGACCAACCGAGGGCCCGGGCGGCCGGTCCCTGGTAGGTTCCGAGGGTGCATCCCCGCGCACCCGCTCGGCTCCGCCTGCCTGTCGTCGGCGAGAGCCGGCGCGCGCTCGCCGAGCCCTTGCCGCGCGTGCCGACGGCCTTTGCCGCGCCGCCGGAGATCGTCGATGGAGACGGGCGCGCGATCCGCTATCTGCGCCTGTCGATCACCGATCGCTGCGACATGGCGTGCACCTATTGCATGCCTCCGGGCGGAGAAGCCGAGCACGGCGTGCGCGAGGAGCTCTTGTCCTTCGAGGAGCTCGCTCGCCTCGTCGGGGTGCTCGCAGCGCACGGCGTGCGACGCGTGCGCCTCACGGGGGGAGAGCCGCTCGTGCGGCGTGACGCGGTGCGGCTCGTCGCGAAGATTCGCGAGGCCGGCATCGCGGATGTGTGGATGACGACGAACGGTTCGCGGCTGGCTGCGCTCGCGGCCCCGCTGCGCGACGCGGGGCTCGCGGGCGTGAACGTGTCCATCGACTCGCTCGATCCCGCGCGCTTCGGTCGGATCACGCGCGGAGGCGAGCTCGCCGCCGTGCTCGCGGGGATCGACGCCGCGCGCGCGGCGGGGCTCGCGGTCCGCACGAACACGGTCGTTCTGCGCTCGGAGAATCTCGCCGAGCTCGCGGCGATCGTGGGCTGGGCCTGGTCGATCGAGGCGACGCCGCGCTTCATCGAGCTGATGCCCATCGGCGAGGGCGCGCGCCTCGCGCCCGACGAGAGGGTGGGCGCCGAGGAGATGCGGGCGCAGCTCGGCGCGCTCGGCCTCGAGGACGCCGCGCCGTCGCACGACGCAGGACGCGGGCCCGCCCGTTATCTCGCGCGCAGTGGCGAGCCAGGGCGCCGCGTCGGCTTCATCACGGCGGTGTCCGACGAGTTCTGCGCGGCCTGCAACCGGGTGCGCCTCACGTCCCAGGGTGAGGTGCGCGCGTGTCTGGCCTCGCGCCGCGCCGTCTCGTTGCGCGACCTCCTGAGGGCCGGAGCCAGCGACCGCGAGCTCGTGTGGGCCCTCGTGTGGGCGCTCGCGGGCAAGGCGAGCGGGCACGCGTTCCTCGAGCCGAGTCGCTCCGCGAGGGCGGCCGCCGACGGGGACCACGCGCGCGTGGGCATGAGCCTCATCGGGGGGTGAGGAGCCCCGTGCTCACGTGCTCGCCTCGCCGCGGTCCTGGCTTCGCGCTACGCCGGCGGTTCCATGCGGTCCAAGCTCGTGGTGGGAGTTCTTCTCGCGCTCGCCGTCGGCGGCTGTGGTTCGAGCAACGTCGTCCTCGACGACGCAGCGAGCCCACCCGACGCAGGGCCCGGACCGGACGCCTTCGCGCGTGACGCGTTCGTCGCGGTGCCGGACGCCTTCGCGCGTGATGCCTTCGCGCTCGATGCCTTCGCGCTCGATGCCCCCATGGACGCAGGACCGCGTTCAGACTCGGCGCTCGACGCAGGCCCAACGCCCCCGTCCATCCTCTACGTCGTGGCCGCCTACGACGTGCCGTCGATGCCCCGCGGCCCACGAGGAGACATCGCGCCAGGCCTGAACCTCGATGGGCGCATCTCGAGCGGCGGTGGCGCGGACACTTGCGAGGACTTCGCCAGCGACCTCGTCTCTCCGACCGGCGAGGCGGGCATCGACAACGAGCTGGTCGGCTCGTTGAACGGGCTGATCTCCGGCTTCATCGCGGGCTACGACCTCCAAGCCGCGCTCGACGAGGACGTCGCTTCCGGCAGACGCCTCCTCGCGATACGGCTCGACGACCTCGACAGCTTCATCGACGATGATGACGTCCGGGTCGACCTGCTTCTCGTGAGGCCCGAGGGGTGCGCGAGCGGTGTGTGCCCGCCCCCCGGCGGCGTCGTCTCGCCAGGGGCGCGCTGGAGCCGTGTGGAGGTCCCGTTGGCAACCGCGTTGCCGGGGGCGATCGTCGGCGGTCGTCTCCGAGTGCTCGTCGCGGACTTGCCGCTCACGTTCGACGCGGCCGGTGTGTCGGCCACCATGACGATCGAGGGCGTGCTCGAAGCCGACGTTTCGGCCGCGGGGCTCGACGAAGGTGTCATCGCAGGCGGCATCGCCATCGACGAGCTCGTCGACGTCTTCGAGACGGTCATGCCCGGCATCGGCGAGACGGCACGAGGTGTCCTCGAGGGCATCTCGGACCTCAAGCCCAGCCCCGATCCGTGGGTCTGCGAGCAGGTCTCGGCCGGGATGGGGATCACGGCCGTGCCCGGTACGATGGAGTGAAGCGCGCGGGTTGGCGGGGGCACTCCTCTCGGCCGCGCAGGCGCCGGCGATCCCGACGCGCTCCGCGCTCCGAGCCGGAGCGCGCGTCCCACGCCGGTTCCGAGGAGCCACGTGGTACGTTCTGGGCCCATGACGCAGTCGTTCCCCGATTTCCCGTCGGACGAGGTGCTGGCGGCGCTCGTCGACGAGGTCGCGACGAACCAAACGCTCTTCGGTCGAGTGACGGGCGATGGTGAGTCTGAGGTTCTTCGGCCCGAGCACGCGGTGATGAAGCCGTACGTCGTCGAGGCGCTCGTCGACCGGTACTTGGCGGGCGACGGGATCTACATGCCCGGAGCAGAACCTGGCGTGCCGGAAGGATGGCGAACGCTTCGCCACCACGAGTTGCATCGCGCCAGAGCCAACGCGGGGCTGCACTACAAGTTCATCGAGTATCTGCCCGACCTCCAGCGGCTCGGAGTGCACGCTGACGCGAGCCACCACGTCGGCGTGGCCGAGCCGACGTTCCAGAAGCTCATCAAGGCTCTGATCGGCAGCCTGGGAAAGCCGAAGCGAAAGCAGAAACAGAAGGTGGAGTTCGAGTGGGGCGGCCCCAACGCTCAGCCCGTCGTGGGGGATCCCACCTGGGGCGGCGTGTTCGTGCAATTCGGCTCCCAGAAGGAGATCAAGCTCGGCGGCGGCGACTCCGCTCCGTGGGGCTCCGCCTACTTCACCCTCGAGGTGATGGGAGTCCCTCGCGCGCGAGGATGACGACGAAGCGAGCTGCGCGACATGGGTCCCGACGGCACGCGCCTCCACCGGAGGTCGGCTACCCTGCCGCGATGAGCGATGAAGCCGAGGGGCTGGTCCCTGCACCGCTGCGGTATTTCCTCGCGATCGCGGAGCGCGGAAGCTTCACGGGTGGCGCCCGCGCGCTCGGGATGAGCCAGCCTGCGCTCACGGCGGCGATCCAGGAGCTCGAGCGCTCTCTGGACACGACGCTCTTCACGCGGACTGCGCGCGGCGCGACGCTCACGCGCACGGGCGAGGCGCTCGTCGGGCACGCGCGGGGGCTCGTTCGCTCGGCGGCAGAGCTCCGAAGCGCCATCCACGACCTCGAGCACGAGCCGCGTGGTCGCTTCACCCTCGGCTGCCACGAGAGCCTCGGCGCGTACTTCCTTCCGGGCTTTCTCACGCGTTTCTTCGAGGCGCAGCCGCGGATCGAGGTGGCGCTGTGGAACGGCAACTCGCGCGACGTGCACACGGCGATCGTCGAGCGCCGTATCGACGTCGGCATCGTGGTGAACCCGAGCCCGCACCCCGACGTGGTGATCGTCCCGCTGTTCGCCGATCGGGTCGGCCTCATCGCGAGCGCGCGATTGCGGAGCCGCCGCAAGAAGGAGCCCCTGCGCCTGCTCGACGAGGTCCCGCTTCTCTACGTGCCGGTCCTCGCGCAGGTGCAGTGGATCCTCGCACGGCTGCCCGAGGGATCGAGCGTGCGACGGCACCTCCCGTGCTCGTCGATGGAGCTGGTGAAGAGTCTCGTCGTCGACGGGGCGGGCATCGGAATCCTCCCGCGTCGCGTCGCCGCGCACGGCGTCGCCGAGGGCACGCTCGTCGACCTCTCGTCGGACGCACCGGCCTTCGAGGACACGATCGCGCTCGTGCGGCGCGCGGATCAGCACGAGACGAAGGCGACACGCCTCTTGCTCGACGCGCTCAAGGCGCGCGGCAGGGAGCTGGCCGCGACAGGCGCCACGACGGGGCGGCGGTGACGGGGCGTCACCGGCATGGTCGTCGTGCGGAACGTGCACGGGTCGCGGGCGCCGTGAGCGCGAGGGCCGCGCGCGCAGCTGCACGCCCCCCTCATTCCACGAGCGAGCGCACTAACTCGGTCGCGGGCGCAGCGGCCAGGTCGGACCAGGCGCCGGACTGCACGCACGCGCCGGCCTCGAGCACGGCGACGCGGTCGGCCAGGGTGCGCACGTCCCTCGCGTCGTGCGTGACGAGGATCGCGGGGATCGAGTGGCGCGCGAGCGTGTCGGCGATGCGCGCGCGGACCTCGCCCCGCGCGAGGACGTCGAGCGACGCGAAGGGCTCGTCGAGCAGGAGCGCGCGCGGCGCGACGACGAGGGCCCGCGCGAGCGCGACGCGCTGACGTTCGCCGCCGGAGAGCGTCGAGGGCGCGCGCGAGGCGAGCGGCGTCAGGCCGAGCTCGCCGAGCACGCGCGCGACCGCCCCCTCGCGCGCGTCGCGGCTCGCGCCGCGCAGGCCATGCCTCGCGGCGAACGCGACGTTGCCGCGCACGTCGAGGTGCGGAAAGAGCGCCGAGCCCTGCGGCACGTAGCCGAGACGGCGCCGCTCGATCGGGACATCGATTCCGCGGGCATCGTCGAAGAGCGTCTCGCCGTCGATCGCGACGTGACCCGCGTCGGGGCGGCGCGCGCCGAGGATCAGCGCGAGCAGCGTGGACTTGCCGGCGCCGTTGGGGCCCACCAGCGCGAGCGCTCCAGGCCCCGTCTCGAGGTTCGCCTCGATCGCCAGCGCGCCGACCCGCGCGCGGAGCCGCGCGACGAGGCCCAGGCTCGGCCCGCCGGAGGGGAGGCGCGTCACTGGGAGCGCTCTCCTCGGGGATCGAGCGCGCGGACGAGCCCGAGCACCGCGATCGCGACGGCGACGAGGAGCAGGGAGAGAGCGCGCGCGACGCCGAGATCGGACTCGAACGCGGTGTAGATGGCGAGGGGCAGGGTCTGTGTGCGGCCCTCCATGTTCCCCGCGAACATGAGCGTGGCCCCGAATTCTCCGAGCGCGCGGGCCCACGCCATCGCGGCGCCTGCGACGAGGCCCGGCGCCGCGATCGGCACGGCGACCTCTGCGAGCACGCGGACCGGGCTCGCTCCGAGGCTCCGCGCGGCGAGCAGGAGCTGTGGATCGATGCGCCTGAAGGTGGCTGTCGCCGCCAGGACGAAGAACGGGGCGGCGACGAAGGTCTGTGCAATCACCACGGCCGGCGTCGTGAACGCGAGGGAGCCGCCCAACAGCGCGGGCAGGCCGCGCCGCCCGAAGGCGAGGAGCAGCGCGAGGCCGGCGACCGAGGGCGGGAGCACGATGGG
The DNA here is from genome assembly GCA_046342295.1 of Deltaproteobacteria bacterium. GTDB lineage: Bacteria > Myxococcota_A > Polyangia > Polyangiales > Sandaracinaceae > JAFLCL01. The sequence continues at coordinate 1,043 of JBKDQC010000799.1, read as the reverse complement.
CAGCAGCGTGAGCGCCTCGACGACCCGCGCCGCGCGGGCTCCGCTCCGCCCGAGCCACCACGCGAGCGGTGTGCCCGTGATGCCGACGGCTGCGAGGCTCACGGCGCTCGTCGCGAGGCTCAGCGGCAGCGCGGCGCGCGCCGCCGGGGAGCTGGCGGCCGACGCGAGGTCGGACGCGCTCGTGCTCGCGACCAAGACCACCAGCGGCGCTGCGAGCAGCACGACCAGCGCGCCCGCGAGCAGCGCGAGGGCAGCACTCAGCACGGGCCCGGACGATCGCGCGCTCACGGGCCCTCGCCCTCGGGCGCCAGGAACCCGGCCTCGAGCAGCACCCGCTGGCCCTCTGCACCGCGAACGAGCGCGACGAAGGTCGCGGCGAGGGTCGGGTGCGGCGCGCGCGTGAGCGTGGCGATCGGGTAGCGCGCGATCACGCTCGCATCCTCGGGGATCGCGAGGACGACGAGCGCGTCCTCTCCGCGCGCGTCCGTGCGGTACACGAGGCCCGCGTCGGCCTCGCCCATCGCCACCTTGGCGAGCACCTGCCGCACGTTGAGCTCGCGGGAGACCACGCGCGCCTCGACCCGCGCGCGGAAGCCTGGGCGCGCCTGCGAGGCGCGATCGAGGACCGCCGTCGCGTAGCGGCCGATCGGGACCTCCGGCACGCCGAGCACGATACGTTCGGCCTCCGGGAGCGCGTCGAACGACGACACCCGCGCGCGCGCATGGGCCGCGACGATCAGCACGGGCTCGTTGCGCGCGAAGATCGTCGCTTCCCCGGTCAGGCCCTGCGCACGGAGCGCGTCGATCGTGCCCTCGTCCGCGGTGGCGACCACGTCCGCGTCGGCTCCCGACTCGAGCTGGGCGCGGAGCTCGTGGCTCCCTGCGAAGGCCAGCGTGACCTCGACGCCGGCATGCGCCGACTCGAACGAGGTGGCGAGCGCTTCGAAGGGCGCGCGGCGCGAGGCAGCGGCGAACACGACGCGCTCACGCTCGGCGGGCGTCGCCGCGCGGCCCGTGTGCGTCACGGCCGCGGGCGCGCGGCC